>DGRV01000092.1:50331-61269 GCA_002391225.1 Christensenella sp. UBA4379
CGTACATGCCGCCGCTGCGGATTTAAAATGGAGGGGTTTCACCCCTCCAAACCACCCGGAGATTTAGTTATCCAGTAATCTCTACCGCATAGTGTTTTAAGATGATGATTTCTCCTGTCAAAAGAGGGGATGTTGCAGAATTCACTCTACAACATCCCCTCCATTTGAAATCAATTAGGCGAAAGCCTGTGCCGCTTGCTTGAGCAGCTCGATGATCGGCAGGTTCTGGGGGCAGGCGCTTTCGCACTGGCCGCACTGGATGCACTGGTCGGCGCCGGCGCTGTCCTTGATGATCTGGGCGTAGCGGTTCCGGGCACGTTCGGTCTGGCCGAAGATGATGTCCTGATTGCGGGCGGAGAAGATGTCCGGGATCTTGATCTGCATCGGGCAGCCTTCGGTGCAGTAGCTGCAGCCGGTGCAGGGGATGCTGGGGACGTTGAGGAGCGCCTGCCGGGCTTCCTCCATGACGGCGCGCTGGTGTTCGTTAAGGGAGACGAAGCCCTTCATGGTGGCGATGTTGTCCCTCATCTGGTCCATGTTGCTCATGCCGCTTAAGACCGTCATGACGCCCTCCTGAGAGGCGGCGAAGCGCAAGGCCCAGGAAGCAGGGCTGGCGGCGGGATCGGCCGCGGTCAGGATGTCCCGGACGCGCTGGGGCGGGTTGGCCAGGGCGCCGCCGCGGACAGGCTCCATGACGACGACGGGCTTTCCGTGGGCCCGGGCGACCTCCAGGTTCCGCCGGGAGGCGACGGTGTTGCTTTCCCAGTCGGCATAGTTGATCTGAAGCTGGACGAATTCGGCGTCAGGATGGTCGTTCAGGAGCTTTTCCAGCAGCTCCGGGGAATCGTGGAAGGAAAAGCCCCAGTGCCGGATCAGGCCCTTTTCCTTCATTCGGGCGGCGTAGTCCCAGATTTTGTACTCGTCGTACAGGGGGACGTTGCGGCTGCCCAGGGCGTGCAGCAGGTAAAAGTCAAAGTATTCCGCCTGGGTCCTCTCCAGGCTGGTCATCAGCTGTTTTTCGGCGTCTTCCCGGCTGGTGCTGACGCGGGCGTTCAGCTTGGTGGCCAGGGTAAAGCTGTCCCGCTTGTGGCGGGCGACCAGGGCCTTGCCCGCGGCGATTTCGGACTGGCCGCCGTCGTAGACGTAGGCCGTATCAAAATAGGTGAAGCCGGATTCCAGGAAGAGATCCACCATGTCCTTGGTCTGCTCGATGTCGATGGCTCCGTCCGGCAGTTTGGGCAGGCGCATCAGGCCGAATCCGAGCTTGGGCGTGCTGAAAAACGGATGCGCGGGCATAAAACCCCTCCTTACGTTCGATGGTTTACCTGCATCATAGCAGAGGTTTTTCTTTTGCACAAGAGGAATAATGCATCTGAAATCCGTGAAAATACAGAAAAAAAGTGAGGAGGCCGAGGGATGAAACAGGGAATCTTCCTGGGGCTGATGACCCTGCTGCTGCTCCTGTGCCGGCCGGGCCGGGCGGAAACCCTTCTTTTTTTAGGGGACCTGCATCTGACGGCCCAGGACGGGGCCCTGAGCGAGGTGCTGGACGCCGTCTGCCTGGCGGCCCGGGAGGCGGACGCGCTGATTCTGCTGGGAGACAGCACCAACAACGGCCGGCCGGAGGAGCACAGGCGGGTCGCCGCCTTTCTAAAACGGGTGCGGGAAGAAACAGGACGGCCGGTATACGTCCTGCCGGGCAATCACGACCTGTCCGGCCGGATCGGTCAGTCCGATTTTGCCGCCCTGTATGAGAACTTCGGCTACGCCCAGGCGGCATACCGCCACGATTCGTCCCTGAGCTACGCCGTCCAGACGGCCGGAAACACCTGGCTGGTGATGCTGGACCTGAACCGCTACGAAGGGAGCGGGGGCCAGGGACAGGCGGACGCCTACGGCTGGGTGTCAGACGGCCTGCTTGCCTGGCTGGAGGACGTATTTTCCAAGATCGGCGGCGGGCGGAACGCCGTGGTCTGCGCCCATTACCCGATTCAGCCGGTGCTGACCGAAACCGTGGCGGACGGGGAAAAGCTCTTTGCCCTGCTGGAAAGGCAGGACGTCCGCCTGTACCTGTGCGGCCACCGCCATCTCCACGAGACCTGGCAGGGCGGCGGCGTCCGGCAGATCACCGTCGGCATGCCCCAGAGCGACCCCTGCTGCCTGGGCAGGCTGCAAAAGGGGGAAGGAGGCTGGTCCTACACCCTGCAGCCGCTCTTTGGGGAAGGGGACGCCTTTTTTGAGGCCCGCCGGGAAGAAACCCGGCAGCTGGGCCTCCGCATGGCCCTGGGCTCCCTCCGCGGCACGCCCTATGAGGACAGCCAGGAGGTCGCCGAATGGTTCGCCCAGGTCTTCTGCCTGTACATGGAGGGCCGGCTGAGCGAGCACCGCGACCGCCTGCTGGCGGACGAAAGCTGCGAAAAATGGCGTCAGGCCGGCGTCCGCCAGGCCCCGGGACCGTGGATCATCTCCATCCTGGAAAACACAGAAGAAAGTGTATGGAAACTCTGGGGTTCAGAGTGAAGAGTGGAGATAGGATAGTGAGTGATAAGGTAGGAAGTAGGAGGTAGAAGGTAGGAGGTTAATAGTGAGGAGTGAGGCGTGAGGAGTTAGGAGTGAGGAGTTGAAATGGGTGCAATGATTGAAAACCATATTAACTCTCCACTCTGCGGCCGAAGGCCGCGAAAACTCTTCACTCTCCACTCTCCGAACGAAGTGAGGTCGTATGAATACGCTTTGGAGTGTCTATGAAGCGGAGGTGCCGGGGTTTTTGGGGGCTTTTTTGGAAAGCCCGGCGCTTCGGCGCATCGGCGGGGTTGGGATGAACTGCGGGTGCGAGTATACGGATTTTCCGCTGTTCCGGCGGGTTCTGCCCTATTCCCGGCTGGATCACAGCGTCGGGGCGGCGCTGATCGTCTGGCATTGGACCCGGGAGAAGGAGCAGGCCCTGGCCGCCCTGTTTCACGACATCGCCGCCCCGGTCTTCGCCCACGTGATCGACTTTGTGAAGGGGGACTATGTAAAGCAGGAGGCGACGGAGGCAGGTACCGCCCGCCGTATCCGGGAGGACCCGGCGCTGCCTGGCCTGCTGGCCGAATGGGGGATTCCCCTTTCTCGGGTGGCGGAAGACCGTCTCTATCCCCTGGTCAACAACGAAACGCCCCGCCTGTGCGCCGACCGGCTGGAATACACCCTGGGCAACCTCCTGCACTTTGGCATCTGTACCGCGGATGAGATTCGGCAGATGTACAAAGCCCTGACGCTGACCCGGGCGGAGGACGGGGCGGAGGAACCGGCCTTCCGGGACCGGGAGGCGGCCCTGCGCTTTGCCCGCCAGGCCCTCCGATGCTCCCGGATCTATGTGTCGGATGAAGACCGCTATGCCATGCAGCGCCTGGCGGAGCTGATCCGGCTGGCTATGGAAAAAGGCGTCCTAAAGGAGGAAGACCTCTGGACGACCGAGGAGAAAGTGATCCGGAAAATCCTCGCGGACGGCGAACTCCGGGCGGCCTGGGAAGCCTTCACCTCCCTTTCCCGCACCGAACGGGCAAAGGAGAAGGATGAAAGGCCCAATTGGCGGCGGATACCGGCCAAAAAGCGCTGGATCGACCCGCTGGTAGCTTGGGAAGGGCGTCTGTCCTCCCTGGACCCGGGCTTCCGGGAGGAGGCGGAGGCCTTCGTGAAAAGCCCGCTCGACCATTGGGTGCTCGGTGCCTGACCCTGCCCTGGAACAGGGCGTGAACGCAGTGATCTTTGCAAAAATGCTTCTTGATTTAGTTCTTGTTTAAACGTTTTTAAGGAGGTCAGCACTATGGAATGGACATTTCCCAATCAGTTTTCCCGCATTGGGGTTAGCGATGCGGAGGTACGGGAACGGGTGCAGCGCTGCTTTGATACGCTCTTTTTTGATCCCGAGGAGAGAATCTATCAGGACGTGGATGATGACAGCGGCTGCATGGTGGATACCGGCAATATCGACGCCCGCACCGAGGGCATGAGCTACGGCATGATGATGTGTGTACAGATGGATCGGAAAGATCTGTTTGACAGGCTGTGGCAGTTTGCCATGCGGTATATGTATCACGCAGACGGAATATACAAGGGCTATTTCGCCTGGTCCGTGCAGCTGGACGGCAGACACAACGCCGAGGGTCCTGCGCCGGACGGGGAGGAATACTTTGCCATGGCGCTTTTCATGGCTTCTGCCCGCTGGGGGGAAGGAGAGGGAATTTTCGCCTATGCCGCCCAAGCCAGAGAAATATTGAGGCACTGCGTCCATCAGCCGGAAATCGTCCCCGGCGGACGGGCGATGTGGGATGAACGCAATCATCTGATCCGTTTTGTGCCGGAGGCGGATTTTACGGACCCCAGCTATCATCTGCCCCATTTCTACACGCTGTTCGCGGAACGAGCCCATCCGGAAGACCGGGCGTTCTGGCTGGAAGCCGCCAAAGAAAGCCGGGCCTATATCGCCCGCAGCGCCCACCCCGTCACCGGCATGAGCCCCGAGTACGCCGAATATGACGGAACGCCCAGGCTCTTCCCCAAGAAGCCCTTTACTTATTATTCAGACGCCTACCGCGTGGTGATGAACATCGCTTTGGATACCCTGTGGTTCGGCCGGAAGGAAGCCCTGGCGCGGATCGCGGCGAATCTCCAGGAGTATTTTCATGGTATCCCGGAGCGGGATTACCGCGCCTATCAGATTGATGGGACGCCCACGGAGGAACCGGCCTTGCATCCTGTCGCGATCACCGCCGTGCTGGGGGCTGCTTCCATCGCCAGTGAAAGCGCCTGTGCTGACGAATACCTCCGCGCGTTCTGGCAGACGCCGCTGCGCACGGGGAAACGCCGGTATTATGACAACTGCCTGTATTTTTTCAGCCTGCTGATGCTCGCTGGGATGTATCGGATGTACTGACAGGCGAAAACAAAGCGGACAGTAAACAACGAACCCCGGCAAAAGCCGGGGTTCATTGCTATAGATGAGAAGTTCTGCCGTAAATCAGGCGAAGGGATTCTCCGTCGGATAGGGCAGGCTCTTGGGCTGGTTGTAAGCGATGTCCTTGACGCCCAGGAAGCGGAACACGTCGAACAGGGCCTTGCCCACGTGGCTGAAGGCCACCGCGCCGTGGTGCGGATAGCGCTTTTCGATCAGCACGTGACGATAGAAGCGGCCCATCTCCGGGATGGCGAAGACGCCGATGCCGCCGAAGGAGCGGGTGCGGACGTCCAGAATTTCGCCCTCGGCGATGTAGGAGCGAAGGTTGCCGTCGCTGTCGCACTGGAGGCGGTAGAAGGTGATGTCGCTGGCGGCGAGGTCGCCTTCCAGAGTGCCGCGGGTGAAGTCAGGATCGCTGCCGGCGGGCTCCAGGAGGCGGTGCTGGATCAGCTGATACTTGATCGCGCGGTCGGAGCACAGCTTGCATTCCGGCGTGTTGCCGCAGTGGAAGCCCATGAAGGTATCGGTCAGGCTGTAGTTGTAGCGGCCCTTGATGTCCTCGTCGTAGATGTACTGTGGGACGGAGTTGTTGATGTCCAGCAGGGTGACGGGGTCGGCGGAAACGCACAGGCCGATGTACTCGCTCAGAGCGCCGTAGATATCCACCTCGCAGGAGACCGGGATGCCCCGGCTGACCAGGCGGGAGTTCACGTAGCAGGGCTCAAAGCCGAACTGGCTGGGGAAGGCCGGCCAGCACTTGTCGGCGAAGGCCACGTACTTGCGGTCGCCCTTGTGCTTTTCCGCCCAGTCCAGCAGCGTCAGCTCGAACTGCGCCATGCGGACGCTCATGTCCGGATAATAGGAGCCTTCGCCCATTTCCTTGGCCATGTCGGCGCAGACTTCGGGGATGCGGGGGTCGTTCTCGTGCTCTTTGTAGGAGACCAGCAGGTCCAGCTCGCTGTTCTCTTCGATTTCGACGCCGATCTCATACAGGCCCTTGATGGGGGCGTTGCAGGCGAAGAAGTCCTGAGGACGGGGGCCGAAGGTGATGATCTTGAGGTTCTTGACGCCGATGATGGCGCGGGCCACGGGCACGAAGTCCGCGATCATCTTGGCGATATCGTCCGCGGTGCCCACGGGGTAGGCGGGGATATAGCCCTTGAGATGGCGCATGCCTAAGTTGTAGGAGCAGTTCAGCATGCCGCAGTAGGCGTCGCCGCGGCCGTTGATCATGTCGCCGTCGCCCTCGGCGGCCGCCACGAACATGCAGGGGCCATCAAAGTGCTTGGCGATCAGGGTTTCGGGGGTTTCCGGGCCAAAGTTGCCCAGGAAGACGACCAGGGCGTTGCAGCCGGCGGCGTTGACGTCCGCCACGGCCTTCTGCATGTCCAGCTCGTTTTCGACGGTCACGGGGCACTCATAGATGTTCTTTTCGCCGTAGGCCTTGACGATCGCCGCGCGGCGCTTCTGGGACAGCTGGATGGGGAAGCAGTCGCGGGATACGGCGATGATGCCCAGCTTTACGACGGGAATATTGCTCACCATAAGAAATCACTCCTTAAAAATATTGATGGTCAGGCGAAAAGCCTGGGAAACCCGGGGGATGAGGGAATAGGGATTAGGGAATAGGGATTAGGGATTAGGCATTAGGCATTAGGCATTAGGCAATAGGGATTTACAGGTCGTTGGCGATGTCGATATTTTCGCCCGTCAGGCCCACATAGGCGCCCTGGGCGGCTTCACTGGATTCAGCGTGCGCCAGCAGCCACTTGTTGCGGGCCCAGAGGGTGCTGTCCAGCACGTTCTCTTTGCGGCCGGGACGGAAATCGGTGTTGGTGCACTTGGGCAGGGCCACCAGGACGTGGAAGCCCTTGGCGGGGTCCGTATGGCAGGGGGCGTAGTGGAGGGTGGTCGCGTAGACCTCCACCAGCACGCCGGCCGGCACGCGGAAGGCCTTGACCTTCGAGGTGTCCAGCTTGTTGTTCTCTATGTCGGAAAGGGTGGCGATCAGGAGGATAAAATCCTCACAGCCGAGGTTGAATTCGCTGTCCCGGTGGTATTCCAGGCAGTTGAGTTTGGTATTGTGGCCGTTGCACCAGCCCAGCTGGAAGGGCATGCCGCCGAACAGGCCATCGCCCAGGGCGTCGGCCCCGGGGGCGGCGGCGACGCTTTCATCGTGCGGCACGTAATCGGTGCCTTCGGGCAGCCGCGTTTTCGCCAGCGCGTCCAGGACGCCGCTGACGTCATATCCCTCTACCACCCGGCCGTACAGCCGGAAGGACGGATCGCTTACGGGCAGGATAACCATGGGAATCTCCTCCTTCAGTTATTTAAGAAAACAGCGGCAGAGTGACATTCTCCCGTCTGCCGGAACTTCGGGAACATTATAGCATCTTGCCTTCCCGGTGTCAATTGAAATCAGGTTTTGAGACAATATGTGGTTTTGAGACAATATGTGGCCAGCGGAGGAAAAGAGATGGAAAATGACAAACGTTCATCACAAATTGTTCACAATTTATTAAAAAACCATTGACGAACGTTGAAAAAGAGAATAAAATAAGGATGGGTTTTTGTATGGCAAAACACCGGAACGAGGTTGAACGATGATGAGACGTCCTTTGCAGAAAACGTGCGCGTGGCTGCTGGTGCTGCTCGCCTGCGCGCTGCCCTTCAGTGCGGCGGCGGCGGACAGCGTCCGTATCCCGGCTTCCGTGCGCCGTTTGAATATACCGGAGATGCCGGAACCCGTTCCGCTGACCACTTATGCGCAGAACAACGGGAAAAAGGCCTATCTGGACGGCGATTATTCCCTGTATTTTGAGGACACGGTGGATTTTGCCGCCGTAGACTGGGTGAACGAGCTGGAAGAAGTGGAAACGGACAAAAACGGCAAGGCGGTCACCAACAAGGAAGGCCACTCCTGGCAGCAGCGCGGGGTCGTCGCCCGCAAGGACGGGGTGACCACCAGCTATACCAACTCCGGGGTTCCCCGGGCCATCTGGATCACCAACCAGGAAGACTACTTCGCCTCCGGTCAGAAGGACGCCTGGACGACCATCTACTGGCGCAGCGAAAAGATCAAGAGCGAGTGCGGCGACTACCTGACGACCTGGTACGTGGGCAACATCACGGTTTCCTACCCCTACGGGGAGGAGATCCGCTCCATCTCCGTGGATTACCGCAACAACAAAAAGAACACCCTGTACGGCTACACCATCACCTACGCCGTCAGCGATACGGAGGTTTACTCCATCCGCTATGACGACTGCGACCGGGTGGTGCGCGCCTACTATAACAACGGCTCCGTAACCCTGAAATACGCCTGCGACCCCCTCAGGGGCAAGTGGATCTGGACGGACGTGGAGACGGGCCGGGAAGCCCGCCGGATGAAGCTGCGCCAGCCTGATTCCTTTGAAAGCCCCAGGGTGAGATAAAACAGCAGCATCAAGAAGCCTCCCGCCGCGGAACGCATGGGTTCCGCGGCGGGAGGCTTTTTGATGCTATATCATGTTTAATACTGTTTATATCAGCCTTTGTTTCCATACATTTGTCACGGCAAAAGGACATCAACCGCTGATGATTCCAAGCAGAAGACTTGGGAACCTGAACAGATTGTCACCGGTTTTTAATCTGATTCCGGTGACAGCGCTTTTTGAAGGAAGGCTTCCACAATCCGCCCGTATTCCTCCGGCGCGGTCAGCATGCTGCGGGCGTGGGCTGCGCCTTCGATCAGATGAACCTCGCTGTAGCCCTTTGTGGCCTTCGCCATGGCCTGGCTGTGGAAGGGCGGGATAAAAGCATCCTGAGCCCCGTGGATGAACAGGATGGGAATCTCGTTGTCCTTCAGGCTGTCGATGGGCCGCATGTCCTGATAGGACCAGCCGAAGCGGAGCTTGGCGCACAGGGAGGCCACGTGCACCAGCCAGCCGGGCAGGCGCATCAGACGCAGGCTGGTCTTCATGACGCTCTCGATCTCGCTGAAGCCGCAGTCCGCGACCACGAAATCCACAGGGGGCCGGTTTTCCAGGACGGCGATGGAGGTGGCGCTGCCCAGGGATTCGCCGTGCAGGCCAAGCACTGTCAGATCAGGATGCCGGGCGCGGGTGTCCGCGATCAGGGCCGCCAGGTCCCGGCGTTCGCGGATGGAATAGGTGCAGAAGGTCTTTTCGTTCTCCCCGTGGCCACGGAGGTCGTACAGGATCACCTGGAAGCCCAGGTCCAGGTACATCTTCGCGTATTTGAGGGAGCCGATATGGTTGTCCGTATACCCGTGGGAGAGGATGATGTAGCGGCTGGACGGCCCGGCCTGAACCAGCTGATGGACGTGCAGGACGTAGCCGTCAAAGCTGGTGACGGTGTAGTCCCTCTTTTCCACCCGGTCCGCCCAGGAAACGTCGTAATGCGCCTCCTGCCAGGCCCGGGCCTGCTCCAGCGTCTGGCCCTTGATCCGCATCGAAAAGTTTGCCAGAAAAAAACCAAAGGCCGCCAGCAGAGCGACCAGAATGAAAACGATCCAGAAGATGACCATAGATACCTCGCTTGCGCGGCGTTACGGCTTGACCGCCACGAACATGTAGTGGCTGTCCTCCGTCCGGGAGAAGACGAGGGCCAGCCCGCTCTTGGTTTCGGCCTTGACCGGCATCATCCCGTTCAGGCGGTTGAACTCGATGAAGGACTTCATCATGTTTCCGTACAGGTTGGCGGCGTCGCCCTTGGGCTCCAGCGTGTAGAGGACGCAGACGGCCGTCATGACAAAGTCCGGCAGCTTCGTTTCGTCCGTCGCGGCGACCGCGATGATGGGATGCTGTTCCTCGCCTTTGAACGCGCTGGCGCTGACGGACAGGAGAATGCCCGTTTCCTCGCAGTAATACACCGATTCGCCGTAGGGCTCGGGCAGCTTCGGCAGCCCGAAGGACTCGGCCATCAGGTTGTAGGAAAAGACGAACTCCAGCTCGACGTCCGCGTGAGCGCTCGACAGGATCAACATCAAAAAAAGAAGGACGGCGATCAGCTTTTTCATGGCGGTTTCCTCTGCTTTGGTATCATTTTCCGGAGGACGGCGAGGCACTTCGGTTTATCTCGTTTTCACCCGCGGGGAGTCAAACCCCGTGAAGGCCAGCAGGCCCGTTTTGTCGGACTGGCGGCCGGTGACGGCGTCGTACCAGGTGTTGTCCCAGAAGTGGCGGCCCGAGCCGTTAACCAGGGTGATCCGTCCGTCCGTGTATTCGCCGCTGACGACGTGGTCGGCCTTGCCGTAGCGGATCAGGTATTTTTCCCCGGCCGCGGGGGAATAGGTGATTTCATAATCGGTCACCGGTACGGTCTGGCCGCCCTGATAGCGGACCAGCACCTGGGTGATGTAGGAATCGGCCCGATAGCGGGCGGTGACGGAGGAAAGACGCCAGATCAGATACGGCTCCCCGCTGGTGCGAAGTGCCGTGCAGTCCCACCGGATGGTGGTCACGGGATCCTTCTGGCCGGTAAAAAAGCGGTCTCCCTTTTCGGACAGTTCCACGCTGCTGACGCTGCCGCCCGGCGCATAAGCGACGGTCAGGGAGCCGGCCCGGGCCGTAAACCCTCCCGGCTGGCCGGAAACATCCTCGCAGCGGGCGGTGAGCCCGTCTTCGGACAGGGCCATCTCTTCTTCTCTGCCCCCTGTCAGGAGAAAAACCTCCTCCACCGGGGCGGAAAAGACGATTTCATACCCTCCGTCTTCCGCCGTCCCATGTTCCAAGATCAGCGGCGCTTCGGGCATCTGCGGCAGGGAAAGGGGCAGGGCGCTGTCCGGAATGTACACCCGCACATTGCCAGCGGCCTGAGCGGGGAACGAAAGGAAAAGCGCCGCCAGCAGCAACATGATCACCCAAACCGGTTGGCGTCTGGTCAACGTCGCTATCCCCCCTTCCCCATAAAAATCCACTTTCATTATAAGCGGTCGCCCGGGGATTGTCAACGATGAAGGCGCTTCTTTTCACGGCTCACGCAAGCGTGAGCCTGTT
>DGRV01000092.1:61367-75378 GCA_002391225.1 Christensenella sp. UBA4379
CCCCCTGGGCGGATTTGCCTGTCGTCCCTTCGGGACTCCCGGGCGGCAAATCCGTAAGGTATGAATTTTTGCTCCCGCATCGCAAGCGATGCTCCGCAAAAATTCTCCTCGCACCGCACATGTCGCTGCTGCGGATTTCCCTGAAGGGGGCACGGCCCCCTTCATATCCCCCTTCATTATGTGATTTTTTACTCGTGTGGTTGCCCTGCGCTTCTTTTCTCTGCTCTGTTTCCGAAAAAACCTGGGTCTCTGGCGGGTCAGCGCGTCCGGATGACGTGGTTGTTTTCAGCCCCCGCCAGCCCTTCCGGCTGGGCGCAGAGGGGAAAGCGTTCGGACAGAGTGGGATAGGGGCTTTTCAGGGGCAGCAGGAGGTACTGCGGCGCGCCGTCTGTATAACATCCACTCGGCGCGGACCAGCGGAAGGTCAGGCTCCATTTGGGCCCACCGGTGTTCAACCAGTTCTTTCAGTGTCTTTTGCGAAATGTTCCTCGCACGGGAGGATGCTCTGGTCAGAGGAAATCCCCGATGCTTCCCAGCAGCCTGCCCAGGCTGTGATATTTTCCGGAGTAGATGACCGGATCCAGGATGGTCAGATCCACGTCAAAGGGATCCGTGCAGGTCAGGCGCTCGTCCATCTGGATGTTCCGGATCCGGCAGAAAAACGTGGTGGAATCTCCAGTGGTGATCTTCGAAGCGACCTCGCACTCGTATACCCACCGGCTTTGGTCCAGTACGGGCACATCCAGCGCTTTGCCGCGGCTGACCTCATAGGCGATTTCGTCCTTTTTTCCGTCCTTAGCGTGCCGGGAGCCGAAATAATCCATCAGCGGCAGCATGTCCGTGCTGACCAAGTTGGCGCTGAAGATTCCTGTGCGCAGAGCGTTCTGCTTGGTCATTTTGTTCCCGGCCATGCTGATCACCAGCAGGTAGCCATCCCCTTCCTCATGGGTGGCGCTGACCCAGGTGATCGGGGCAAAATCGGGCGAGCCGTCTATGTTGTTGGTTCCGATGATAAAAGACGGCTGTACGCACATCGAATAGATTGGTTCCACAGACCTTCTCCTCAGCTTCTCCATCTGGCAGCCCTCCGTTTCCAAATATCACGCGAGACGGTACATCAGGGGTTCTGAACCTGCCCTGTCCGTCGGATCAGGTTCATTATAAAGCCGACATGCCAAAACCACAAGGTAAAAGATGGCGGATGCTCATACATTTACGCAAGTATGGCGAAACGATTTTCCTTGATCTTTCAGTGCTTTTGTCCGGATTTGATTTCTTTTGGAAGACGTGGTATAATGCACCTGGTATTTCCTGGGAAGACCGGGGAATATGATCAACTTTGAAGGAAAGGCAAATGAAAATGAAAGGGAGTTACTGGAAAGCCGGTTTGGCTCTCCTGCTGGCCTTTTTGCTGGGGCTGACGCCGCTGTGCGCCGCCGCTTCCGGCCGGGTGATTTCGCTGACGGCGGGGGTGTTTTTCCTGCTGGCCCAGGACATGGTGGAGCTGCCGGTCAGCGACGAGGAAACGCCCATGCGCACGGCGGAACTTTCGGCGGACCTGCTGCGCCTGTGCTCGGCGAACAGCTTCGGGGAAAAGGGCGAGGAGGAAGTTCGGCAGCTGGCCCAAAAGGCGCTGGACAATATGACATCCGTGGAGCGGGAGATGTTCCTGAACAACTTTGAAGGCCTGATCGTTCCGTTCTGCGACGGTCTGTTCGCCGGGGATGAGGAATGTCTGAACCTGCTGGAGGTCGCGGGGGTCGAGGAAGAAATCTCCTGGGCGAACGAGGCGGCTGGGAGCAGCGGGGACCAAGACCGCTGGGAAATCCTGAAGGAAGCGGTGCTTTCTCTGGAATAACTGGAATTGACAAACAGCAGGCCGGCTTTTATAATGGGACGGCGCGGGAAAAGACGTGCGGAAAAACGGTTGACGAAGGAAGAGAAAAAACGTCAGCGGCGCGGCGTCTTCCGCTGATTTAAAGGAGGAAGCAGTGTATGCTGACGCAGGCTCCCCGGGGCACCCGGGATATGCTGCCGCAGGATGCTTATCTGTGGCACATGCTGGAAGCAAAAATGCGGGAACTGGCGGCGCTCTGGGGATACCGGGAGATCCGCACCCCGATTTTTGAACATACGGAACTGTTCCTGCGCGGTGTTGGCGGGACCACCGACATCGTCACCAAGGAAATGTATACCTTTAAGGACAAGGGCGACCGCTCCATCACGCTTCGGCCCGAGGGAACGGCCGGCGCTGTCCGCGCCTTCCTGGAAGGCCGCCTGTACGCAGAGCCCCTGCCCTCCAAGGTCTATTACCTGGCCGCGCCCATTTTCCGCTACGAAAACCCGCAGGCCGGACGTCTGCGCGAGCATCACCAGTTCGGCATGGAGTGCTTCGGCGGCAAGGAGCCGACGGTCGAGGCGGAGCTGATCAACCTGCTGATGACGCTGCTGTCTTCCCTGGGGCTGACCGGGCTGACTGTCCACATCAATTCCATCGGCTGCAAGTGCTGCCGCCCCCGCTACGGGGAGGCCCTGCGCGCCTACCTGGGCGACCGGCTGAACGACATGTGCGAGGACTGCCGGACCCGCTTTGACAAAAATCCCCTGCGCATCCTGGACTGCAAGCAGGAAAAGTGCAAGGCCATCGTCAAGGACGCCCCGTCCATTCTGGACAGCCTGTGCGACGACTGCAAAGCGCATTTTGAAAAGCTGCAGGGTCTTTTGACCGCCCAGGGCATTCCCTTCGCGGTGGACCCCACCATCGTGCGCGGGCTGGACTACTACACCCGCACCGTGTTCGAGGTCATCATGCAGACCGGGCGGGAGGGCCTGGCCCTGTGCGGCGGCGGCCGCTACGACAACCTGGTGGAAGAGCTCGGCGGGCCGGAAACCCCGGCGGCCGGCTTCGGCCTTGGGCTGGAGCGGATTTTGCTGGAGCTCCGGAACCGGAATCTGACCCCGCCCGCGCCCGCGGCGGCGGACGTGTACGTCGCCAACATCGGGGCGGAAAGCCTGACCGACGCCTTTGTGTTTACGCAGAAGCTCCGCGCCCAGGGCGTCCGGTCCGAGTCGGACCTGTGCGGGCGCAGCCTCAAGGCCCAGTTCAAATACGCCGACAAGCTGGGCGTCAAATACATCGTGCTGGTCGGCGGGGAAGAGCTGGAGCGCGGCACCGTCAAGCTGCGCGACCTGAGCACCCGAGAAGAGACCGAGTATCCCCTCAGTGAAGCGCCGGCACTGATCGCCGGTTTGATTGGAAAGGAAGCATGAGATCGATGGACAGGACACTGATTGCGAACGCCCGCCCCGGCGAAATGCAGAGGCTGCAGGGCTTTGTGGAAAACATCCGCAACAAGCGGACGATGGCCTTCCTGGTGCTGCGGGACCATACCGGCCGCATCCAGCTGACGGTGGAAAAGGAAAAGTATCCCGAGGTCGCCGCCCAGGTGGATAAGCTGACGGTAGAATCCGTCATCACCGCCGAAGGCATGGTGGTGGAAAACAGCTACGTCAAGATGGGCGGCAAGGAAATGCTTCCGGAGAGCATCCGCATCGAATCCATCGCGGAGCCCCTGCCGATCTCCAAGGACGCGGCCATCGACTCCCGCCTCGATTACCGCTGGATCGACCTTCGCAGCGACAAGAATTTCCTGATCTATCAGGCGCAGACGGTGCTGGTGGCCGCCATGCGGCAGTACCTGCTGAACAAGGGCTTCATCGAAATCCATACCCCCAAGCTCATCGGCGCGGCCAGCGAATCCGGCAGCGAGGTGTTCGAACTCAAATATTTCGACCGCAAGGGCTACCTGTCCCAGAGCCCCCAGTTCTATAAGCAGATGGCGATGGCCGCCGGCTTTGACCGGATCTTCGAGGTGGGCCCCGTCTTCCGGGCGGAAAAGTCCTTCACCAATAAGCATGCCACCGAGTTTACCGGTTTCGACCTGGAAATGAGCTACATCGACTCCTTCCGGGACGTGATGGCCGTGGAGGCCGAGCTTTTGCAGGCCGCCCTGGCAGCCGTCCAGGAAAAGTGCGGCGATAAGATCAAGGAGCTGTACGGCATGGACGTGGTCGTGCCCACCTTGCCCTTCCCGGAAATGAAACTGTGCGACGTGTACAAGGAGCTCGAGGAGCGCTACGGCTACACCGTCGACGACAGCGAGAAGAACGACCTGACCACCGACGCCGAGCACCTGTGCGCCAAGCTCTCCATGGACAAGTTCGGCCACGAGTTCCTGTTCGTGACGGACTACGGCCCGGAAAAGCGCGCCTTCTATCACATGCGGGATGAAAACGGCAACCCTCTGGGCTACGACCTGATCTGGCGCGGCACCGAGATTACCACCGGCGCCCAGCGCGAGCACCGCTACGAGCCCCTGCGCAGGCAGGCGGATGAAAAGGGCCTGGGCAAGGACGTCCAGTTCTACATGGACTTCTTCCGCTACGGCTGCCCGCCCCACGGCGGCTTCGGATTGGGCGTGGACCGGCTAACGATGCTGCTGCTGGGCCTGTCCATCAAGGAGGTCGAATTCCTCTTCCGCGGCCCGAACCGCATCGAGCCCTGAGTTTTTTCGCTGGTTTTTGCCCTGTTTTTTCAGGGAAATCACCGCTGTCGGCAAATCTGGGAAACGATCCTGGATTTGCCGATTTTTATAAGAGGACGCTGCCGGTTGCTTTTTCAACCGATCCGGCATATAATGAACGAAGTAAGACGAACGAAAAGAGGATTGCCTGAATGAAAAAGCCCCCTGTCTGGAAACGCATCCTGGCCCTGCTTTTGCTGGCGGCGGTGATCTGCCCGGCGGCCCCGGCTGCGGCGGAGGAGATCATCGTGCCCACCTGTACGCAGGATGGGTATGCCCTGATGCGCCATCCGGACGGAACGGTGACGGCCCGGCGGAACGCCCCGGCCCCCGGCCATTCCTTCGGCCCCTGGACCTTTGATGTCAGGACCGGAAAAGGCTCCCATGTCTGCCAGGTCTGCGGGACGGAGGAAGTTGTGAACGTCCGGGAGGAGGGCCTTCCGCGCCTGCTTCTGTCCATGGACGAGGACAGCGGGACCTTATGGGTGGAGCTTTCGGGAAGCGCCGGGGATGTTTCCTGCCCGGCCCAGGTCCTTTCCGCGGATATCGCGGAGGACGGACAGTCGGTCCTCTCCCTGTCGCTCCGGCTGCTGGCGGACGACGACGGGACGATGCCGCTGGACCACGTGTTTCCGGGCTGGCCGGCGGACGACTGCTATACCCTGACAGCCTGCGGGGCTGACCCGGCCTCCGTCCGGGCGATGACGGTGGCCGCCCTCTGGCGGGAAACGGCCGCTTCCCGCGCCCAGCTGCCGGAAAGGCTCCGGATGCTCCCCTTCCTGGGCGGGACAGACGGCTTTCCTTTGACCCTGTGGCTGAGCGGGTCCTTTTCGGGACTATACCTATGGAGCCCGCGGCTGGACGGCTCCCTGTTTGGCATGTACCGGGATGAAAACGCCGCAGTGGCGGTTTCGGACGGCCGGGGAGCGGGGACCAGGTTCAGCCCTTCCACAGATGGCGAGAACGGCGGTTGGTCCGTCCTTTGGAAGGGTTCGGGCAGCGGCCAGCCGGTCTTGAGCCGCTTGAACCAGCTGATCCATATCCTGGAAAGCAGCGACGACGGGACGCTTTCGCATACCCTGTCTCGCTATCTGGACGTGGACGCAGCGATTGATTTGATGATTCTGACCTATGCCTTGGGCCTGACGGACACGGAGGGCACGGCCCTGCTCTATTACGGGGAAGAGCTGATTCCCGCCCTCCTGGGGGCGGAAAGCGCCTTCGGCGCGGAAAAAGGGGGACAGTCCTTCCGGGACGCCTCCGACAGCCTGCCGAAGCGAACGAACGATGGAAAACACTGGCAGGCAGGGATGGATCACCCCCTCTTTGAGCGTCTGCTGAACGTGTTTGAAAAACGGGTGACGGAGCGCTATCTGGCGCTTCGTCAGACCCTGCTTACGGAAGAACATATCCTGTCCGTCCTGGACGGACAGATGGGGCGGATTCCCGCCGCGGCCTATGCCCTGAACGCCCAGCTGAACCCCGGGGATTTTTCCGATCAGGAAGAGCGGGCCCGGATCGCTGCGTATCTGCGCAGCCGTCTGCCGCTGCTGGACGCTGCCTTTGGAGGAAATGCGGAATGAACAAAAGAACATGGCGGGCGCGTCTGATGGTCCTGGCGCTGCTTTTAACGCTGGCGGCGGCGTCCGCTTTGGCGGAAAACGCCGCCACTGCCGGGGCGTCCTCGGGCCTTTCCTGGAGCGTTTCCGGGGAGGGAGAGCTCCGGCTGTCCGGCATTGGTGAAATTCCCGCGGCCACCCTGCGCCGTGAGGAAGACGGCCAGGGCGGGCAGGACTTCTGGTACGAGGCCCCCTGGCACGCCTTCCGCGCCAGCGTCCGGAGCGTGACCATCGGCGAGGGAATCACCGCCGTGGGAGATCATGCCTTCGACGGCTTTCTGAACCTGGAAAGCGTTTCCCTGCCCGAGGGGCTGACCCGGATCGGGGAGGCCGCCTTCCGCCGCACGGGCCTGACCGAGCTCCATCTGCCGGCCACGGTCCTGTCGGTTGGGGCCCAGGCCTTTTCCGGCTGCTGGCGGCTGGAGGAGGCGGACCTGGGGGAAAGCCTCGAAGAAATCGGCCCCTACGCCTTTTATATGGACGGAGCGCTTCGCACCCTCCATCTGCCGGGAACCCTGCGCCGCGCGGGGGAGACCGCTTTCGGCGGCTGCGCCCAGGTGGAAAAGATCATTTTTAAGAAAGTGAACGACGCCGCCGAATGGGCGGGCATCCGCTTTGAAAACGCGGAGGCGAACCCCATGGCCGCCGGCGGAAAGGCCGTCCTGTACGACGGGGAAGCTCCGCTGACTGTCCTGCGTCTGGCCGCCGACGCGGCCCCGTTGGGCGATTACGCCTTTTACCGCTGCCAGAACGAACTGACTGTGGAAGCGGCGGAAGGATATATCGGCCCCATCGGCAGCTATGCATTTTATCAGAGTGAAAATCTGCATGCAGCCCATTTTGAAGCAGGCGTCAGCGAGGTAGGGGCGCATGCCTTTTCCGGCTGCTCTGCTCTGACGGATACGGGGGATCTGCTCACCGGATCGTCCCGTCTGATGCCCGGGGCTTTTTCAGGCTGCGTTTCGCTGACGGAAGTGCGCCTGGGCGGCGGTACGGAGGCGGTCGGGACAGACTTGTTCAGCGGCTGCGCCTCCCTGACCGCCGTGACGCTGGAAGAAGGCTTCCCCGTCATTTCGGACCGGATGTTCCTGGGCTGCCGGCAGCTGGGGGAAATCCGTATTCCCACCGGCACCGCGATCATCGGGGAAGAGGCCTTCCGGCTGTGTGATTCCCTGAAGAGCGCGGTGATCTCCGATTCCGTGACGCTGATCGGGGCAAACGCCTTCCAGGGCTGTTCTTCCCTGTCGGACATCAGCTTCTTGGGGCGGGCCCCGGCGATCGGCCAGGGGGCATTTGGCCTCGTGCGGGCGGACGTCACCTGCTTTAACGGGCCTTCCTGGGAAGGCCGGCAAGGCAACTACGGCGGCTTTCTGACCTGGGCGTCCGTCAGCGGCGGCAGCCCGGATCGTCTGCTGAGCTGGTCCATCGACGACGGCCAGCGGCTGGTCTTCAGCGGCTCCGGAGCCGTGACCGCCACCGGCGGCTGGTATACCTACCGTGGCCTGTTCAAGGAAATCGTGCTGGAACAGGGCGTTACGGGCATCAGCTACAACTTCGTGACGGCCTACCTGCCGGAGGACGGCCGGGTGACCTTCCACGCCGGGGTCAAGGATCCGGTGGGGCAAGACATGGCGGGGGTTTCCCCCGAGCGCCTGGCGGGGGTCTATGATTTTACCGTGCTGGAGGACTGGACCGAGGGGGCCTATTGGTCCCTCTCTCGGGACGGCGTGCTGACCGTGGGCGGAAACGGCCCCATCCCCGACTTTGGGGATGCCGCCCCCTGGAATAAGGTGCTGTCCAAGGCGTCCGCCCTGACGATCGCTCCGGGCGTGACCGCCATTGGTCCCAATGCCTTTCGCGGCGCGCGCTTCTCCGGCGCTGTCGAACTGCCGGACACCGTCCGGGAAATCGGAGCCGGGGCCTTCACGGACTGCGGGTCCCTGCGCTGGATGATTCTGCCCTCTTCGGTGGAAGTGATCGGGGAAAACGCCTTCCCCGCCGCCCTGGAGGCCGTCTATGCCCCGGAGGGAGCCTTTGCCGCCCGGTGGGCGGAGGAAAACGGACTCAGCGTCTATGACGCCGCCATGCCGGACCGGCTGGTGCTGCTTCGGGCGGAGACGGTCCTGGCCGTGGAGGGCCAGCTGAACCTGGAAGAGTGCTTCCGGGTGGAGCCGTCCTTCCGCCAGACCGCGCATCAGATCGAATACGAAGTGACGGGGGATGCCCTGCTGGAGGGCAATGTGCTGACGGCGGGCCAGCCCGGCGAAGTCCATGTCAAGGCCTTCCTGGACGGCCAGGAAACGGAGGAAATGCTGACGGTTTTTGTCCGTGTGCCCGTCCAGTCCGTGACCCTGCCCAAGGAAGTGATCCTGACCGCGGGCGAAGCCCTGCCCCTGAGCGCCGCCTGGGAGCCACAGGACGCAGAGCCCTTCCTCTCCTGGTCCGTGAGCGATCCGGATGCCCTGATGCTGGAGGACGACATGCTCCGGACCAAACCGGGGACGGAGGGAGAGTACACCCTGACCGCCTCTTCCTGGAACGGAGCCAGCGCGCAGATGAAGCTGTGGGTCTACGTGCCCCAGGTGCAGTCCGTCGCCTTCCGGAAGGTGGAAGCCCCCGTTTATGCCGTGGGCGGCGTCCTGCCCCTGACCTGCGAGGTCAGGGACCAGCTGCGCACCCAGGAAAACCGGGAGGTCGTCTTTACCTCCAGCCATCCCGAGCTGATCAGCGTGGACCAGGGCGGAACGGTCTCCTTCCTGCAGAGCGGCAGCGCGGTGATCACGGCCAGCGCGGAAAACGGCGTCAGCGATTCGGTGACGCTGACCTGCGCGGTGCCGGCGGAGCGCTTTAACGTTCAGGGGCCGGACGTGATTGCGGTGGGGCAGACCCCCGCGCAGCTGTCGTTGGCAAGCCCCGTCCCGGAAAACGCCGGTCTCTCCGTCACCTGGGAGGTGTCGGACCCGCGGATCGCTGCGCTGGACGGCAGCCTCCTTCGGCCCCTGCGCGCCGGGGAAGTGACGGTGACCGCTCGGAACTGGGACGGCACCACCGCGGAAAAGACCGTGCGCGTCTTCGGCAGGGTGACGGCCATCGACATCGCCCCCGTGCCGGACATGCTGGGCCTGGGGACTGAGGTGCGCCTGGAGGTCTCCGCCCACAGCGGCGATGAGCCGGCCGACCCGGCCCTTTTGACCTATGTAAGTTCCGACGAGAGCGTCGCCTGGGTGAGTGAGGATGGCCGGGTCTCCCTGGTGGGCAACGGGGACGCCGTTGTTACCGCTTCGGCGGGCACGGCGGAAGCCTCCGTCACCTTCCGGGTCCGTCAGGCCGTGGAGGATTTTGCCCTGCCCGACAGCCTGATCCTCATGCAGTACCACGCCCTGGAGCTCCCCGTCACAGACCTCGTGCCGGAAAACGCCTGGCCGGAGTTTACCTCCGCCGCGGACGAGCCGGAGGTGCTGCTGATCGACGAAGAGGGCATCCTGATCGGCCGCGCGCCGGGGGAAACCTACCTGAACGTCACCTCCTGGAACGGCGTCTCCCGTTCGGTGCGGGTAGTCGTGCTGCCCTTTGAGGCGGAAAACGAGCTGACCCTGCCCTCCATTACCAAAACCGTCCGGAGCCATTCCTTCACCGGGGCGTCCTTTGAGGCCGTCACCATTCCCGCCGGCTGCCGGGATATCGGGGCGTACGCCTTCGCCGACTGCCGGAACCTTATCTGCCTCTTCCTGCCCGACACGGTCCGGGACATCGACGATACCGCCTTCACCGGCTGCGACGCCCTGGTCTGCGTAATCGCCCCCAAGGGAAGCTACGCCGAGAAGTGGGCAAGACAACGCCAACTTCTCGTCTTTAACGATTAACGGCCGCGATTAGGTAGGAGGTAGGAGGGAGAAGGTAGCGCTCGCTGACGCTCGCTAAGGTTAATAGTCATAGTGAGAAGTGAGGAGTGAGGAGTGAAAAGCGGCCGGAGCTCTGACGGCCGCAGGGCCGCGCCGGGGACGGAATCTTCGGCGTTGCAAAATGGGCAAAAAAACGGTATAATATCCAAATGAAGCTTTCCGGATCCGGAACCCATTTTCCGGTCCATTCACCCGGTTCTTTCAGAAATCTTTACACTGCCCGAGCATCCATAGATAACCCCAATTTCCACTCCTCACTCCTAACTCCACTCTTCACTCTCCACTCTCCACTCTTGACCAAAAACCTCCTCCCTTCTCCCTCCTACCTCCTACCTTGCTTGCACTGGGGGTGTTCGATCTGCGTTCTTTTCCGATGATCCGCTCGCTGAAGGCGGCGATCTGGTTGACGGTGCTGATGGCGTTGCCGGCACTGCTTTTTACATCCTCGGTGCTCTCGGGACTGAGCGGCATGTGGGTGATCATCCTCTTTGGGCCGCCCATGCTGATGGCTGCCGGCCTGTGGGGCGGTCTGCTGCCGCTGGTGATGGGGCTGCTGGCGTATCTGGCGCAGCCGCTCCTGTCCCTTGGGTATCAGGCGGCCCTGCTGATGGGGCTGTATCTGGTGCCGTTTACCGTCGTGTTCGCCCTGTCGGTTGTCCGGCAGCCGCCGTTTTTTAAGGCCGCGGGCCTTATGTGCGGCGTGTACCTGCTCAGCGCCTTTTCCTGCCTGCTGATCCTGCAGCGGATATCGGGCGGCAGTATGTACCTGACGCTGGCCCGGCGGGTCGTTTCCCTGATGACCCGGTCGGGCTACGGGGACCAGCTGCTGATTTCCTTCTATCAGAACGGGCTGATCACCCTGGATTCTTCCCTCCTGCTCCAGGCCCAGGGTCTGCTGGGCGGCCTGTCCGCCCTGGGCAGGCAGGAGCTGACCAATTCCCTGGTCAGCACCCTGGCGGACGCCTTCAGCCAGGCGCCCTCGATGGCCGTGAGCTATTCGATATGGTGTTTCTTTGGCGGCTTTGGGCTGATCGTGTACCTGGGCAAACGCTTCCAGCAGAAAAAGCGCTACGGGGCCATCCGGCAAAAGCAGCTGATGGACGCCGTCACCCGCCAGCGGGAGGCCGTCCGGCAGGGGGATACCTCCGCCCGGCTGGAGTTGGAGAGCTACGAGAACTTCCTTCAGCGCATGGCCCAGCAGGAAAAGGACCAGCCCCTGGATTATCCGGACTTTCAGATGCCGTCCTTTTCTACCTGGTATCTGCCCCGCGGCTGGGGCCTGCTGCTGGCCGTCCCGGCCATCGGCCTGATGATGAGGACGCTGGGCACCAGCGTGGCGGAGAGGACCGTCGGCGGCATGCTGGCCGCCCTGTTTCTGAGCGTGTACGAGCTGCAGGGCGTGGCCGTGATGGACTTTGTCCAGAAAAAATCCGGCAGGAGCCTGGGCGGGCGGTGTGTGTTCACCGCCATCCTGCTGCTGCTGGCTCAGTTCCTGTTCGTCATCATGGGCCTGATCGACCAGGTGATGAACATCCGGCATTTGCGGCCGGCGGAGCCGCAGAATGGAGACTGAAAGCTCCCCGCGAGGGGGACTAACGTCCCCCTCGCGAACACCCCCTCACAGCGTTTCCTGTCGTCCTTTCAGGACTCCCGGGTGGAAACGCTGCAAGGTGCAAATGGTTGACGCCATTTGTTCCGCTTTGACGTACATGCCGCCAAAGCGGATTTCAACAGAGGGTGTTCCCCCTCTGTACTCCCCTCGCCATTTCCTTTGCTGCATGTCATTCCTTCGCCCTTCGGGTTTCGGCCTTTGGCCTTCATCCGGCGAATGAATCGCCGGACGGACGGAATGACACTCCGCAAAGGAAAAAGAATGATTTCACTTTCAAACTTTGCCATATCGACAGATCATAGAGGAGGTCTTATCTATGAAGGTAATTCTGCTGACGGATATCAAGGGAATGGGCAAGAAGGACGACATCGTGAACGTTTCGGACGGGTATGCCCGGAACTTCCTGTTTCCCAGGAAGGCCGCGGTGGAAGCCACGGCCGGGGCGTCCAAGGAGATCGAGCGCAAGCGGGCGGCGGAGCGTCAGCGCGAGGCGGAAGCCCGCGCCGCAGCCGAGCAGAAGGCCCGGGAGCTCAAGGACAAGGTGGTTATCGTCAACGCCAAGTGCGGCGACAAGGGCCGCCTGTACGGCTCCGTGACCAGCGCGGAAATCGCCGCCTCCCTCAAGGAGCAGTACGGCCTGGACCTGGACAAGCGCAAGATCGACCTGAAGGACCCGATCCGCGCCTCCGGCGACGTTCCGGTGACCCTGCGCCTCTATCCCCAGGTGACGACGAAGGTCACCGTGCGCGTGGTGGGCGTCAACCAGTGAATGGGAGGGGGACACGTCCCCCTCCCACGCTGCCCCCTGGGCGGATTTGCCTTTCGCTTCGCTCACGGGCGGCAAATCCGTAAGGAATGTTTTCCTGACGGAAAACCCCGCCCATACCGGCAAAGCCGGTATGTACGATCCTGCATGAGGGTGTGCCCCCTCATGCTCCCCTTTTCAGCTGACAACAAATCCTGTTCGTCTCAAGCGCCCCTCCGGGGTGCCTGCGGCATCCGCCGGTTGAACCGGCGGACATCAGCTTGAGCCGACAGTCTTTGTTTCTGGCCGTTGCATCCTTGGATGCGGCAGCCATGAGGAACGTGCTTTGACAGGTGCAGGAAACAAAAACACATGAGTGAACAGATCGTTCGGGATTTCAGTCCTGTTCCTCCGCAGAGCCTGGAAGCGGAGCGGTCCGTATTGGGCGCTTTGCTGCAGGATCCTTTTGTGGTGGGTCCTTCGCTGGAGGTTCTGACGGCGGAGGATTTTTTCGCGCCGCAAAATCAGGCGGTTTATGAGGCGATCCGTGCCGTCAGCAACCGGGGGAGCGCCGTCGACCTGATTACGGTGGACGAGGAACTGAGCCGGGTGGGCAAGCTGGAAGGCATCGGCGGGTCGGACTACCTGATGCGGATGATGCAGGACGTGCCCACCACCGCCAACACCACCTACTATATCTCCATCCTCAAGGAGAAGGCCGTCCTGCGCCGTCTGATCCGCGCCACGGCGGAGATTTCCCGCATGAGCTACCAGCAGCAGGTGCCGCTGGACAGCATCCTGGAGCAGAGTGAGAAGATGATCTTCGACATCACCATGCGCCAGGGGTCGGGAACGGAACTAGAGCACGGCCAGGAGATTCTGACCAGGACCTTTGAGCAGATCGGCGACCTGGCCCGGCTCAAGGGAAAGATCGCCGGCGTGCCCACGGGCTTTCGGGACCTGGACGCCTGCCTGACCGGCCTGCACGGGGGCGAGCTCGTCCTGGTGGGGGCCCGTCCTTCCATGGGCAAAACCAGCTTTGCCATCAACATCGCCGCCCACGCCGCCAAGCAGGGCTACACCGTGGCCATCTTCTCCCTGGAAATGCCCAAGGAGCAGATCATGCTGCGCATCCTCTGCGGGGAGGCCCGGGTGAATATGCAGGCCGTCCGTTCCGGCACCCTCAAGGACAGGGACTGGGAAAACCTGAGCCTGGTGCTGCCCAAGCTGGCCGGGGAAGACCTGTATATCGACGATACGGCGGGCATCACCCCGTCTCAGGTCCGTTCCCGCTGCCGCAGGCTTATGCTGGACAAGAAGCTGGACCTGATCGTGATCGACTATCTGCAGCTGATGACGGCGGACGGCCGCAACGAGAACCGTCAGCTGGAGGTCAGCGAGATCTCCCGCCGCCTCAAGGCCATCGCCCTGGAGCTGAAGGTGCCGCTGCTGGCCTGCGCCCAGCTGTCCCGCGCCAACATGCAGCGCTCCGACAAGCGTCCCATGCTGTCCGACCTGCGCGACTCCGGCTCCATCGAGCAGGATGCCGA
>DGRV01000015.1 GCA_002391225.1 Christensenella sp. UBA4379
AAGCGCATCAGCAGGTTGATGATGGTGGTCTTGCCCGCCCCGGTCGGCCCGACGATGGCAATCAGCTTCCCGGCGTCGGCGCTCATGGTCAGGTGATGGATGATGGTCCGGCCGGGGTCGTAGCCGAAGGACACGTCTTTCAGGGCCACGTTGCCCTTCACGTCCCTGAGCTCCCGGGCGTCCAAAGCGTCCTGCAGCTCCTCCCCCTGGTCCAGCAGAGCGAACACCCGCTCCGCCGCCGCCAGGGCGGAAAACAGCTCGTTGATGATGTTGGCGATCTCGTTGATCGGGCCGGAGAACTTCCGGGAATATAATACAAAGGAAGAAATGTTGCCCAGACCGATCGCCCCGTTCATGTACAGGAGGGAGCCCAGCAGGGCGATCAGGCTCAGACAGATGTTGTTGATGAAGCCCATCGTCGGCCCGATGGTCATGCCCAGGGAATCGGCATTGTAATACGCGTCGGCGGCGTTGTGGTTGATCCGGTCGTACTGGGCGTCCACCTGGTCCTCGTGGGCGTAGGCCAGAATGGTCTTCTGGCCGGACAGCTGCTCCTCCACAAAGCCGTTCATCGCCCCATAGGCCTTGGAGCGCTTCACGAAGCGCGGCTGGGTCAGCTTGCGCATGTGGGCGGTATAGGCCGCGGAGGCAGGCACTGTCACCAGCGCCACCAGCGACAGCGGCGGAGAGATGCGGATCATCATGAACATAGCGCCCAGCACCGTCACCGTGCTGGTGATGATGGACACCACGTCCGTCGCCATGCAGGTGCTGATCACGTCCACGTCATAGGAGGCCCGGCTGATGATGTCCCCCGCCTGGTTGCGGTCAAAAAAGCCCACGGGCAGGCGCATCAGCTTATCGAACACGTCCTGGCGCATCTTTTTCGCGATCCGCTTGGAGACGTTGACCATCACCGTGTGAATCAGCACCGTCAGCAGAGAGGAGATCACGTACACCGCCAGCATCCGCACCGCGAAATAGGTCACCTTGTCAAAATTGACCAGCCCCTTGCCGGCAGCGGCCTCGTTGATGGCGCTGCCCGCCAGCCTCGGCCCCATCAGGGCCAGCACGTTGCTGACGATACACATGCACCCCACCAGGGCAATGGGCAGCTTGAAGGCGCCCAGGTAGGACAGTAGGCGGCGCAGCGCCCCCTTCGAGTCCTTGGGCTTGGTCATAATAGAATCCCTGCGGGCCAACTTACGACACCTCCCCCATCTGCGTCTGCTGGATCTCCCGGTACACCGCGCAGTCCCGCAGCAGCTCCTCGTGGGTGCCCCTGCCAATCATCTCGCCCTCGTCCAGCACGATGATCTGGTCCAGGTTCATGATGGAGGAAACCCGCTGGGCGATCACGATCAGGGTCGCGTCTCCGTGATGCTCCCGGATGGCCCGGCGCAGCTCTGCGTCCGTGCGGTAGTCCAGAGCGGAGGAGGCGTCGTCCAGGATCAGGATCTCCGGCCGGGCCGCCAGAGCCCGGGCGATCAGCAAGCGCTGCTTCTGCCCGCCGGAAAAATTGCCGCCGTGGATGGCGGCTATGTGGTCCGCTCCGTCCTCGTAGGCATGGACGAACTCCGCCGCCTTGGCGTCCTCCAGGGCCGCCTGGAGGCCCGCTTCGTTCACGTCCCGCCCGAAGACGACGTTCTCCCGAATGGTGTCGGCAAAGATGGCGTCATTCTGGAACACGGCCCCAAAGAGGCGGTGCAGCCCGTCCCGGTCCCAGGTGCGCACGTCCTTCCCATCCACGAAGACGTGCCCCTCGTCGGCGTCATAAAAGCGCATCAGCAGGTTGATGATGGTGGTTTTCCCGCTGCCGGTGGCCCCGATGATGCCCAGGGAGCCGCCCCGGCGGATGGTAAAGTCGATGTCCTTGAGGCACTGCTGGCGGCTCGCGCCGGCAAAGGCCGAAGCGTCGGCCGCCCCGCCCTCTTTCCCGGCGTAGCTGAAGGACACGTGATCGAACACGATGTAGCCCTCCCGGTCCGTCTTCGCCCCTTCCTCCTCCGGGAGCACCGGCAGGTCCTCGGGCAGCTGGGCTACCCCGGCGATGCGGGCGGCGGAGGCGTTGGCCTTGGAGAGCATCATGAACACGCGGTTGAGCCCCATCACGCCCATCAGGATCATGTTGAAATAGGTCAGGAAGGCCAGGATGACCCCGGGCTGGGTTTCCCCGGCGTTGACCCGCCGCGCCCCGATCAGCACCACCAGGGTCAAACCGACGTTCAAGAACAACGTTACGATCGGGCCCGGCAGGGCCATCGTGACCCCGGCCCGGATGTCCCGCTTCGCCGTCGTATCGTTGGCGGCCTCGAACCGCCGCATTTCATAGGGTTCCTTCGAGAGGGCCTTCACCACCCGGATCCCGGTGATGTTTTCCCGCATGATGCGCACCACGTCGTCCATGCCCCGCTGCACCAGGTCATACAGGGGAATCCCCTTGGAGGAGACGAACACCACCAGGGCAATCATGATGGGCGCCATGATGCACAATATCAGGGCCAGCCCCGTGTCCATCGTCAAAGTAATGGCGATGCCGCCCACCAGCATGATCGGCGCGCGGATGCCCAGGGTCTGGGCGGCGCGGATAAAATTCTGCACGTTATAGGTGTCCGACGTCATCCGGGAGATCAATGAGGGCAGGCCCACCTGATCCATCTGACTGCCGGACAGGTTCAGGGCCTTATGAAAAAGATCCCGCCGGATCTCAAAGGTCCCCTCTTTGGAAATCCAGATCGCTTTTCGGTTGGCCGTCACGTTCAAAAAACGGACCAGGCAGGCCAGCAGGATCATCACCCCGCCCCAAACGACTACCTGCAGAACATCCTTGCGCGGCACCACGTCGTCCAGCAGATGCTCCATCACATAGGGAATCAGCAGCTCCAGCAGCGTCGCCCCGAGCTTGATGCACATCCCCCACAGGATCATCCACCGGTATTTTTTCAGGTATTTCCACAGAAACTTCATGCAACCCTCCGCCGGTTCCCCTTTAGCCAGCCGCCCCCCGGCCGCCCTTTTTCCGCATCATTATAACAAACCCGGCGTTTCACTGTCAAAAAAACCTGTCCCCCGCTAAAGAAAAAGAATCCGTTTTTCCGTGGTTTATGGGAAAGAAGATAATTTTTCCTTCAAAACGGAAACAAAGGGAAATCTATCTATATGAACACACATTTCGCATTACAAGAGAAATAAATATCATTCTGATATAAATCATTTTTGGAATTATAAAAACGACAGATTTTTCAACCTGCCGTTCGTGGCTCCCCAGGTAGGACTCGAACCTACAACCCTCCGGTTAACAGCCGGATGCTCTGCCATTGAGCTACTGAGGAATATAGGGGGAAAGCTTGCGCTTTCCCTATTGGAATCCGGCGACGATCTACTCTCCCGGGCCGTCTCCAGCCAAGTACCATCGACGCTGAAGGGCTTAACTTCTGTGTTCGG
>DGRV01000005.1:0-37230 GCA_002391225.1 Christensenella sp. UBA4379
CAAAGAAGTTGCCCTTGAAATCCGCGCGCAGACCATAGGCGACAACGGGCACGTTGTCGTGATCAACGATATGCACCAGCTGTTCCACCTGCGCCTTGGTCAGAAACTGGGCCTCGTCCACGATGACGCAGGCATAGTCGTGCAGGTTGACCGTGCCGATTTCCTCCATATACAGGCACGGGGCGGACAGGCCGGAGCGGGAGGCCACCACGCGCTCCCCGTCCCGGGTGTCCAGCCGGGGCTTGACCATCAGGGCCTTCTGCCCCCGTTCCTGGTAATTGTACTGCACCATGATCGCGTTCGCCGTCTTGCTGGAGCCCATCGCCCCATAGCGGAAATAAAGCTTGGCCATAAACCCCCCAAAAAATAATGCATAATTCGTAATGCGTAATTCGTAATGCGCGCCTTCGGCGCGGATCTGCTTCCGGCTGATTCCACTGGAGCCGACATCCGTTGATTATACCCCGTCCGGCCCGCTGAGACAATGGCCTTTCCGGACACCATTTTGTCCATACCGGGAAAGGCGTTCCTCCAATGTCCCCCGTGAAATCACAACGCTATCCCATTACGCATTACGCATTACGAATTACGCATTTTCTGAAAGGAGTCCGTATGTCTTTCGCTCACCTGCATCTGCATACCGAATACAGCCTGCTGGACGGGGCGTGCCGGATCAATAAGCTGATTCCCCGGCTGAAAGCGCTGGGGATGGACGCGTGCGCCGTGACCGACCACGGGGCCCTGTACGGGGCGATCGACTTTTATACCGCGATGAAGGCGGCGGGGCTGCATCCGGTCATCGGCTGCGAGGTCTACATCGCCGAAAACCGCCTGGTGCAGAGCCGGAATTTCGGCCACCTGATCCTCCTGTGCGAAAACGAGACGGGGTACCGAAACCTTTGCTATATGGACTCCCTGGCCTTTACCGAGGGGTTTTACTATAAGCCGCGGATCGACTACCAGCTGCTGAGGGACCATCACGAGGGACTGATCGCCCTGTCCGCCTGCCTGTCCGGGGACCTGAGCCGGGCTCTGCTGGACGGCCGCACCCAGGATGCCCGGGACTATGTGGCCCGGATGCGCTCCATCATGGGCGAGGATCATTTTTATATCGAAATCATGGACCACGGCCTGCCGGACGAAAAGACCGTCCTGCCCCGGCTGATCGCCCTGAGCGAGGAAACGGGCGTCCCCCTGGTGGCCACCAACGACTGCCATTACCTGACCCGGGAGGACGCAGACGCCCAGGAAATCCTCATGTGCATCCAGACCGGCAAGACCCTGGAGGACGACCAGCGCCTACGCCAGGAGACCCGAGAGCTATACGTCAAATCCGAGGAGGAAATGAAGGCCCTTTTCCCCGGCCACGAGGACGCCGTCGAGCGGACGGAGGAAATCGCGAAACGCTGCCGGGTCGATTTTGACTTTTCCACCATCCACCTGCCCCGCTTCCCCATCGACACCGGGGAAACGGCGGAGGAAATGCTGCGCCGCCTGTGCCGGGAGGGCTTTGAAAAGCGGTACGCCCAGGACCGGCAGGACGCTCGCGAACGGATGGAGTACGAGCTTTCCACCATCATCCAGATGGGCTATGTGGATTACTTCCTCATCGTGTGGGATTTTATCCGTTACGCCAAGACCCACGGCATCATGGTCGGTCCGGGCCGCGGCAGCGGGGCCGGCAGCATCGTCGCCTACTGCCTGGACATTACGGAGCTGGACCCGCTGCGCTATCAGCTGCTCTTTGAGCGCTTTCTGAACCCGGAGCGGGTCACCATGCCCGACATCGACGTGGACTTCTGCTACGAGCGCCGCCAGGAGGTCATCGACTACGTGGCGGAAAAGTACGGGCAGGACCACGTCAGCCAGATCATCACCTTCGGCACCATGGCCGCCCGCGGCGTCATCCGGGACGTGGGCCGGGTGCTGGGCTACAGCTATCAGGAGACCGACGTGATCGCCAAGGCCGTCCCCATGGACCTGGGGATGACCCTGGAAAAGGCCCTGGACGTGAGCCCGGACCTCAAAAACATGGTGGCCGGCGACCCCCGCGTCCGCCGCCTGTACGAAAACGCCCTGTCCCTGGAGGGAATGCCCCGCCACGCCAGCACCCACGCCGCCGGGGTGCTGATCACCAGCGAACCGGTGACTCATTACGTCCCCCTGCAGACCAACGACGGCGTCATCACCACCCAGTACCCGATGGGCAACATCGAAAAGCTCGGCCTGCTCAAGATGGACTTTCTCGGCCTGCGCACCCTGACCGTCATCCGCGACACGCTCGACCTGCTGAAAAACCGAGGGGTCAGCCTCACGCCGCAGGACATTCCCATCGACGACCCGGCCGTGTACGAGATGATCTCCCAGGGGGACACGGACGGCGTGTTCCAGCTGGAAAGCGCCGGCATGCGCTCCTTCCTGACCAATATGCAGCCGCGGACCTTTGAGGACATCATCGCCGCCATTTCCCTGTACCGGCCCGGACCGATGGAATCCATCCCCCGCTACATCGAGGGCAAGCAGCACCCCGAAAAAATTCAGTACGAAACGCCGCTGCTCGAGCCCATCCTCTCGGTCACCTACGGCTGCATCGTCTACCAGGAGCAGGTCATGCAGATCGTGCGGGACCTGGCCGGCTATTCCCTGGGCCGCAGCGACCTGGTGCGCCGGGCGATGGCCAAGAAAAAGCATGACGTCATGGCGAAGGAGCGGGCCTTCTTCGTCCACGGCTCGCCGGAGGAGCACGTGCCCGGGGCAGTCAGCCGGGGCGTCCCCGCCGAGATCGCCGAGCATATCTTCGACGAGATGACGTCCTTTGCCTCCTACGCGTTCAACAAGTCCCACGCCGCCGCCTACGCCCTGGTGGCTGTCCGGACGGGGTGGCTCAAAAAGCATTACCCCGCCGAGTTCATGGCGGCGATGATGAACTCCTTCTCCGGCAATACCGGGAAGATCGCCGGCTATATCGACTCCTGCCGGGCCCGGGGCATCCCCGTCCTCCGGCCGGACATCAACCGCTCCAGCCGCCGCTTCACCGTGGACCTGAGCGGGGAACAGCCCGCCATCCGCTTCGGCCTGGGCAGCGTCAAAAACGTCGGCGCCGCCAGCCTGGACCAGGTGACTGCGGAGCGGGAGAAGAACGGGCCGTTTAAAAACATCTACGACTTCTGCCGCCGCTGCGCAGGGACGGACCTGAGCAAAAAATCCGTGGAAAGCCTGATCATGGCGGGCTGCTTTGATTCCCCGGAAGCCCACCGCGCCCAGCTGCTGGCCGTGTACGAGAGCGCCATGGACGCCGAAAGCCGTTCCCGGAAAAACAACGTGGAGGGACAGATTTCCCTGTTCGACCTGGGCGGGCCCGTCCCGGCCCCCGCCGTTCCGCGGGATTACCCGAAGCTTCCCCCCTATTCCGTACAGGAGCTTCTCCGCCAGGAAAAGGAAGTGACCGGCGTCTACCTGTCCGGCCATCCGCTGAAAGCCTACACGAAGGCCCTGCGGCGTCTGCCCACGGACACCGCCCGGATCCGTTCCTGGACGGAGGAGGACGACCATGGCCTGAGCCACGATGGCGCAAAGGCGCGCATGGGCGGCATGGTGGCCGCCTGGCGGACCAGGGTCACCAAAAAAGGCGGACTGATGGGCTTTATCACCCTGGAAGACCTGACCGGCCAGATCGAGTGCCTGCTCTTCCCCCGGGTGTGCGACCTGTACCGCCAGACGATCAGCGAAGACCGGGCGGTGGTGGTCTCCGGCCGCCTCTCCGTCCGGGAGGATGAAGACCCGAAGCTGATCGTCGAAACCGTGGAGCCGCTTTTGCCGGACGACTCTGCTCCCGATCCTGTCTCGGCGAAAGACACAGATAAAAAGGCTTCAACCGAAGAAAAGGCCCCTGCCGAAGCCGGCGGCGTTCCGCTGCCGGAGGGGCAGCCCTCCCTGTCCGCCCTGGCAAAGGCCGCTCCCTCCCGCCTCTACCTGCGCCTGAAACGGGAGCAGATGGACGAAACCGAACGGCTGATCCGGTCCGCCCCCGGCCCGGTCCCCGTCTACCTGAACTTCCCGGACGAGCAAAAGACCCTCCTGTGCTCCCGGGACCAGTGGGTCCAGGCGGACATCTTCCTCCTGGAAGCCCTGAACGCCGCCCTCGGCGAGGAAAATGTCAAGCTGGTGGAGCAGCATCCGGCGAAGCGGTAAAAGGTTGATCAGCGAAAGTCTGATTCCGGCCCTTTACAAATCCCCCGCCCGATAGTACAATGAACCGCGGGCAGGCACGACGGATTCCGCCTGCTCTGAAAGGAAGAAGAGAGAATGGAAATCACTTCCCAAACCAAGATTACCGATATCATGAACGAATATCCCGCCCTGCTTGACCAGCTGATTCAGCTGGAGCCCAAGTTCGGCCTGATCAAGACGCCCTTCGGCAAAATGGCCATCCGCGGCAAGACCCTGCAGGACGCGTCGGACCGTTATCACGTCCCAATGGACAAGCTCATGCAGATGCTCCAGGAGCAGCTGGATAAACTGGAGAAAAAAGCCTAAAAACGCATGGAGGAAGCTTTATGAATATCGTCTGTCTCGACCTGGAAGGCGTCCTGGTGCCTGAAATCTGGATCGCCTTTTCCAAAGCCTCCGGCATTCCGGAGCTGAAGCGCACCACCCGCGACGAGCCCGATTATGACAAGCTCATGCGCTGGCGCATCGGCATCCTGAACGATCATGGCCTGGGCCTCAAGGAGATCCAGCAGACCATCGAAACCATTGAGCCCATGGAAGGGGCAAAGGCCTTTTTGGACGAGCTGAGAGAACGCACCCAGGTCCTCATTCTGAGCGACACCTTCACCCAGTTCGCCCATCCGCTGATGAAAAAGCTGGGCATGCCCACCATCTTCTGCAACTCCCTGATTGCCGACGAAAGCGGGAAGATCACCGGCTTTCAGATGCGCTGCGCCCAGTCCAAGCTGTCCACGGTGAAGGCCCTCCAGTCCATCGGCTTTGAGACCATCGCCGCCGGCGACAGCTACAACGACCTGGGGATGATTCAGGCTTCCAAGGCCGGCTTCCTCTTTCGCAGCACGGAAAAGATCCAGGCCGACCATCCCGAGCTCCCGGCCTTTGAAACCTATGAAGACCTGAAAGCCGCGATCTTTGCGGCCCTGTAAACACCAGCAATTTTAAAAAGTGGGCAGCCTGCCCACCTTTTTTTATTTTCCTCCTGCTATAATCAGAGGACAAATCCGCGGACAGGAGGAACATATGATGAAGACGTTTTTATCCGTCGTTTCAGCGCTGACGCTGGTTTTCTGCCTGCTCATTTCTGGCGGAGCCTCCGCTGAGAGTGCATCCCCGCTTGAGGTGAGCACGCTCACGCCCCGCTACAACGAAAGGGTTACCGTGACTGTTATGGCCCCTGCCGACGCGGCCGCGGTCCGCGTCTGGAACGACGGCAGCGGCAGCAATCCGGAGGGAGGCCGCACTGGCTGCTGGGAATATTTTGACCGGGAACAAAACCTCCGCTTTCTGCAGGTCCCGATAATGTGCTGGGATGCGGGTTCCTGGCTGGTCAAAGCGTCCTATACGCTGGATCCTTCCAGCCCGGAGGATCTGCCGGAAAGCGCCTGGACGCCCCTTGGCCAGGAAATCACCCTGAATGTCGGGAACATGATCGGAACAATGGCCCCGCCCGACGCCCACGCGGTAACCCAGACGGTCGCGTTAGGAGAACCATTCCGTTTCGTCATCGACAGTCTTCAGGGAAAGGGCGAATGGTACTTCGCGGAGCTGGACAGGTGGGAAGAACCCCGTTGGATCCAGATGGAAAACGGATACGCTGATTATGAGGCGGTGGCCGGGGTAGAACAGATCTACCCCACCGTTCATCTGACGGAGGGCCGCTACAGGCTCCGTCTGGCCTGCGAGGCGGTCAACTACGATCAGGCTTATCTTGGGGATCAAAACGAGACCAATCTGGAGTTTACGGTCACCGGCTCCGGCGGAGACCTGCCTGAAGCGGCGCTCTATTTTACCAAAGATCATGCCCTGTCCTTTGAGCAGATCACCTTCTGGGCCTGGGCAGAAGGGGCGGACGGAATGAGGATCACCGTCACGAAGGAGGACGAAGACAACTGGCGCAACGAGATTTTCCGGGACGGCGGTCTGCAGCGCATCTCCTGGAGCAGTTCGGACAGCGGGGTCTACACCTTCACCCTGACCGCGTTTTTCGGCGATGAAGAATTTACGGCAGCGCCCTTTGTCCTTTCGCAGACCGCTTCCGAAAAGCTGGATACGCCTGTGCTGAACGGCGTACCCCATCTGATCCACGCCGGAGAGGATATCACCGGCTCGTTTGACGCTGTACCCCATGCCCAGAATTATCGTCTGCGTCTGGAATACAGGCCGGACGATGGGCAGAACGAGGAAATCTGGCAATATGAACCGGACAGCAGCCGCACGTTCACCATTCCGGGAGACCTGATCAGCCGTTCGGGCCATTACGTGCTTCAGGTCCACGCCCATGCTCTGGACTTTGACGGCGGACATCTGGATTATCATTTGTTCGTAACAGAGAACCTTCCCGAATCCCTCTCCGTTCAAGTGCGCAGCGAATCGGACATCCTGCTGCACCAGAATATCCCGGTCGCAGTCACCGCTCCGCAGGGCGTGACGGCTGTGCGGCTCATGAGCACCTCCCAGGGAGAATGGGACTACAGGGTCAGCGCGAATGGGACGTTCGAATGGACCTGGGGCTTCCACCAGGGCGGGGAGGATATCCTGATCGCCCAGGGAACGACCGATCCCTCCGTGACGGAATGGCTGAACAGCCATGGCGGTATGTGGGATTTCGACTGGAACCAGGTTTCCTGGACCGTGACCAGCACCCCGCTCTCGGTGACCGTGATCAAATACGGCGACCTGGATGCCCCTCAGATCACTTTCCCCAAAGGAACCAGTGTGGAGCGCGGCCAGACGCTGGCGTTGACCCTGGTGCCGGTGGACAACGCCTACAGCTACGGCGTCCAAATGAGAAGGGCGGACGATAATCACTGGCAATGGCTGGTGGATATCGATTATCCCCTGAGCAAAACCACCACCCTCCAGATCCCCACGGACGCTCTGGAAGCGGGAAGCTACGTGCTTCACATTGATCCTCGTTGCTACGGCTGGCACGGAGACTCCAGAGGGTATGAGATCACCGTCACCCAGCCCGCTTCCTGGACGGATGAACCGGTCTTCCGTGTCAGCCCGACTGAAATTGAAGCCAACGAATATATCACTTATTCCGTTTACGCCCCCGGCGCGGAAGAGGTCATGATCTGCAGCGGTTCCATGAACAATCCGTGGAACCGGCAGCCCGGCGAAAGCATGACGGACCGCTCCTCCCTCGGCTGGGAAAGGACATACCAGCTGATGGCCTATGCCTTCTATCCGCCGGACGGGGAGGGCGAGGGCGAATGGGTACAGGTAGGCGATACGATCCATGTCCAGGTCGCCGCGCCGCACGGAAACGCCGAAATCACCATAGACGCACCTGCCAGGAAAAAGCCTTCCGATGCCTGGACCGTGACCCTTTCCTGCGATTTCAAGGGCTCGGAGGGGAACGTGATGTGCTTTCTCACCAATGAAATCACAGGAGAAGAAACAGCCCTTTCCTGCGAGAAAACGGAAACTTCAGGCGCCCAACGGACCTTCACCTGCCAGGTGGAAGCAGGCTTCCTGGGCATCGGCCGCTACCGCCTTACCGCCTACGCCCTCCCCTACAAGACCGGCTACGGCATCGGTTCCGCGGAGGCCGAAGTGGAGATTTCCGAAGGGACGATCGACGCCCAGCTGACCATCCAGCCGAACCCGGCCGACATCTTTGAAGACGTACAGATCAGCCTCCGCGCTCCGGGGGCAACCGCCGTGGCCCTGTACAGCGACTGGAACGACATGGGCTGGATCTACCGGACGGGCGATGCACTGGACGAATTCCAGACCGCCTGGTCGGACGGGGAGGCCTGGTTCTGCGGAAAGTACACAACTGAAGAGATTGATCCAGACGCAGCCGGCTTCAGCTGGGAAAACGTGCCCTGGGAAGGAATGTCCAACACGGCCGCCCTGACCGTCCGTCCTCCCATTGCAGAACTGGAAGCCCTGAACGCCGTCCTGGAAAGCGCCACGGTCCGACAGGGACAGAAGCTGAAGCTGACCATCCTGAACCAGAACCCCGGCCTGAACGTCAGCTACGGCGCGCGCCTGGTGGCTTCCGGCGAAGATGATACCACCTATACCTGGTTCGGTGCGGACGAACAGCAGGTCATTGCCATCGGCACCCTGGAGGTGCCCGCCGGAGAATACCGCCTCCAGGTGTCCGCCAACGCGGTCGGGTGTCTCCCCGTCAGCGCGTGGCTGCCTGTCACCATCACAGAAAGGGAGGGAGATCTCTCAACCCTCACCCTGCCGGCCAGCCTGACAACCATTGAGGAAGAAGCCTTCGCCGGGGTGGCGGCGGAAAGGATCGTGCTCCCCTCCGGCGTCACCGCCATCGAATCCAACGCCTTCTCCGGCTGCCCGAACCTCACGGAGCTAGTGCTGCCGGCCGGCATCACTTTCTTCGCCCCGGACGCCCTGGGGACCTCCGGCCCGGTCTACGTGTACGGCCAGCCCGGCGGCGCGCAGGAGGAATACGCGGAAACGGTCCGCCATCTGGTTTTTATCCCGCTCAGCTGATCCAAATAACATCATCCCTTTTTGCCCGGAAGCCCGCGCTTCCGGGACTTTTTTGTCTTGACATCCCTTTCCCGATGGCCTACACTGGTCCTATCATCCTCCCGGCGTGTCCGGGATGAACGGAGAAACGCCGATGTACAAGCAATCTGTCGATGAAGCCTTCCTGACCCGCCTGCTGGATGGCTGCGCCGCCCTGCTGCAGGACGGGGACGAGAGCCTTGCGCCTTCCCGCCCGGACCAGCTGATTTCCTGCCTTCGGGACTGCTATTCCCTGGGCTTTCAGTCAGACGACCTCCGCTCCCTCCACGCCGAGGTCATGAACAGGGTGCGGGAAACTGCCGCGTCACCAGACCGGGAGGAGGCCCTCCTCTTCCCCGCCATCTGCCTTTGCGCAGAGGGTTTCCAGCTGCAGCATCGTGGTTCCCTGCACGCCCACGCGGTTGGGGCGATCATCGCCAGCATCTGCAAGCTTTCTTACGTGGACACCCTGGGCGGAAAGCCGAGGGAAGCCCGGCTCACCCTCCGGGAGGAGATGTACCACGGGGCCGACACCCTGCTGATGAACGTACTGGACCAGGAAGGCCTCGCCTTTTTCGCCGCCTCCCCTGCGCCGGATGAAGCCGCCGCCTTCCTCCGCTCCAAGCTGGGCCCCTCCGCCCCAAACGACCGCCCCGCCCTCCACTCCCTCTGCGCCGCCGCCTGCGTCCTTTCCGCCTTTCACCTGGAAGGGAAACGTCGGCAGGGGGAATAGCTTCCCCACGGGAGGCTGGCCCGTATATGAAAGTCATCACAATAAATCCATTTCCTGATGAATATTTCCTATAATTCCCCAAGTTCATGGTTTGAAACTTTGTTTTGGGGAATTATAGATGATGATTGACATATAATCGCCCAAAATGTATAATACAGAGGAATCCTTCAGGTATTCTACATTCATACAGAAAAGGCGGGGAGAGGCAGGCATGAAGCCGGCCGGCATGAAGATGATTGGCAGAGAATATGAAAAAAGCGTTCTTCGGGAATGTCTCAGCAGCCCCAGGCCGGAATTCCTGGCGGTTTATGGGCGGAGAAGGGTCGGAAAAACCTTTCTGATCAAGGAATTTTTCCGGGAGAGCTTCGCCTTTTACGCAACCGGTGTTTCCGGGCTGAATACCCGCCAGCAGCTTCGCGTTTTTCACGAAGCGCTGTTAAACTACGGCGAGCAGAACAGAACCATCCCCAAGGACTGGCTGGAGGCTTTTTCCCGGCTGGAAAAGCTTCTTTCCTCCCCCAATGTCCGCAGGGAATACCAGTCCGGGAAAAGGGTCGTCTTTTTGGATGAGCTGCCCTGGATGGATACAGCCCGTTCTGATTTTAAAAGCGCGCTGGATTTTTTCTGGAACAGCTGGGGCTCTTCCCAAGCTGACCTGATTTTGATTGTCTGCGGTTCCGCAACCTCCTGGATTATGAATCATATTGTCCGTGATACGGGCGGTTTTTACAACCGGATCACCCGGCAAATCCGGCTGATGCCCTTCTGCTTGGAAGAATGCGAGCAGCTGCTTTCCGCAAACGGCATGCGCCTGACCAAAAGACAGGTGATCGAGTGCTATATGATTCTGGGCGGGATCCCTTATTATCTCAACTATCTGACGCCGCAGTACAGCTTATCACAGAATATTGACAAGCTCTTTTTCCAGGAGAACGGTCCGCTCCGCTACGAGTACGCCCAGCTTTATTCTTCCCTGTTCAAAAAGCCGGGAAACCATCTGGCCATCATTGAAGCCCTGGCATCCAAACGGAGCGGGCTGACCAGAACAGAGCTGCAGGCGGTCAAAGACGCGCCGGACGGCAAAGAGCTGACCAAATGCCTGGACGAGCTGGAGCAATGCGGCTTTATCCGAAAATACACGGATTTCACCAGGAAAAACAGCGGCTTTATCTTTCAGCTGATCGACCCGCTCACGCTGTTCCACCTGACATGGCTGAAACACCAGAAAATCAGTTCGTGGACGGATTTACTGAATACGCCCGCTTACTACACATGGTGCGGCCTTGCCTTTGAACGGGTCTGCCAGCTGCATACGCGCCAGATCAAGAACGCTTTGGGCATCCTGGGCGTCAGCAGCTTTGAATTTGCGTGGAAAAGCCGCAAGCAGCACCCAGGCGCTCAGATTGACCTCCTGATCGACCGGAAGGACGGCGTCATCAATCTGTGCGAAATCAAATACGCCGCTGAGGAATACGCCATCGACGCCGCCTGTGAGAAGGACCTTCTTTACAAGGCGGAAGCGTTCCGCACCGAAACGGGAACGCGGAAAGCATTGCTGCTGACCATGATCACGCTGAACGGTCTCAGAAAAAACGAGTACAGAAACATCATCGCCCATGAAATCACAGGCGACGACCTCTTCCGCCCAATTCCCTGACAGTCTGCATCACCGCAGAACAATTACTTCCTACCTACTACCTCCTACCTCCTACCTCTTCCCTATCCTCCGCCCTGTCCCTTTTCTGCCATGATTCTGTCCCGTTTTCCGGGGGAAGGTTCATTGAATCTCTTTTTCGCCCATGGTATAATGATGTTTGATCCCGGGACGAAAGGAGGAAGGAGCATTGTTTGGGTACATCACCGCCAATATGGGGACGCTGGACAAGGACCAGCAGACCAGGTACCGCGCCTACTACTGCGGGCTGTGCCGGGTGCTGAGGGAAAACTACGGCCAGGCCGGCCGGCTGACGCTCAGCAACGACATGACCTTTCTGGCCATCGTCCTGTCCTCCCTGTACGAACCGAAGGTGAATACTTCCAATGGCGTCTGCCCGGTGCATCCGGTGGCTTCCCGCCAGTACGCGGACACTGAGATTTTCCCTTACGCGGCGGACATGAACCTGCTGCTGGCCTACTACATGTGTCTGGACGGCGTCAAGGACGACCACAGCCGATTAAAGGAAATCCGCGCCCGCTCGCTCAAAAAGTCCTTTGACAAGATCACCCTCCGGTATCCTGAAAAATGCGCCGCCATCGGCGACGCCCTGGAGCGGATCAACATCCTGGAAGCTCAGCAGTCGGACAGCCTGGACGAGCTGTGCGACCTGACCGGGCGGATCGTCGGGGAAATTTTCCGCTACCGCCAGGACGAGTGGGCGGACATGCTGTACGGGCTGGGCCACGCGCTGGGCCGGTTCATCTACATGATGGACGCCTATGAGGATTACGACGCGGACAAGCGTCTGCGCCGCTTCAACCCCCTCAGGACCCTGCACAGTCAGCCGGACTATGAAACCCAGGTGCGGGATATCCTCCTGCTGCTGGCAGGCGAGGCCGCCCAGGAGCTGGACCTCCTGCCCCTGGAGAGGGACCTGGACCTGATTCAGAATGTACTCTTTTCCGGCATCTGGGTGCGCTATGCCCGGATGCACCGGAAGGATCAACCAAACGAGGACAACCGAGATGATCAATGATCCGTTCCAGGTACTGGGCGTCACCTCTTCCGCCACTGAGGAAGAGATCAAAGCCGCCTACCGGAAGCTGGCCAAAAAGTACCACCCGGACCTTCATCCCGGCTCCGCCACGGCGGAAGCCAAGATGAAGGAGATCAACGAGGCGTATTCCGAGGCCATCAAGATCAAAAAGGGCGGCGGCAGCTATACCGGCGGCTACCAGAGCTCTTCCCAGAGCGGTTATCAGGGAGGCTTTGGCGGTTTCGGCGGATTTAATGGCTTCGACGGCTTTTATCAGGGCCAGCAGCAGAGCCATCAGAGCTACCAGACCCAGGAAAAGACCTATGCCGATCCGCTCATGCAGGCCGCCGCGGACTATCTTCGGACCGGCCGTTTTACCGACGCCATGCGCACGCTGAATCAGATCATCGAGCACAACGCCGCCTGGCACGCCCTGAGCGCCCGGGCCAACCTGGGGCTGAACAACCGCATCGCCGCCCTCCAGCACGCCAAGACCGCCGTGCAGATGGAGCCGTCCAACCCCGAATACCAGCACCTGCTCCAGCAGCTGCAGTACACCGGCCAGGCCTACCAGCGCAGCGGCATCCGCTTCGGCTACCCCAACGCCGTCTGCTCCAACCCCTTCCTGTCCTGCCTGGCGGTCAACATGCTGGGCCGCTGCTTATGCGGCAGGGGCTTTTTCTGCTGCTAACTTTAATTCAGAGTGGAGAGTGAAGAGTTTTCGCTCACTTCGTTCGCAGAGTGGAGATCAGATATGGTCTTCCATTCTTATCAGACCAATTCATCTCTCCACTCTCCACTCTTCACTCTCCACTCTTTTTCTCTGGAGGCTCCGATCATGTCATTCTGGGATCAGGTCAAGCAAAAGCTCGCGGTGTTTTTTTCCAAGGCCGGCAGCGCCATGCAGCGGTTTATGTATGGGCGTCACGGGGCGGATCAGCTGTCCCTGCACCTGCTGGTCCTGGGCATCGCCCTGTATCTGATGGCCATGCTGACGGGCTTTTTCCCGCTGGCGCTGATCTCCGTCGGCCTGTACATCTATTCGGCCTTCCGCATGCTGTCCAAGAACCATTTGAAGCGGACCAACGAAAACACCAAATACCTCTCCGCCTACTATAAAACCAAGCAGAAGGGGCAGCAGTCCGTGATGCGGTTCAAAAACCGCAAGGAGTACAAGTATTTCCGCTGCCCGGAGTGCCACGCCATCCTGCGCATGAAGCGCGGCAGCGGCATGATGCACGTCACCTGCGGCAAGTGCAAGCACCAGTTTGACAAAAAAGCATGACCGGGCTTTCCCAGTCTGCGCCGGGATCAGAGCAAAGCGTCGCTGCGTTCCCGGCGTTTCTTCTTTGAAAAATCTTCATTCAAATCATATCACTGATCAGGAGGCAGCGTCATGGAACAGGCGGTCCAAACCGGCGTCCTTTCCGGGCTTCATTTTCCGGTATCCCGCATCTTTTTCGGGACGGCCATTCCCCCGGTTTCCACCGGGGAGGACCGGGCGCTGGAGCTATTGGACAGCGTGCTGGAAAGCGGCGTCAACGTCTTTGACTGCGCCCGCAGCTACGGCCAGGCCGAGCGCACGCTGGGCCGCTGGGCCGAAAGCCGCGGCGTCCGGGACCGGGTTGTTTTCTTAAGCAAGTGCGGTGATATTAGGGACGGTCAGGTCCACGTCGACCGCCGGGTGATCCTGGACCAGTTCCAGATGAGCCTGGAGGCGCTTCGGACGGACTGCATCGACATTTACCTCCTGCACCGGGACGACCCGGACACGCCCGTGGAGGAGCAGATCGACACGATGAACCAGCTCCTGGAAGCGGGCCAGGTGAAGATGATCGGGGTTTCCAACTGGACCCACCGGCGCATCGAAGCGGCGAACGCCTACGCCGCCGCCCACGGGCTGACCGGCTTTTCTGTCTCCAGCCCGAACTATTCCCTGGCTGTCCAGGTCAAGGACCCCTTCGGCGGCGGCTGCGTGACGCTGACCGGGCCGGACCAGCAGGACGCCCGCGCCTGGTACACGGAAAACCAGATGCCGGTAGTCGCCTACTCCAGCCTGGCCCGGGGCTTCTTAAGCGGCCGCTTCCGCGCCGGGGACAATGAGACAGCCGCCCGGGTCCTGGACGAATTCGCCCAGCGTGGATTTTTGTGCAAGGAAAACATGGACCGCCTGCGCCGGGCGGAACAGCTGGCCGAGCGCGACGGCCTCTCCGTCCCTGAGATCGCCATGCGTTACGTCTTTGCCAGCCCCATGAACCTCTACGCCGTGGTCAGCACCTCTTCCCCCGAAAGGCTCCGGATGAACCTCCGCTCGGCGGCCTGCCCTTTAAGCAAAGAGGACGCCGCCTTCCTGGAAGGGACGACGGCGAAGCCATGACTCGCTCTGTCTTTTTCTTCCATCACTATCTGACAATTTCATATAAAAAGGACGCCGGGCTGCTTTGCCTGACGTCCTTATTTATGTGATGATTTCCGGGGAAACTGTTCAACCAGCAGGAATCAGGAAGGTCTCAGCAGGGGCAGCAAACATCAGCATTCCTTCCTGTAAACGAGCATCCCGTTCCCGTAAGGGTCGTCTTCCGCGCCGGATTCCTCTTTTACAAACCGGTAGCCGCTCTTTTCCAGCACGCTGACCGATGCTGTGTTTCCTTTGACCACACGGCCCCAGATCACCCTGGCAGCAAAGCGCTGAGCCGCATATACGGATACGGCCTTTACCAGTTCAGCGGCATAGCCCTTGCCGCGATATTTGGGGCCGATACAGTAGCCGATTTCCATCTCGTCCGGGTGTCCTTCCACCTGGCTGATTCCGGCGTCGCCGATCAGTTCCCCCGTCTCTTTAAACTCCGCCCCAAGGACGAAAGGCAGCTGTCCCTTTGTTACGCAGTCGGCATAAAAGCAAACCGCGCCCCGCGCTTCCGCCAGGTCAGCATAGCACTCGTTGGGAAACCATCTCTGGACTTCACCGTCCAGATGGTTTTCAAAAAGCGCCGGCGCGTCCTCGTCCCTGAAGCTGCGGACGATCAGACGATCCGTTTCAAAAAGCTTTTCCATGTTGTCCGCCTTTTTACGCCGCTTCATCCAGAGTCTCTTCGATATACGCGGCCAGGTCGTCCAGGAAGCCCTGGAGCCCTTCCTTCGTCACGTGCTGCATAACCACGATATGGGAAAGCTCCCCGCCCAGCCGTTCGTCATAGTCCGGGGCCAGACCGTACTTTTCGGCGATCTCCTCCGGAGGACGGACGAAGTAAACGGTGTTGGACATCGGCTCCAGCCAGGCCTGCCATTTCAGTCTGTCCATTTCCTCCTTGAGCCATTTCGCCCGCTCCAGCATCCCGTTGGCCTGTTCTGTGAGCCCTTCCAGGCCGGTATGATGGATGATCCACCAGAACTTGAGCGGAGCGAGGGCGGACCTGGAGCAGTTGATCATCGGCATGCTGCCGTTCAGGTAGGTGACGCTGTAGGGATTCTGGTTGTCCTTGATCTCCATCGTCGTGATGAACAGCCCCGCCGGCTCGTCCATGCCGAAGAACTTGTGCCCGCTGATGGCAATGGAATCAAAGGGATGGACCGTCCTGTCCACGGCGTCCCGGTATTCGGTATAAGGCAGGAACCCGCCGAAGAGGGCGGCGTCCACATGGCGGTATACCTCGACGGAAGGATACTTTTCAAGGATGGCGTTCAAGGCGTCCTGATCGTCGATCCCGCCTTTGAAGGTCGTCCCCATCGCGTAGACCATCAGGGCAGGCCTGTCCCTGACCAGGGCCTTCTCGAATTCCTCCGGGATCATGCATCCGTGTTCATCGGACGGGACGAGCACCAGGTCCAGGTTCTGCAGGTCGGCCAGGCGCATATTGGAATAGTGCGCCGCGTCCGAAACGTAGACGACCGGCTTCTGATGGGTTTTCTTTTCCAGATATTTGGAACCAAAGTAGAGCCCGTGGTTGTTTCCGTCCGTGCCGCTGAAGGTGACGATGCCCCAGAGATCCTCCGGATCAAAGCCGTAGAGGGGGCCGAAAAACTCGATGACCTCCCGCTCAAAATCCAGCGCGTTCAGGGACGGGTCCGTGTTGTGAAAGGGATCTCCGGCGTTATTGACGATGGCCGTATCCATTCCGCTTTCGATCAGCCACTGGTAAAACCCTGTCAGCTGTACGTTCTGGTTGCCGGGGTAGCCGAAGCTCTGGTTCTTTTCTTCCATCACCATGGCGGCAAACTGGTTCAGCCTTTCCATTGCCGGGTCTGTCGCCGTTTCTCCTAAGCAGCAGCTGACGCATAAAACCGCCGCCCAAACCAGCAGCGCGATGATCCTCTTCCCATAAGCACTTCGCATCATCCAATCCCCCGTTTCATCGTTGATCCATGTCTGGGCGTTTACCACATGCCCTGGCCGATCAGATACTCCTTGGACCGGATCAGGGCCCCGGATTCCTTGACTTCCACCAGGGCGGTCGCGTCCAGGCTGTCCGCCAGACGGAGGAAGGGGGGCAGGTCCATGCAGCCTGCTCCCAGGGCCAGGTGGTTGGCCTTGCCGTCGCTGTCGTGAATGTGGAAATGGCGGATCCTGTCCCGGTGGGACAGGAGGAACGCCTCGTCCTGGAAGCCCGTGCGGAAGTCGTGCCCAATGTCGTAAGTAAGGGCGAAGCAGTCGGATTCCAGCAAAATGTCGATTGCCTCATGCTGGAAGGGCTGCCAGCCCGAGGTGTTCTCGATGCAAAACAACGTGTCCCTGCCCCGGAGCTTTTCATCCACCAGGTCCCGGAAGGCCCGCACATAGGAAAGGTACAGCTCCCGGCAGTGGACGTACAAGTAGGTCTTGACCCCGTTGATGGAGGAATAGGTGCCCGGAAGCAGGTGCATGTTGAGCCTGGGCAGTTCCAGTTCGCACGCCAGATCGATGGCAAACAGGGCGTTTTCCAGATGGGCCCGCCGCATCTCCGGAGAAAATTCAAAGGGGTTCACCTGGTCATGCAGGTGGACGGTGAAGCCGACGCCGTACTTTTGCATGAGAGCCCGGACCATCCCGGCGTCCACCGTCCCCGGCTGAAACCAGGGGAAGGTCATGTTCATTTCAACGAACCGGAAGCCCTGGTCCGCGCAGAAGCGGGCCAGGACGTCTTTGTCCGAAAACTCCATCAGGGTAGGAATGCCATAGATCATCTTTGGTCCCCTTTTTACCGAACGCTCAGCCTGCCGCAGGCGATGTTTTTGCCGCTCTGCCTGTCAAACAGGAGGATGCCGGACCCGGCCACGCTGAAGCGGATCTTCGCGTCCGTCTCATAGTCGATGGCGCCGAAGACGACGGACGACAGGATCGTATCGCCGAGCTTGATTTTGACCGTCGTTTCCATGCCGGCCGGCAGGGTCGAATAGGCCAGGCCTTCGATGTCCCCGTCCTCTGAGATCGGCAGGAACTCAGGCCGGATGCCGATGGCCACGTCCCCGGAGCCCAGCTCAAAGTCCTTTTCTCCATCAAACGAAGCCTGGATGCCCAGGAAGCTGATCTCCGCCTGGGCCGGCCCGGTCTTTTTCGCCTCAGCCGGAATAATATTCATGGAGGGATTGCCCACGAAGTCGGCCACGAAGAGGTTGGCCGGCCGGTTGTAGACCGTCAGCGGCGGGGCGTACTGCTGGAGCATGCCCTCGTTCATCATGCAGATCTTGGAGGAAAGGGTCATCGCCTCCAGCTGATCGTGGGTCACGTAGACGAAAGTGGAGCCGGTATCCCTGTGCAGGCGCTTGAGCTCCGTGCGCATCTCACCGCGGAGCTTAGCGTCCAGGTTGGACAGGGGCTCGTCCATAAACAGGACGCGGGGCTTGGGCGCCAACGTCCTGGCAATGGCGACGCGCTGCTGCTGGCCGCCGGAGAGCTCGGCAGGATAGCGGTCCGCGAACTGCTCGATCCGCATGGTTTTGAGCATCTCCTGCACCCTGGCGCTGATGTCGCTCTTTTTCCATTTGAGGGTCTCCAGGCCAAAGGCGATGTTCTGGGTCACGGTCATGTGGGGCCAGAGCGCGTAGTTCTGAAACAGGAAGCCCACCTCCCGCTTGGCGGGAGGGACATTGATGTTCTTGTCGCTGCTGAAGACGATTTTGTCGTCAAAGCGGATTTCGCCCCTGGTGGGCGTTTCCAGGCCCGCGATCATCCGCAGGGTGGTCGTCTTTCCGCAGCCGGAGGAGCCCAGAAGGGTCACAAAGGAGCCGTCCTCGATCTCCAGGTTCAGGTCGTTGACGCCGATGAATTTGCCCCATTGCTTGGTGACGTGTGTCAGTACGATTTTCGGCATGGTCAGTTTCCTCCTACACCCTTGTCAATGGACGCGCCGGTGAGCTTGTTGATCGTGAAATTGACAAGGAGAACGATGATGACAATGAGCAGGTTGATGCCGTTGGACATCTGGGTGACGGCTTTTTCGTCAAAGTACGCAAGAAGCGTCGTGATCAGCGTGCCGCTGGTGGTCAAGAGGACGAACAGAGACAGCTCGCGCATGCAGGAAATGAACGGCAGCAGATAGCCGCTGATGAACGAAGACTTCTGAATCGGGAAAAGGATCCGGAGCATCCGCTTGGGCCAGGACGCGCCGACGATCACCGCCGCCTCTTCGATTTCGCCCGACAGCTGCATCATGGAGTTGGTGCCGCTGCGGGAGGCAAAGGGCAGGTATTTGATGGAGCCGACGATCACCAGGAGCAAAAGCGTTCCGCGCAGGAAAGTGAGCCTGGTTGAAACCGCCAGGAAAATCGCGCCGAAGGCCATCGAGGGGACCAGGTAAGGGAAAAACGCAAGGCCCGAAACCAAACCGGCGATCCGGGTGCCGCGCTTCCTGGCCACCGCGTAGCCGATCAGGATGCCGCAGGTGCCCACGATCAGGGATACGATCAGCGACAGGCGGATGCTGCCCCACAGGGCCGACCAGATCATGCTGTTAAACAGGATGCCGTGGCCGGCGTTGACCGCGAAGCCCCCGATGTCCTCCCGGCTCAGCCAGTACTTGAGCGTCAGGGTGGAATAGTCCCCCTGCACCTCGCACATGGATTCCAGCGCAAAGGAGATGATCGGGAAAATGGCGATCAGGAAGAGGACCACCGCCAGCGCCGAGGCGATCCAGACATTCGCCTTGCCCAGCTTGATGTAGGACACCTGGCCGGACTTGCCCGTGACCGTGGTAAAGGATTTCCGCTTGCCGGTGAACCACTGGTTGATGCCCAGCAGCATCACGCCGAACAGGATCAGCACCAGGGTCATCACATAGGCCTGGCCGCGGATCTGGGAGGCCTTGTAAATCTGCGAAAGCTGGGTGGACAGGACAAAGAAATTCCCCGGGGAGCCGACGAACACCGGCACGGCGTAGGACGCCATGGTGCTGGAAAACACCAGCAGCACCGTGGAAAACAGGGCCGGCATCACGATGGGGAGCGTGATTTTGCGCAAAATCCTCCCCCGCCCGGCCCGCAGGATCGTGGCGGCCTCCTCGAGGTTCGCGTCCATGTTGCGCAGCGTCCCGCCGATCAGGATGTAGGCAAAGGGCGCGTAATGGATGCCCATCACCAGCGCGCAGGGGAAAATGCCGTACACCACCCAGTTGGGCACGCAAAGGCCCGTCAGGCTTTCCAGCATCCCGATCACGCCGGTGCCGACCCTGGAGTTGGCGAACACGTTTTTCCACACCAGGGCCAGCGTCCAGCTGGGCATGATGTAGGGAAAAATAAACACGGAGGAAAAGAACTTTTTAAAACGGATGTCCGTGCGCGTGATCAGGAAAGCAAAGGTGCCGCCCACCAAAATGGCGATGACCGAAGCGTAGGCCGACATCCGCAGGCTGTTCCACAGCGGTTTCCAGAAGCGGACGTCGCTGGAAAGCAGGGCCCGGAAATGCACCAGCGTCAAATCGCCGTCCTTGAGGCCAGCGTGCAGGAGGCTGTTGTAGTTCATTGCCTCCATCCTCCCCACCGTCAGGGCGGAACGGATGACCGAATACATGGGGTACACCGTCAGCACCAGCAGGAGAACCGCGAAAATCACGATCAGCACGTTGGCCTGCACCGAAAAATAGCTTTTGACGGCGTACAGCGCGTTGCTGAGGCGTTTTTTTCCATTCGTATCGCTCTTATTCATACCCACACCCGTCTTTCGTCTGGAAAGAAAGGCGGAGGGCGCCGTTCAATGCAGGCGGCCCTCCGCGCTCACTTCATGGGATTACTTGCTGGCGCACCACTGGGAGATGCGGTCGAACGCCTCGAAGTACACGTTCTGCACATGCTCGGCGTCTTCAAATACCAGGCAGTCCTGCCAGAAGCTGAGGGGCTGGTCGCCGTAGGTCTTGGCGTTGTCGCTGATGCCGATGGTGCTGTTGACGGAATAGGTGCCCATCTGACTGCCGAAGATGTTGCCGTAGCCTTCCTCGGAGAGCAGATAGTTGATGTACAGGCAGGCGGCGTAAGGATATTTGGCGTTGGCCGCGACCATGCTGTAGATCGGGTACATAAGGCCGGCAAAGCCCTCGATGCCGTCGTTGGCGCAGACGGTGATGTTGGAAGCGTCCACGCTGCGCAGCTTGGAGAAGACGAAGAGACCCGTGGACCCAGCGGCGCCACCGGCGATGTCGGAAGCGATGGTGCTGTCCTTGGCCACGAAGGTGCAGTTCATGAGGAACTTGTAGATCCACTCATAGGAGATGTTGTCAAAATCAGCGGAGGGGGCCCAGTCCTTGCCGTAGTAGCTCTTGTAGGCTTCCGCCATCTTCGCCTGCCACTTTTCGCTGGTCAGGCTGATCAGGAAGTTCATGCTGGACTTTTCGTCCATGGGGTTTTTGAACTCGGTGCCCTTGAAGTCCGGCTCGGTGAACTGCCAGACGTTCTTGAACATCTTGGCTTTCTTGTCGCCGCCGTCGTTATAGAAGAAGAGGCGGTTGAGGTAAACGGCCACCAGCGGGTTCTGGTCGGACTCCCGGATGACGGCCTTGTATTCTTCCGGCACATAGTTTTCAAGCCAGCCGGAGGCGATGGCCAGGTTGGTCAGCATGAAGCAGTCCTGCAGCAGCACCACGTCCGCGCCGTACACATTGTTGCCGACTTCCTGCTCCAGCATTTCGTAAATCTGGCTGTCGTTGGGGTTCTGCGTCTCGATGGCGATACCGGTCTTGGCGGTGAAGGTATCTTCCTTGACGCGGGAGGTGTTGCTGTAGATCATCAGCTTGTTGTCGCCGATTTCCGCCTTGGCTTTGGCGAGCAGGTCGTCCCAGCTCATGGACGCGGCTTCGGCGATCGCCTTCTGCACGTCCGTCTCCGCCAGAGCGGACGCAAACAGGAAGGGCACGCACAGGGTCAGCGCGACGAGGATTGCAAGTGCCTTTTTCATGGGTTTTTCCTCCTTTTATTACTTCAACAGGTCATAACTCCCTGTCTAAAGTTTCACAAGCTCCTTTTGCGGCAGATGGCCGTTTAAGGCTTTTGCGGCCGCCCCGCTGCTGGTCCGCGTAAGCAGCTTCGGCGTCACGCGCACGTGCTCGGGCGGCAGGTCCGGGTTTTCGGCGTGGCGGCGGAGAATGTCGATGACCGCTTCGGCCATTTCCATGCGCGGCTGGGTGACTGAGGTTAAGCCTACCATCGGCAGGGCGGCGGCGTCGATCCCGTCGTAGCCGACGACGGACATCTGCTCGGGCACGCGGACGCCCGCCTCCCTCAGCGCCTGGATAACGCCGATGGCCATTTTGTCCTTGACCGCGAACACCGCGCTGACCTCCTCCCCGGAGGCGATCATGCGCCGGGCCTGCTCATAGCCGGAGGCCATGATGTCCTTTTCTTCTCCGCTGCCGTAAAAGATGCGGGGCTTTTGGCCGATTTCCGCCATCAGCCCCTCGTAGGCCGCGATCTTCGCGCTGCGGGAGGCGGACTTTTTATGATCGCAGATCATGGCGATGCGCTCATGCCCCAGGCTGATCAGGTGCCGGACCGCCATTTCGGTGCCGGCGAAACTGTCCGAGCAGACGTAATTGACGGAAGGGTCCGTCGCCTTGCCGCCCAGGAACACCACGGGGACACGGCCGCGCGTCATTTCCTCGATGTACGAGACGTCCTCCCCCACCGGGGTCACCACGATGCCCAGGGCCATGGAGTCCATCAGGTTCCGGATGCACCACTTTTCCACTTCCGGGTCGTTGTCGGTGTCGTACAGCATCAGATGGAGGCCGTCGCGCCGGGCCACTTCGCTCATGGATTTGAACATTTCCCCGTAGACGGAGGAAACGTCTCTCAGGACGACCCCGAGAAAGTTCGAGGTTTTCCTGGCCAGGCTTCGGGCCAGATTGTTCGGCGTGTAACCCAGCTCCGCCGCTTTTTCCAGGACGAGCGCCTTGGTTTCCGGCCCGATGTCCGGATAATCGTTCAGGGCTTTTGATACCGCCGAAAGGGACAGCCCGAGTTCCTTGGCCAGGGTGCGCATCGTCACCGGTTTTCGCATGTCTTTTCCGTCTCTCCTAAACCGCTTTAGTGGAGTATAACACACAATTTTTTGACATGCAATAGGGCTGAAAAAAATATTTTGAGAAATATTTTGTCCAGGCCAGAATTTACTTTCTTCCATTTCCATTTTCGCTTCATCTATGCTATAATGATTTTGTATGCCCGTCGTTTCCCTGGAGGTGGTGTTTTGCTAGCCAAGTTTCTGACGTTGTTTCTGGTCCTGACCGTGCTGGGCCTGAGCTTTCCCTTCCGTCCCGCTTATGGGGGGGAAGAAGACCGCAGCGGCATCCGCATGATCTGCCTGAACGTCGGGAAGGGGGACGCCATTCTCCTCTCTCTGGACGGCAGGAACTACCTGGTGGACACCGGCTACAAGAGAACCTGGAAAAGCCTGAAGGCCCTGCTGGGCCGGGAAAACGTCCGGCGGCTGGACGGCGTCTTCATCACCCACCCGCACAAGGACCACATGGGCGGGCTGGAAAAGCTCCTGGAAAGCGAGGTCCGTGTGGACGCCCTCTATGCCCCGGCTTTGAGCCAAATGGGGAACGGCTCCGGCCATCCGGTGGTCGCCATGGCGGCCCAGGCCGGCAAGCACGTCCGCTTTTTGGACGCGGGCGACGTGATTTCCGTCTGCGCCGAAGCCTATTTCGAGGTCCTCGGTCCCCTGACGCTGAACACGCAGAACGAAAACAACAACTCCCTGGTGATGCGGCTGGTGTCGCCCGACGGCTCCGTCCTCCTGACCGGGGATATGAAGGCGGAGGAGGAAGCGTCCCTGCTGCTGGCGGGCGTCCTCTCCCCCGCGGAAGTGCTGAAGGTGCCCTTCCACGGGAAAAGCAGCGCTTCCTCCGCCGCTTTCCTGCGGGCCGTGCGCCCCAGGGTGAGCGTGATTTCCACCTCTACCAAGGAGGAAAAGGACACCCCCGGCAAGGACGTGCTGTATCGCCTGGCCTCCGTCGGCTCCCAGATCTGCGTCACCCAGAGCGCCCGGACAGGCATCCTGATCACCCTGAAAAACAAAAAGCCCTCCGTCCGCCTCCTCACCGACCCCGACTGAGTATTTTCTCACCCATTTCATTCATTTCATTACGCATTACGCATTACGAATCACGAATTCGCCCTAATGCCTAATGCCTATTCCCTAATCCTTAATCCCTATTTACTACACCTCCGGAGGCCCCTCATGCGTAAACTCCTGATGTTCCTGATGCTGGCCGTCCTTTTGCTGTCGCTGTCCGCGGCAGCCTGCGCGCTGACGGTCAGCGGCACGCTGATGAACAGAAACAGCGCCCCGCTCACCGACCTGGCCGTGACCCTGGAGCGCCAGAACGGCACGTCCCTCACGACCCGGACGGGCAACAACGGCGAATGGCGGTTTAACAACGTCGAGCCGGGCACCTACCGCGTCAGCGTCCGTCTGCCGCAGAACCAGGTTGCCGCCCCCATGAGCGTGGACAGCCGCCTGCTTCCCTCAAACAGCGAAAACGCCCACACGCCCTGGATGAACATCCAGGAGGATACGAAAATTCCCCTGGCCTCCTCCAGAACGACGGCGGGCATCTCGATCGACGCCTTTGTCGATTCCAACGAAAACGGCGGCCACATGAGCACCGAGCCCTCTTTGGCCGGGGTGGAGATTTCCATCTACGCCGACGGCTATACGGACCTGGAGCCCATCGCCACCGGCACCACCAACAGAAGGGGCGAGCTTTCCCTGCCCGGCATGTCCCCGGGGACCTACCGGCTCAAGGCCGTCCTGCCCGCCGGCTACATGGTTGGGCCCATCGGCAGCAAGGTCAACATCTACTATAACTGCTTCCGCTTAAACGACCAGGGCGAAGCCTGGACCGACCCCATCACCCTGGAAAAAGGCACCCAGGGCATGGGCATCGGGGCCGTGGCCGCCGGTAGCGCCCGGGGCTCTATCTATCTGGACAAAAACGAGAACGGACGTCGGGACGCCGATGAAGCCGGCTTCCCCCAGGCCCAGGTTTCCGTCATTTCCGAAAGCCAGGGCTTTTCCATGAAGGCCATGGTAAACGAGGACGGCAGCTTCGTGCTGGATCCCCTGCAGCCGGGCGAATACAGTTACAGCGTGACGCTGCCCGAGGGCTGGATGTTCTCCGCCCCCGGCTCGGACAGCCTTTTGACCAACGGCTACAGCAGCACGGACGCCGCACCGATCTCCGTCGCCAAGGAAAAGGTCACGGAAATCGGCCAGGTCGGCGTCATCCCCGCCAGCGGCCTTTCCGTCCAGTTCTATCTGGATGAAAACGCCAACGGCAGCATGGACGCGGGCGAAAAACCCTACCCCGGCACCCTTTCCATCCACGCAAACGGGGCCGAGGCGCTGACCGTCCAGGCGGACGAAAAGGGCGTCGCGGCCGCGCCGGTGGTCCGCGCCGGGGAGCTGACGCTCACCGCGCTGGCGGATTCCGCCCATGACAAAGCGGTCTTTTCCATGCCCGGCGGCCAGAACGATTTTTCCGCCGATACCGCCAAAACTTCCGTGTCCGTCGCTCTTTCGCTGGGCCGGGCGGAGCAGAAGCTCCTCTACGCCGGGCTGACGGAGCCGGCCGCCGTCTCCGGCCAGGTCTATCTGGACACCAACGGAAACGGGGTCTGGGACCCGCTGGAAGGCACCCTGCCGGAGATGACCGTGCAGGCCGTGGACGCGGCCGGCCTCGTCACCGCCGAAGCCGCGACGGACAAGAGCGGCACCTTCGTCTTCCCTGCCCTGATGCCCAAGGCCCAGACGCTGCGCTTCCTGCTGGTGGACCCGTACATCGCCTCTCCCGCGGAGGGGGATACCTGCATCGTCAGCCAGACGGCGGAATACGGGGAAACGGATCTCCTCCGCCTGAAGCCCGGGCAGGAGGTTTCCAACCTCAGGGCGGCCCTCTTCAAGGCCTCCACCGTACAGGGCCACGTCCTGGTCCATGAGGCGGACGGCAGCGTCACAGGCATGAAGGGCGTCTCCGTCTCCCTGATCCGGCGGGACGGCACCCCCTATTCCGAATACACCAACGACCGCACGGACGATCAGGGCTTTTTCTACCTGAAGGGCATCCTGCCCGGAGAATACACGGTTCTCTACACCCTGCCCGAGCACGCCCTGCTGGAAACGGCCGACACCGTGACCACCTATTCCCCCTACATCACCTGCGCGGACGGCTCTGAAACCGAGCTGCCGGAGGTCTACGCCGTGCGGACAGCCCAGGTGGCCGGTGCCGTGACCCTGGACGGGGCTCCCCTCGCCGGAGCGGCCCTGACCGCCGTCAACGAGGACAGCGGAGCCATCGTCACCGTGGAGACCGATCCTAAAGACGGCAGCTTTGACTTAAAGCTGCTTCGCCCCGGCCCCTACACCGTGACCGCCGTCCTGCCCGAAGAATACGTCTTCGCGGCGGACACCATGCTGGTGCCCGCCCTGGCCCAGAGCCATTCGTCCGTCTCGCTGACCCTGTCGATGGGGGAGCGGATCACAGACCTGGCCGTCACCGCCGCCCGCCCGGCCCGCATTTCCGGCTACGTCTACTGGGACGCCGACCATTCGGATGAGATGGAGCCCGGCGAAGAAACCATCCCTTCCTTCTCCCTGATCTTGCGCGACAGAGACGGAGAAACCGTCGAAACCATGACATCTGACGAAACGGGACACTTTGAAACCTCCCTCCTCGTGCCCGACCAGTACCAGCTGGAAGCGGTCCTCGAGGAAGACTGCATTTTGGCCGGCGGCCGCCAGCTGAGCCTGACGGAATGGGCGGCCGACGTCCGCCCCGAGAGCGGGGAGGCGCTTTCCCAGAACATCGGCCTCCTCCGCTTCGCCGCCCTGGGCGGCCAGCTGTGGAGCCTGGACGGGGCCCTGCGCCACGTAGGCGGGCAGAAAATCAGCCTGCTGAGCGGAGACGACGACCTGCCCATCCTGGAGACCCTGACCGACGAAAACGGCCAGTACGCCTTTGACCGCCTGTATCCGGGCGTCTACCGCATCCGGGCGGACCTGCCGGAGGACTTCGGCTTCGCCCGCGTCACCGATACCGACGACCGCGTCAGCGTCATCCGCAGCAACGCCAATACCGGCGTGAGCGACCCCTTCACCCTGACGATGGGCCTCAAGGAATACGGAGCGGACATCGGCTTTGGGGCCAAGGGCTCCATCGGCGATTTCGCCTGGCTGGACACGAACGGCAACGGCATGCAGGACATCGGCGAGAAGGGCATTCCCGGCATCATCCTGGCCCTGTACCAGGGAGACGAGCTCGTCGCCCAAACGGAGACCGACGTATACGGCCACTACATGTTCAAAGACCTCTATCCGGGCAAATACACCCTGAAGGTCACCATGCACCGGGAGCTCAAGGCTGCCGTCCACCAGGACGAATTCCCGCTGATCAACAGCATCCTCCCCCAGGCCGAGGGCCTCACCGTGGAAACCGAGGTCATGATCCCCAGCGGGGCCACGACCCTGTCCGACGACGTGGGCTTTGAGCCCATCACCGAAGGCGTCCTCCCCGATATCATGGACACTATCCCCACCATCGACTGGAGCAACGGCGGACGGAAAAACCGCTGAACCGCCACAGACAGAAAGAACCCAGGGCCGCCGGGATGGCGGCCCTGGGTTCTTTCTATTAGAGAGCTGAAATTCGTTTTCGTAAAGCTGACTCAGGACATCGCTGCCCGTCTCTCAGTGATTCCGGTAATAGTTGATCAGGCACCCGTCGGCGATGATCTGCCGCTCCGCCTCGGTCAGCGGGCCCGTGGTCACCGGGAAGGGTAGGACCGCCCCGTCCGGCTTCACCGCGTAGGCGGTGATCGTCTCCCTGTTTTCCAGCACCGCCTGCCGGACGCCGGGAATGAAAATGTAATCGCCCAGCTCAAAAATCTCCGGATCCCGGGTCAGGAAGGGGGTCATGCCCCAGTTGATGCAGTTGGAGCGGTAACGCTTGGTGGCGTACTGGCGGGCGAAGTTTGCGCTGCCGCCCATCACGCGCTGGCAGCTGGCGGCCTGCTCGCGGGCGGAGCCGTCACCGGGCATGTTGGCAAAGATGGCGGAGCCGATGTCCGTATGCGCCGGGTCGTTTTGAATGCCCGATTTGGTGAGGGCTTCGTACACATGAAGGATTTCAGCCGGCAGGGGCTTTCCGGTCCGGCGGTCCCACTCCAGCTGCCGCATTTCCTTGCTGCGGCCTACATATCCGGGATCGCGGCGGGAAAGGGCGAACTCGCTCAGGCGCTCGGGGTTGGAGCGGTAGGCGGAGGTTTCCCCGGAGGGGATCAGCTCGTCCGTGGTGGTGACCGGGTCGGTAATATAGCTGCAGACGCGCACCAGCAGGTCGTCCGTCAGGGCGGGCATTTCCGGCCAGTCCTTGATGTTCGGGCCAAAGCGCAGTGCGTGCTCCGGCTCCGGCCTCCCCCAGCCGTTGTAGACGCGCTTTTCGTAGATGCCGGCGTCATAGTGGTAGCTGGGCCCGGTGTATTCTACGTCCAGATCCGTGGCGGCGGTGATTCTGCCGCCGTTCACCGCCGTGGCGGCGATGGAGCGGGCGTCCATCAGGGCGACGGCGCTGATCTGCCCCTCGCCGGGTTTGGAGCCTTCCCGGTTGGGGAAGTTGCGGGTGGTGTGGCGGATGGAGAACTCCCCGTTGGCCGGGCAGTCCCCGGCCCCAAAGCACGGGCCGCAGAAGCATTCGCGCATCAGGGCCCCGGCGCTCATCAGGTCCGCCGCGCGGCCGTTTTTCACCAGCTCGGCCAGGGCGGGCATGGAGCCGGGGTAGATGCTAAGCGAGAAGGCCCCGTTCCCGATGCTGCGGCCGCGCAAAATGTCCGCCGCGGCGCAGATATTGTCAAACGTACCGCCGGAGCAGCCGGCGATTTCGCCCTGCTCCACCCAGACGCCGCCGTCCCGCAGCTTGGACAGAAGGTCCATCTGGACGCCCTTGAGCTGGCGGTTGGCCGCCTCCTGCACCTTATGGAGGATGTCCGCCGCGTTTTCGTTGAGCTCGCGGATGGTAAAGACGTTCGAGGGGTGCATCGGCATGGCGATCATGCACTCGACCGTGGACAGGTCGATATAGACGCATCCGTCGTAATAGGCCGCGTCCGCCGGCCGGAGCTTCCGGTAGGCGTCCGGACGGCCGTGCAGGGCCAGGTATTCCTTCGTTTTGTCGTCCGTCACCCAGACGGAGGACCAGCAGGTGGTCTCCGTCGTCATGACGTCGATGGCGTTGCGGTATTCCATGGGCAGGCCGGCCACGCCGGGGCCCACGAACTCCATCACCTTGTTTTTGACGTACCCGTTCTGATACACCGCGCCGACCATGGCCAGCGCCACGTCGTGGGGGCCGACCCCGAGCCGGGGCGAGCCGGTCAGGTACACGGCGACCACCTGGGGGCGGGCAAAGTCATAGGTGCGGCCCACCAGCTGCTTGGCCAGCTCGCCGCCGCCCTCGCCCACCGCCATCGTGCCGATGGCCCCGTAGCGGGTGTGGCTGTCGGACCCCAGAATCATCCGTCCGCAGCCGGCCATCGTCTCACGGTTGTAGCTGTGGATGTTCGCCAGGTTCGGCGGCACGTAGATCCCCCCATACTTATGGGCGGCGGACAGGGCGAACTTGTGATCGTCCTCGTTGATCGTCCCGCCCACGGCGCACAGGCTGTTATGGCAGTTGGTCAGCACGTAGGGCAGCGGGAATTCCTTCATCCCCGAGGCCCGCGCCGTCTGGATGATGCCCACGTAGGTGATGTCGTGGCTGGTCATCGAATCAAATTTCAGGCGGAGATTGTCCATCTCCCCCGAGGTGTTGTGTGCCTGCAAAATTCCATAGGCGATCGTCCCGCGGGACGCCTCCTCCCGCTCCACCTTTTTCCCGGCAGCTCGCGCCGCCTCCGCTTCCGTTTCACAGATGTCCGTCCCGTTCACCAGATAAACGCCCGTATCATAGAGCCTGATCATGGTTTTCTCCTTGATGATTGTTGATTGATGGTTCTGCAAAATCATTCCTTCAATTAGGTAGCTCTTAAGCCTTGATAATCATACCACAGTTCATGGCAAATGGTAAAGAGAGATTCATTCAAAACACAATCCTTCCAAGATGGATGATTTTCCTACTCTGAGTCGCTTTCAGCATCATGAATAACTGCATATCAAAAACTTTTCATTTTTACTTCTGCCATCTCTAAAACAAATGCGTATCAAGCTATGAAGGACAGTTATGCGTTTCCGCGCGAAATGATAACTGAACCTCCTTCATCGGATGGCCGTCCAATTCTTGATCAGGCAGGAGATGAGCAGCAGAGATCCATTCAACATTCCCGCATTCGTAGCTTCGATTTCAGGTGGCAAGAATCAATCTTTCGCTGTAAAAAACAAGGGTAAACGTTACATTGCTGATATTGACACAGTTTAGAAGCATGTTATATAATATAAATGGATATTTGTATAGAAACCCGAAATATACAATATCCTGAAGTTTTTAAAGTGTGTCCATCTGCAAAAGCAAGCCTATGTCCGCTTTTCTGCTTGATGATCCTGTAAGTTAAGTAGGTGATGCCTCCAGATGATCACTGTTGTCGAACCACAGCAGCATATTGCTAAGCTCTGGAGCGAACCAGCGCTGAAAGAAGGAACACTCTACCGGCTGATGCACTATGTGCTGCGAGTGGAAGATGGATGTACCGTTCTGCTGCACAACGTTGTGACCGGTCATCTCGTCGCATTGGAACAGCAAGAAGCAGAAATGTTGGGCCGTCTTCCTGCCATGTATTGCCCTGCCATGGAACCGCTGATTCAAAGTCATTTTGTGGTTCCGGCAGATTATGACGAGCATGCTCAGACGATCAAATTGCAGACAGTCCTGCGTATGCTGACAAAAGCCCAGCAAAAGCCGGACATCACCCACTACACAATCCTTCCTACAACCGCTTGCAATGCTCGTTGTTACTATTGTTTCCAGCAGGGATTGAAGCGAACGACCATGTCAGATGAAATCATCCACCAGGTAGCAGATTTCATCAACGCTCATTGTGGAAACGATCGAAAAGTCCGCATTTCATGGTTCGGCGGAGAGCCTACCATCGCAGCCCGCCAGATCAGCACGATCTGCGAAGAGCTTCAAAAAAAGAACATCATGTACCGCTCCAGCATGACCACCAACGGATATCTGTTCGATCAAAAAATGACGGAAACTGCCGTTGACTTATGGAAGTTAAAGTACGTCATGATCTCTGTCGACGGTACGGAAAAGAATTACAACTCGATCAAGCGTTTTCAGAACGCAAAAGACAATCCCTATCAGCGTGTGATGGGAAACGTGGAGCGTCTTCTGGAACATGGAATTCGCGTCAGTATGCGAATGAATTTTGATCTGAACAACTATCTTGATTTCTTCGATCTTTTGGATGATGTGTCTGAAAGATTCCATGGTTCTCCTCTGTTCTTTTTCCACGTTCACCAAGTCAACGGCGAACATGAGGATTCGTTCGGAAAAAAAGAGCACGGAAAGAACGAATGGTTTCAGGACAAGCTGTTAGAGTATCAGGAACTCGTTCATGAAAAAGGCTTATATCCCCTGAATGAGGAATTACCAGAATTGAATTTCAAGGGATGTCAAGCAAGCAACGATCATTCCGTCACCATCAATCCTCAGGGCGGTATTTCCAGATGCCCGGAGCTGGTGAGTGATGAAGACTTAATCGGGACTGTTCGTGAAGGAATCACCAATCCCGCGCTTATATCAGCATGGAGCAAACCATCCGATTTTGATAAATGTGTCGAATGTCCATTGTTCCCGAACTGTATGAAGCTTCATTTATGTCCCGCCAGTCATCGTTGCGTCGCCAAGAAAGAAAGTCTTACTCGTTTTCAGAATGCAATGAAAAAGCATTACAGATCGTTTTCACGTTCCATTCAAAAAGGAGGTTGATGAGCTTTGTATATGGAAGAACCGAAAATCGAATTTGTGCCCATCGCTATGACGAATATTGTCTGCTCTTCGGAAGATTGCTCATATGATGGTAATTTTGGCGGCGGTGGTGTGACTGGTTGCTATGGATTTGGTCCGGATGCTGATGATATGTTCGGCTGCGTCACCGAAGGTAATATGTTTGTGTTTTAATGAATAAATCAATTCATGGATCATTCATAGGGAGGTCATTATGAAAAAGGAATTAAACGATGCTCAGGTCGAAGAAGTAGTTGGCGGTACTGTTGTCATCAGTGCTAATTACATGAGGGTTGGCTTCGTTACTACCAAGGAATCCTACAAGCTGAAAAATGTTACCTACCGGGATGCGCGTAACTATGCGGAGGATTTGTTGGACGAAAACCGGCATTTGAGTGACGCTCAGTTTGACCAGTTATGCAAACAGAAAATGGCTGAAAAAGGTTGGATTGATATCTGATTTTCATCGATCAAGATCCTGTATTTTAAAAAGGGCATGTTGGAAGTTTCCACCATGCCCATTTCTTGAATTCGAGGTATTTTTATGAAACTGAAATATCATCTTGAAACCATTGATATGTCAGATGAAATTATCGCTGTTCCCGTCGGTCAGGGCTCTGATCAGCTGCAGGGCATATTAAAACTCAACCAAGCGGGAAAAGAAGTCCTTGAGCTGCTAAAAAATGACACCAGCGAGGAAGAAATCATCCATACGCTGTCCCTCAAATATGAAAACAGCGCTGATCAGTTAGCTGCTTATGTCCGTCAAACCATTGCTTATCTGAAAGATCAGAACTTGATTGATGATTAAAGGATGGGAGAATCACCATTGAAGTTTTTTACAATACGGATTGCAAATATCAATATTGGCATCCGGGCAGAATTTCATCGGTCCTATCGATTATTACAGGATTTTGTCGTGGATGAAGAACCTTCCTTCACTGTACAGTGCAGCGTAGAAGATTTCGACCGCGAAGCCGCTGAGGTTGAAGCGACATACCAAATCAACGCTCCTGCTGATGTTCGTTTGGAAGTTTCCGCTTTGCTCCGGAAAATTTCAGAGCGTTTATTAAGCGATCGTATTTTTTTGATCCATGGCGCTGCCATCGCCCTGGATGGCCAGGCATATTTATTTACCGCCCCTTCGGGCGTCGGCAAAACCACCCACATTTTAAAATGGCTGGATCATTGCCCTGACGCTTTTGTCGTCAATGGAGATAAGCCTTTTATTCTTGTTCCAACGGACAAAGGGCAGCCGCTTGTCTGCGGTTCCCCCTGGTCCGGCAAAGAAAATATGTATACGAATACCACCGTGCCGCTAAAATCCATCATCCTGATGGAACGCTCTGAAGACAACCATATCGAGCAAATCTCTTTTGCTGAAGCGTTTCCCTCTTTGTTCCAACAGGTCTATCGTCCTGATGAACCCGAAAAGATGCAGATGACGCTTCATTTACTGCAGGCTCTGACCCCTTCGGTCAGCTTCTGGCGGTTTCAGTGCAACAATTTCAAAGAGGACTGTTTCCAAGTTGCTTACAGTGCTTTGCACGGCTCATCTTCCTAATATCCGCGCAATCTTTTCTCTGACATTTTCCCGTTTTCCATTGATTTCTCATGGATTCATAATATCAAATACGATTTTCATCTCAATTTGACACAGTACAATGATCATCTGCAAATCACAGTTCAAATACCCCTTGTATAAAGGTAATGAATAGTGATATAATATGTTTGTTTCCGTATGCACAGCATGGTCCGAAAGACAAAAAAATGTCTCGGACTTCTATCTCATGAGGAAGCACACCCCTTGATACACGATGATGCACCCGCCCGCACCGGAAGGGAGGAAGCGGACGATGAAGGAACTGACAGTGGACGCTGTTCTGGAGAACATTCCCTCTGTGACGGCGTTTATCGACGGACAGCTCGAAGCACTGGACTGCTCTATGAAAGCGCAGATGCAAATCGATGTCGCCATTGACGAGCTGTTCAGCAACATTGCCCGGTATGCCTATCCGGACGGGCCTGGCAAGGCGACCGTCGGGATAGAATTCGACGAAGAAAACCGGATGTGCTCCGTCGTTTTCAGCGACGAGGGCATTCCCTTTGACCCGCTGGCCCAGCAGGCGCCGGATACCAGTCTGCCGCTGATGGACCGGCCGGTCGGCGGCCTGGGCATCTTCCTGGTAAAGAAGACCATGGACGCGGTCGAATACCGGCATGAAAACGGCCGGAACATTCTGACCATCCGAAAACGGATCTGACGGCGCTCCGCCCGGAGGATGGACCGTCGGACGAAGCATCTGATCATATACAACGATTTTTTATTTTGACATTCCCCCACCGTTCCCCTATTTTTAAAGCGGAACAGATGACCATTGTCAATCAGAAAGGAGAACTCCCACCATGAAAATCACCAAGACTCAGCACGGCAGCGCTCTGGAAATCGCCCTGGAAGGCCGTCTGGACACCATGACCGCCCCCGAGCTGGAAGGCGAACTGAACAAATCCCTGGGCGACGTCCAGGAACTGACGCTGGATTTCAGCGGACTTGAGTACATCTCTTCCGCCGGGCTGCGCGTGCTTCTGAGCGCCCATAAGGCGATGATGAGCAAGGGCGGCATGAAGATCGTTCACGTCAACGACGTCGTGCAGGAAGTGTTCGAGGTTACCGGTTTCTCCGATATCCTGACGATCGAATAACCCGAAGGGCCTTCGGCCTAAATCGGAAAGGAATGGCAGGATGAAAACAGATATCATCACGGTTTCCAGCAGCGGAAGCCAGATGGAGAAGGCCCTGGAACAGGCGGAAAAGGTCGCCGCGTACAAAGGCCTTCCCGCTCAGAGCGCCCTTCGCCTCCGTCTGCTGACGGAAGAAATGATGGGGATGATGCGCTCCATCACCGGCGAAACGCAGGGTCAGTTCTGGATCGAGGACGAGGACGGGGTCTATCAGCTCCACCTGCAGGTCAAAACCCGGATGACCAACGAAAAGCGGGAAAGCCTGCTGGAGGTTTCCAGCAGTGGGAAAAACGAGGCGGCCAAGGGTCTGATGGGCCGGCTGCGGGATTTTTTTGACCGCGGTTCGGACGAGGATATTTTTCAGGCCAGCCCCATGCTGATGTCCGGCATGTACGAACATTCCTCCTCCCCCTCTCTGGACTGGGAATGGAAGATGACCCAGTACCAGATGGCCCTGGAAGAAGGCGTCCGGCATGACGACAAGAAAGCCCAGGAAGCCTGGGACGAACTGGAGAAATCCGTCGTCTCCCACGCGGCGGACGAAATCCAGGTCTGCATCCGCGGGCAAACCGTGGAAATGACCATCGTAAAATCGCTCAGCTGATCCGGGCGCGGCCCAGCCTCAGGATGATTTATATCTATGACACGGACTCAATTCCTGCTTGTCCATCAATTGAGTCCGTGTTGGTCTGTGTTCAGACAGATCCAAAAACGCGGCAGATAAGGAGAACAGCGGATGAACGAACGGCTGAACGGGGACGGGCTGGTCCTGTCCGACCGCTATGAGGAGACCATGCAGAGCACGGTCCTGCCGTACCTGAAAGAGCGGGAAACTGTCCTGACGGTACAGGGCGCGGAAAACAGGCCCCTGTACTGCGTAACCTACCGGGCGGATGAACCGCGGGGGACCGTCGTCCTCGTCCACGGGTTTACGGAAAACGCCTTCAAGTTCTCGGAAGTGATCTTCTCCCTGCTGCAAAACGGTTTTTGCGTCGTTGCGTACGACCAGCGTGGGCACGGCCGCTCCTGGCGGGAAGATAGGCTGAAGGCTGACCCTTCCCTGACCCACGTCCGTCATTTTACCGAGTACGTGCGCGACCTGGAGGCGGTGTGCGACACCGTCCTTCCCTCCTGCCCCAAGCCCTGGACGGTGTTCTGCCATTCGATGGGCGGGGCTGTCACCAGCCTCTTCCTTTCGGCGCATCCGGACTGCTTCTCCCGGGCCGTGCTCTGCGCGCCGATGATCTCCCCGAACGTCGGAGCCAACCGCCGGGCCGTCCGCCTGATGTGCGGGACGTTCCGCCTGATCGGTCAGGGGGAAAAGCGGGTTTTCACCTCCAAGCCCTACGCCGGGCCGGAGAATTTTGACACCTCCTGCGCCACCGGCCGGGAGCGCTTCGACTGGTACGACAAGGTCAAGCAGCAGCATCCGGAGTTCCAGAACAACGGTCCCACCTACAGCTGGACGCTGGAAGCGATCAAGGTAACGAAAAAACTCCTGTCTCCCGGCGTGCCGGAGGCAATCGCCTGCCCGGTGCGGCTCTATTCCGCCGAATGGGATTTCAGCGTCATGCCGGAGGAACAAAAGCAGTTCATCGCCCGGGTGAAGCACGGAGAACAGTTCCCCGTGCCCGGCTCCCGGCACGAGATTTACCGCTCCGGCGACAAGGTGCTCTTCCCCTGGTGGCATGAAGTGCTGACCTTTTTAAAGGACGCCTGAGCATGGAAAACGGTTGCATGGACAGCTTCCATGAGGCCAGAAGGACCTACAGCCATTGCGCCCTGATCACCCTTTCGGCCCTTTTGCTGATCCAGGGGCTGGGCCTCCTGCTGAGCTGGCTGATTCAAGGTCTTTCCCTCCGCCCCCAGGACGCCCTGCTGATCACGCAGCTGCCCCTGCCGCTGGTGCTGATCCCGGCGTATTTTTGGCTGCGCCCGAAAGAACAGGAAGCCGCCGCTCCGGGGGCCATCCATCCAGAGGAATTTCCGGCCCTCTTTCTTGCCGCCCTGCCCATCATCTACGGCGGGAACCTCTTGGGGAATCTGCTGGCCTCCCTCCTGACCATGGGCCGGGCGGTCAACCGCCTGGGGGAACTGAGCAGCCGGATGACGGTCCCGCTGGCGCTTTACGTGACCTGCGTGGGCCCGTTGGCCGAGGAGCTTTTTTTCAGGGGAATGATCCTTCCCCGCATGACCCGCTTTGGGCAGAAAATTGCCCTGGTTTTTTCGGCCCTTCTGTTCGCCCTGTATCACGTCAACCTCTATCAGTTTTTCTACGCCTTCGGCCTTGGGCTGCTGCTGGGGACCCTGTACCTGAAAACCGGTAGTATCCGGATGGGATACGTGCTGCACGCGGCGATCAACCTGCTGGGCGGCGTTTTGCCGCCCCTGCTGCTGAGCCTGTCCCTGGAGGCGGTGGCCGTCTTCGGGCTGATCATGCTGGTGCTGTCCGGCTTCGGCGTGGCTTTTCTGCTCCGTTTCAAACGGGAAACGGTCTTTCCGCCCGCCCTAAAAGAGCTGCCGCCCGACATCGGCCGGCAGGCCGCTTTCAGGAGCGCGGGCTTTGTCCTGCTGGCGATTCTCAGCCTGGCGGGCTCCCTGCTGGACCTGTATCTGTAGTTTCCTGGCAGGGACTCTTTGTCCAATTATTGCTTCATTATAAAAAGAGGAACCGGACGGTTATGAACCGATTTGTTTTGAAAGCGCCCTACCAGCCCAGCGGGGACCAGCCCCAGGCCATTCAGGCCCTCGCGGACGGCGTGCTGCGCGGGGAAAACGCCCAGGTGCTTTTGGGCGTTACCGGCTCGGGCAAGACCTTTACGATGGCCTCCGTCATCGAGCGGGTCCAGCGGCCCACCCTGGTGATCGCCCACAACAAGACCCTGGCCGCCCAGCTGTGCAGTGAGTTCAAGGCCTTTTTCCCGGACAGCGCGGT
>DGRV01000005.1:37306-38533 GCA_002391225.1 Christensenella sp. UBA4379
TATTATCAGCCGGAGGCCTACATCGCCTCCAGCGACACCTATATCGAAAAGGACGCCTCCATCAACGACGAAATCGATCGGCTCCGCCACAGCGCGACGGCCGCTCTTCGCGAGCGGCGGGACGTCATCATCGTGGCCTCCGTCAGCTGCATTTACTCCATGGGCGACCCCTCCGAATACGAGGGGCAGATGATTTCCCTGCGTCCGGGGATGAATTTCCCCCGGGACGAGTTTCTCCGCCGGCTGGTGGACATCCAGTACAACCGCAATGATGTGGGGTTTGGGCGCGGAGATTTCCGCGTTCGTGGGGACACAGTGGAGATTATCCCCGCCGGAGAATTCGAAAATGGGGTCCGGGTGGAGTTTTTCGGCGACGAGATCGATAAAATCACCGAGTTTTCGGTGGTCAACGGCCACGCCCTGCATACCGTCCAGCACAAGGGCATTTTCCCGGCCACCCATTACGCCACCAGCGTGCAGGGACGGGAGGAAGCCCTCGAGCGGATCGAAAAGGACATGGAGGAGCGCGTCCGGGAGTTCGAGGAAGCGGGCCAGCTGATCGAGGCCCAGCGCATCGCCCAGCGCACCCGCTACGACATCGAGATGCTGCGCGAGGTCGGCATGTGCCCGGGCATCGAAAACTACAGCCGGTATTTTGACGGCCGCAAGCCCGGCGACGCCCCCTATACCCTGCTGGATTACTTCCCCAAGGGCTTCCTGACCCTGATCGACGAAAGCCACGTCACCATCCCGCAGATCCGCGCCATGTACGCCGGCGACCGGGCCCGGAAGGAAGCCCTGGTCAACTACGGCTTCCGCCTGCCCTCCGCCTTTGACAACCGGCCCCTGCGCTTTGAGGAGTTCACGGAGCGGATCGGGCAGATCATTTACGTCTCCGCCACCCCCGCCCCCTACGAGCGGGAGCAGGCCGGCCAGATCGTCGAACAGCTGATCCGCCCCACGGGCCTGCTGGACCCCAAGCTCTATCTCCGCCCAGCTACCGGCCAGGTGGACGACCTGGTCGGAGAGATTCACCAGACCGTCGACCAGGGCTACCGGGTGCTGGCGACGACCCTGACCAAGAAAAACGCCGAGAGCCTGACGGATTACCTCAGGGACCTCGGTTTCCGCGTGCGCTATCTGCACAGCGACATCCAGACGATGGAGCGCACCAAGCTGATCCGGGATCTGAGGACCGGGGCCTTCGACGTGCTGGTGGGCATCAAC
>DGRV01000005.1:38585-67169 GCA_002391225.1 Christensenella sp. UBA4379
GGCATCAACCTGCTGCGCGAGGGGCTTGACCTGCCGGAGGTCGGCCTGGTGGCCATTCTGGACGCGGACAAGGAGGGCTTCCTGCGCTCCCAGACCAGCATGGTGCAGACCATCGGCCGCGCGGCCAGAAACGTGGACGGCCGGGTCATTCTCTACGCCGACACGATGACGGACAGCCTGGCCGCCGCCATTCAGGAAACCAACCGCCGCAGGGCCATCCAGGAAGAATACAACCGCGTCCACGGCATCACGCCCCAGAGCGTGCGCACGGCGGTCAAAGCCCTGCTCGAAATCACCGACAAGGTGTCCGGCGACATGCCGGAGGACCTGCCGGACGAAGAGCGCCGGGCCATGATCCAGGCCCTGGAAGACAAGATGCTGGCCGCCGCCGGCGAGCTGGACTTTGAGAAGGCCGCGAAGCTGCGCGACGAGCTGTTCGCCCTGCGCGGCGATCAGCCGGTCGACAAGCCCCAGACCCGCCGCAAGCGGAACAAAAACAGATAACGGCGGACCTGGTCCTGCTGCTTCGCTTTGGTTCCGGCACCCATTACATGATAAGGAAAAATTTCAAATGAAACTGCTCACCATCACCATTCCCTGTTACAACTCAGAAGCCTATATGCGCGGCGCGGTCGACCCGCTGCTGAGCGCCGGAGACGAGCTCGAGGTGCTGATCATCGACGACGGCTCCACCGACGGCACCGGAAAGATCGCCGATGAATATGAGGCCCGCTATCCCGGCATCGTCCGCGTGATCCACCAGGAAAACGGCGGCCATGGAGAGGGCATCAACCAGGGCGTCCGAAACGCCCGGGGCATCTATTTTAAAACCCTGGATTCGGACGACCGGATCGACCCGAACTGCCTCAAGGGCTTTTTGTCCATGCTCCGCGAGCACGCGGAGGAAGGGAAGCGGGCGGACCTGGTCGTCAACGACTACGTGTACGACCGGCCCGGAAAGCAGGCCGTCCACCGCATCCGCTACAGCCGCATGTTCCCCGCCCATAGGCTCATCACCTGGCAGGAGGCGGGCCGGTTCCTGATGTCGAACCAGTTCATGATTCACGCGGTCTGCTACCGGACCGAGCTCCTCCGGGAGATGAAGCTGGACCTGCCCAAGCACGTATTCTACGAGGACAACCTCTATATCTACCAGCCCCTCCCCCACACCCGCACCATCCTGTACGACCCGTCCCCCCTGTACGGCTATTTTGTCGGCCGGGCGGATCAGTCCACCAGCGACGAGGTCATCCTCAAGCGCCTGGACAACGTCACGATGATCGCCGAAACCATGTGCTGCTCCTACACCTGGGAGGAAATGAACCGCCAGCCCCGGAATCTGCGGGATTACATGCTCAGCAACATCTGCGGCAACCTCTGCACGGCCAGCGCCCAGCAGTTTCTCTCCGGTTCGGAGAAGGGCCTGACCCTCCATGCCCGGATGTTTGAAACCATTCGCTCCTTTGATCCCGAGCTCTACCGCAGAATCCGCCGTCATCCGCTGGGCTTCGCCGCCTCCTGGAAGGGCGCTGCCGGCCGCAAAGCCCTGGTCTTTTTCTACCGGCTGGTCCGCTCGTTCATCCATGTAGAATAAATTTTTTATTTCCGTCCTTTTTCTCATTCGCGGAAGGATATTTTATTTCCCATGTCGAATGTATATTATTTGGCATATCAGATCGTTTTTCTGTGGGTCCGGCAGCGGATCCGCATCAAAAAAGGTGGAGGTACCCCTCTATGTTCAATCGTCGCTTCTGGATTTACGCGCTCGTCAGCGTCGTGCTCGTGGCGTCCGTCGTCCTGCTGGGCCTGAGCCTGTACAGGCTCAACCAGAACAACCAGACGATCGCGACCCTCCGCTCGGCCAACAGCACCCTGCAGACCCGGCTGAACGATCAGGACCCGGCCGCTGCGGAGCAGCTGAAGACGGAGCTGGAAAACACCAGGAACGCCTATGCGGCGCTGGAGGACCAGTTCAACCAGGCGAATGAAACCGTCAATCGCCTGAACACCCAGGTGACGGACCTGCAGGAATCGGAAGCCAAGCTCACGGCCCTGCGCCAGCAGCTGGAAGAATCCTCCTCCCGGGAGGCCACCCTGTCCGGCCAGGTCGACGAGCTGACGGCCCAGATCGCCTTGCAGGAGATGGAGCTGGAGGGCCTGCGCACCACCGAGGAAACCTCCGCCGAAGCTGCCGCCCAGGTGCAGGACCTTTCCGGCCAGGTCAGCGAGCTTCAGAAAAAGCTGGAAGAAAGCCAGGCCGCTTTCACCGAGCTGGACGGCCAGTATACGGAGCTTTCGCAGGACTTTGCCGCCTATCAGCTCCAGGCCCAGCAGACGGAGGACGCCCTGACGGCCGCCCAGGCGGAGCTGGAAGGCATGAACGCCCAGGCCGCCCGGGACCAGGAAACCATCACCCGCCTCACCGGGGAAAACGCCCAGGCGGGCAACGAACAGCTGGCCGCCGTCCAGGCCGAACTGGATCATGCCAAAGCGGAGTTAGACCATACCAAAGCGGAGCTGGCTGAACTGAACGGCAAATACGAGGCGTCCCAGACCAACCTGACCGACGCCCTCTCCTCCGTGATCACCCTGAAAGAAAAAGGAACGGCCAAGGATCAGGCGCTGACCGAGGCCGCCACCCGCCAGCAGCAGACGGAGCAGGAGCTCGAAACGATCCGCGCGGAGCTGACTGAAGCCCAGGAAGCGCTGAACGCCAGGGCCCAGCTGGAAGCCGATCAGGAAGAAACCCTCGCCCAGCTGAACGAGGCTCGGCAGGCCGTCGGAGAAAAGGACCAGACCATCGCCGACCTGAACCTCAAGATCGCGGCGCTGGAAGAAGAAGCGGCCCTGTCCCGCAGCGCCTCGGCCGCCAGCGAGGAAATGCAGAGCGATTTCCAGCAGAAGACCGCCAGCCTGGAGCAGGCTCTTGAGGAAGCGAAGGCCCAGACTGAGACCCTGAATGCGAACCTGGCTCAGGCCCAGGCCGACAATGCCGAGCTGACCGCCCGCACCCAGGAAGCCGAAGACCTGAAAGCCCAGGCAGAACAGGCCCTTGAAGAAGCGAAGGCCCAGGCCGAGACCTTAAATGGGAATCTGGCTCAGGCCCAGGCAGACAATGCCGAGCTGACCGCCCGCGCCCAGGAAGCCGAAGATCTGAAAGCCCAGGCCGAACAGGCCCTCGAGGAAGCGAAAGCCCAGGCCGAAGCCCTGAACGGGAACCTGGTCCAGGCCCAGGCCGATAACGAGACCCTCCAGGCCCGCCTGACGGAGGCCGAGACGGCCAATCAGGACCTGACGGCCCAGCTGAACGCCCAGGGCGCTTCCCTTTCCGATGAAGCAGATTCCCTCCAGGCCAGCCTGACCGAAGCGCAGAACGCCGCCGCGCAGGCGGAGGAACGGAATGCCGAAATCCTCCGCGCCCTGACGGCCACCGAAGCGGAAAACGATCAGCTGAACAGCGAGCTCACCCGGATCCGCCAGGAAAACGAAACCCTGACCGCTCAGCTGGCGCAGAATGCCGCGGCCCCCCAGGCCGATCAGGACCTGGCTGCCGAGGTGGAAAGGCTGACCAGCGAGCTGGCCGAAAAGGACCAGGAGCTGGCCGCCATCCGCGAGGAGCGCGACGGCGTCCGGACGATTTCCGCCAGCCTGGCCGAAGAAAAAGAACAGCTGAACCAGCAGATCGCCGGGCTGCACGACACCATTCAGCAGCTTGAATTGAACGCCCAGGAACAGCTCGACACCCAGGAAGTCGCCCAGAAGAGCGAAGCGGTCGCCGAAGAAAACAGCCGCCTCACCGCCGAGCTGGAACAGACCAAGGAACAGCTCACCGCCGCCCTCACCGCCCAGCAAACGGCCGAAACCAAGCAGCTGGAGAGCGACGCCCTGTTGGCCGAGCTGACCAAAGAAAACGAGGAGCTTCACACATACGCGAACGGCCTCGAAGAGCAGCTGACCGAAAAGACCGGCGAAGCCGAGGAACTGACTGCTCGCCTGAACGCCCTGCCCACCGACGAGGAAGCCGCGCAGTTGGCCGCCGACCTGGAAGAAGCCTCCCTGCAGCGCCAGCAGACCGAGGAACTGCTCGCCGCCGAAAAGGAAAAGACGGAAGCCCTCGAACTGCAGCTGGCGGACGCCGGCGCCACCATCGACGCCCTGAACGGCCAGGTGGAGAACCTGCAGACCAGCCTCCGCTTCCTGAGCCGTCATCTGTCCGCCACCCTGCTCAATCAGGAAACCCTGCAGCAGAACCGGGACGTCCTGCAGGCCCGTCTGGACGGCCTGGAGGAAAACACGGCCGCGCAGAACGCCGACCGCGCGGATATTCAGACCAAAATCCGCTCCCTGGAGGCGGCGATCACCTCGCTGCAATCCTCTCTCGGCGGAGCCGGCGTCCATGACAGCAGAAGCGCCTCACTTCAGACGCAGATCGACGCCATGCGGATCCAGATTCAGAAGCTGCAGGAATCTGACGCCGCGCTCGGCATTACCTCCACGGAAACCCAGGCGGAAATCGCCAAGCTGATCGACCAGATCGAAGCGCTGAACGCCCTGCTGACCGCCATGGAGCTGGATCAGGAAGCCCCGGCCGCCCCGGTCCGCGCTCCCATCCCCGTGGTGGATGAGAACAATAACTGAGGCTGACAAAGAAATACAGCATCAGCGGCTGCATCCTCCCGGATGCAGCCGCTGATGCTTTGTATTTTGCTCATTCATGGAACATCTTTTTGACGATCGCGTAGGCCAGCTTGGGGCGGCGGTGCTCGTCCACCACGCCCTTGTTGTTATGGGTACGGGGGCGGGCCATGGCCCATTCCTCGTCCACCCGGACATCGGCGAACTGCCACAGGAAGACGCCCGATACGTCCGGATGGGAAAGGACAGCGCGAAGCTGTTCCTCCAGGATCCGGCACTGGCGCTCCTCAGACCATTTGGCCTCGCCGAAGGGGTCGTGGAAGCCGTAAATCGCCCCAGCCCCGATTTCGCTGACGATGATGGGCTTTCCCGCCCCGCCGTTTTCATCGGCTTCCCGGATTTTCTTGTCCAGGGCCGTACGGACAGGCGTTTCGTGATACCACCCGGGGTAGATGTTGAGGCTGACGATGTCCATATCTCCGTAGGCCTTCCCGCCCGGCCGCTCCAGCAGGGCCGCGGTCACGGGGCGGCTTTCGTCCAGTTTTCGGAGCAGGCCAAATACCTCCCGGTAGCATTGGGCACCGTAATCCGTATCGTCGGCGCACTCGTTCAGCGTCCCCCACACGAAAATGGAAGGGTGGTTCTGGTGCTGGCGGACCATCTCCTCCGTGCACAGCAGCAGCTGGGGCATGAAGTTGGGATGGCGCATCCGCTCTTCCGAAAAGCCCCGCGTATGGGATTCCTCCCACACCAAAAGGCCCGTTTCATCGCACAGGTCCAGGAAGCGCGGATCGTTTGGGTAATGGCAGGTGCGCACGCAGTTGGCCCCCAGGTCCCGCATCAGGTGGACGTCCCGCATCATGGCCTCCAGGGGGACGGACTGGCCGAAATCGCCGTATTCCTCGTGGCGGTTAAAGCCCTTCAGCCGCAGCGGCTGGCCGTTCAGCAGGATGCTCCTGCCCTCCGTCCGAATCTCCCGGAACCCGATCCGGTCGATCAGGTCGTCCTCCGCCCGGCCGTCGATTACAAGGACCGCCTTCACCTCATAGAGGGCCGGACATTCCGGAGACCAGGGCCTTACCCCTTCCCCGCAGGGGATGGACAGACGGCACTCTGTCGTCCCGTCCGCGGGGAGGGCGATTGCCTGCCTCGCTTCCTGACCGGCCACTGTCAGCCAGATTTCCCCGGAAAGAGGCTCTTTGCCAAGGTTCCTTACCGTCACAGCCGCTTCCGCCGCCCAGCCGTCCGCCGTTTTCCGCGGCGTCACCAGGCACTGGGTAATGTAGGTCCGGCTGAGCTCCTCCACCGTCACCGGCCGGCTGATGCCGCCGTAGCAATAATAATCGTTGGGGATATGCAGGGCGGAGTCGTCCCCGAAGCGATTGTCCGCTTCCACCCGCAGAAGATGCTCCCCGCGGGGAAGGTCCTTTGCCACAGCCTCAAAGCCCGTGTACGCCCCGTAATGCTCCGCCAGCAGGGCTCCGTCCAAAAACACCTTGGCCCAGAAGCTGACGCCGCCGAACCAGAAGCGGACGTTCCCGCCGCAGGAGACCTTCTGTTCATACACCCCGCGGCCCCGGTAGCGCCGAAGCTGAGGCAGAACCTCCCATACGCCCGGGACGATCACCTTTTCCGGCCGGTCCAGTCCGCCTTCGTCCAGGGTGGTCAGCGTCCAGACGGGATCACATTCCCTGCTTTTGCGGACGCTGTGGGTACGAAACAGTCGCTCCATCCGGTATTCCCCTTTCCTTCATACAGCTTCACAGGTCCAGCCCCGAAAACCCGGTCCACACCGGCTTCCCTTCGTAGGAGCGGATTTTCCTTTCTCCCCGCAGCGCCTCCAGCACCGCCCTGGCGAGGGCTTCCTGCTCCATCTCCCCGGGATAGACCGAAATCGGGGCGATCCACCCGCACATGTTCCGGAGCATTTCGATCAGGTCCTCAAAGCGCATATAGCCGCCCGTCAGCAGGATCCCGTCGACCTGGCCGTGAAGGACCGCCGCCATCTCGCCGATCATCTTCCCGATCTGGTAGATCATGCCCTGCCAGACCAGGCGGGCCTTTTCATCCCCCGCCAACACCCGGCGGTGGACAGCATTCCCGTCCGCCGTGCCGAACATGCTGACGAAGCCGCCGGAGCGGGAGCACATCCGCCGGACGTCGTCGGTGGAATGGGCATCCACATAGTCCATCAGCGGCAGCACCGGCACCGAGCCGATGCGGGTGGGCGTATAGGGCCCGTCCCCGCCCGCGCCAACGTTTCCGTCCACCATCCGGCCTTTTAAATGAGCGTTGACGGTGATTCCGCCGTCGATATGGGCTACGATGAAGTTACAGTCCTCGTAACGCCTGCCCAGGGTGCGGGCGTGCTTTCTGGCCACGGCCTTCTGGTTGAGCACATGGAACTGCGCATCCCGGTACACGCCATGGATGCCGGTCAGGCGGGCCAGGTCGCACAGCTCGTCCACGTTGGTCGGGTCCAGGGTGTAGGCGGGCTTATTGTATTCCAGCCCCAGCTCATAGGCCAGCATCACGCCCAGCTTAGCCGGGTGATCGCTGCCGCCCACGGCGCGGACGGTGTCCTCATAAAGACGGCTGTCGATCCGGGTGACGCCTTCCTGCTGGGAATAGGCGCTTCCTCCCCGGCCGACAAAGGCGTCCACCCCTTCCATGGGAAACCCGTGCTTTTCCATCAGGGATAGAATCAGGGCCTTCCGAAAGGGCATCTGGTCGTTGACAGTGGGATAGCGCAGCAGCTCCGGCGCGTCGTGAAAGACGTTCTCTTCAAAAAGCGTCCGCTCGTCTTCAAACAGGCTGATCTTGGTGGATGTGGAACCGGGATTGATGATCAAAAGCTTCATGGACAAGGATCTCTCTTTGCAAATCAGTAGCGGGCGAACCCTTTGGCTTCCCGCGTTTTCATCTCCCAGTATAGCACATTTCGTTCGGAAAAGGAAGCTGGGAATCACTCGGCCATATGATGGATGTACGGCATCTGCGGCAGATCATGGAAGCGGTAGAAGGCTTCTGCATTGGCGTGGAAAAATTGATTCTTTTCTTCTTCCGAAAGCAGGGGGGATTTGGCGATAAAGTCCCAGCTCATCCGGTAGGTGATGGCCGTCATCGTGCGCGGGTAATCCGAGCCCCACATCAGCTTGTCCATCCCGCAGAGGTCCCTGGCCTCCAGAATGGCCTTCACCGCGGAAGGGTAGAGGTAGAACTCGCTGTTGAACAGCCAGGTGATCCCGCCGCTCTCGATCGAAACGTTCGGCAGCCGGGCCAGGCGGATCTGCTCCTGCCAGCCGGGAACCGTCACCATGCCGAAGTGCCCCACGGCGATCCGGACACGGGGATACTGCTCCGCCATTTCCCGGAGGGAAGCGCACTGCGTGTCACCTTCCGCCATATCGATGGCGACGAAGAGGCCGTCCCGGTCCGCCCGCTCAAACACGGCGGCGTGCCGGGTGAGATCCAGGTCCTTGAGCCTCCCCCCGCAGATTTTGATCCCGTCAAAGCCAGACAGGTTTTCGGGCAGAGGCTTTTCTTCATACAGGGCGGTCACCCGGAAGCGCAGCGGATAGGCCTGGCGGACGCGGCGGAGATAATCGTCCTGGTTCCCGTCAATGTATTCCTGGGTCACCACGGCTCCGGCCACCTGGGCAAAATCCATATTGGAAAGCAGCCGTTCCGCGCTGTTCACGCCGTCGGTCATGTACGGCGGCAGCATCTGGCGGACCTCCGCCCCAAACCGGCTCCTGCCGCCGCCCAGGTCATACACCGGCAGACCGTTCACCCGGCCCTGCTGTTTTTCCCACAGGTGTACATGCGCGTCAATCATCTGTCTGTCCTTTCCATCACATGCCGGGATCGATCCGCTCCGGGTTCCAGATCACGGCGGTTTTCATCGGGGCGGATTTGCAGTAGATTCTGTGCTCATAAGCGCCGATCGGATCAGCGGCAAATTCTTCCCGGTCAATGAGGCCGACGATTTCGTCATAGCGGCTCCGGCTGAGCATCTCAATGGCCTTCTCCATATGGTCCTGACGGAAGTTAATGGAGCCGAACACCAGCTGATTCTGAAAGCCGAAGGGCATGGTGTCCAAGCTGAGCTTCGGCCCTAAGGAAAAGGAATTGTAGATGCCGTTGCACCCCAGCGTCCCATATCGGAAAGCAATCTCGTGCTCCGTGTTCGTGCCGCTGACCCCGATAAAGCAGGTCGCCCTGCCGCCCAGGGCGGAGCAGATGGCTTCGGAGCAGTCTTTGGGGTCGGAAAAACTGTTCCGTACATAGGAAGCCCGCGCCGTTTCGGTAGCAAAGACCACCTTCGGGCTGTCTTCCGGGCTTCGGCCGACAAAGAGGATTTTCGCGTCCGGGTGCGCCTGACGGATCACGTCTCCGGCGAACATGCCGGTGGTGCCCAGGCCGAAGATCACCGTGCGCTCAAAGACCTCGTCAGCCGCGTACCTCCGCGCCTCCTCCAGATCGCACTGCCTGACCCGGGCCGTCCGGCGGAACAGGTGGGCGCTGCCCAGGTCCTCCATCCGCTCCAGCTGAAACAGCATGCACGCAAAAGGATCGGGGAACACCATCTTTTTCGCAAAGGACAGGGCCAGCCTGCGGTCCCGCACATGGCCGTCCGGAATGGACAGAAGCATGTCCGGGTTCACGTACATGCTGTCACAGAACAGGCCGTCCGCCTGGTCGCAGCCGTACTCAAAGTAGCTCTCGTCCTCGGTAAAGCGGGTGGGGTCCACGCTGTCTCCCCCGCGGATCAGCACAATGGCGAAGCGGTTCTGGGACGGAACCCACACCACCCCTTCGTGCCCGTTGATGAGCCGCTTCTGCCCGGCGGGGAACTTAGGGGCCAGTTCTCCCCTTCTCCCCATCTGCATCAGCTCATGGTCCGTCCCGCAGAAGCCCACAATGACCGGCTGCACCAGGATCCCTTCCCTGAGCGGTTCCCCTCTGAGCCGCCGCCTGGGCGGGTTGATCAGCTCCACCTCCCCATATACCAGCGGCCGTTCCGGATCGTTCTGAAAATATGTACCAAGCGCTTTCATTTTGTGTCACTCCTGTTCCGCGGACTGGCTCTGTCCGCTGATCCATCCTCAGACCGTCGATCGTTTTCTATTCGCCGTCCAGAGGTTATAGCCCATGATCGAGCAGAAGACGATCACCGAGCCGATGACGGAAAGCGGGGTGACCCGCTCTCCATAGAAGGCCGCCACCCACAATGGATTCAGGATCGGCTCCATCCCGGTGATCAGGCTGGCCGTGATGGGCGGCGTATCCTTGATACCGATGGAAAAGAGGATATAGGCTCCGCCGACCTGGACGATGCCCAAGGCCGCGACGGCCGCCAGGGTGGGCGGGGAAAAGTCCGTCTCCAGGAAGCACAGGGGCGTCAGGATCAGGCCCGCCGCCAGCTGGCCCAGGAAGCACGAGGAAATGGGGTCCGCGTCCTTCCCCGTGTTCATCATGAACACCCCGGCATAGCAAAGGCCGGACAGTACGGCAGCCGCGTTGCCCAGCCAGTTTCCCGCCCGGAGCCCGTCCACAAAGAAGAGAATGACCCCGAGCAGCACCAGGAAGCAGGTGATAAGGTCCGCCCGGCTCGGCCGCTGACGGTAGAGCACGGCCATCAGCAGAATCACGAACACCGGCGCGGTAAACTGCAGGACGATGGCGTTCGCCGCCGTCGTCAGCTTGTTGGCAATGGCAAAGAGGGTGGTCACGCCGATCAAGGAGAGCGCGCCGATCAAAACGCGCCGGCTGAACACGAGCCTGCGGCGGGTCGCCAGCAGATAAAGGCCGATCACCAGGGAACCGATCAGGTTCCGCGCCCCGTTGATGGCGAGGGCGGACCACGGGATCAGCTTGATAAACAGGCCGCCGGTGCTGAAGCACACGGAGGCCAGAAATACAAACAGAACGGATGAACGTTTTCGGATGCTCTCCCCCATCGGGAACCTCCCGTCCAAGGCTTTTTATGCGCCGTTTTCTTTCATCAAGCGGAGCACCTGCCCCCGGCTTTGGAGGGCCCCGCCCGCCCCGACGGCGGTGGCGCACAGGGCTCCGCAGGCGTTGGCAAAGCAAAGAGCGGCCTGAACGCCGCCATCTCTGAGCAGCTCCGAAGCAAAGCCCGCCAGAAAGCAGTCCCCCGCCCCGGTCGAATCCACCGCGCGGACCGGAATTCCGGGCAGGCGGATGTTCAAGTCCCTATTTTTGAGGAAGCATCCCCGTTTCCCCAGCTTGACGATCACGTTCCGGACGCCGAAGGATAAAAATGCGTCCGCCATTTCCTCCGGCGTATCCCTGCCGGTCAGGAACCTTGCTTCATCCTCGTTCGGCGTCAGATAGTCGATGAAGGGAAGGGCCTCCGCGACATCCGAAAGGCCGATTTTCCGGAAATTGGGGATCTTGGTATCCGCGAAAACCAGCTGGCCCGCCCGCTTCGCGTTTTGGACAACCTGTAATATAGCCTCCGGCTCATCAAAGGGAGTACGAAAAAGAGAGCCGAGCATCAGCGCCCTGGCCCCTGTGAACAGCTGCGGCGTTTTTTCCGGGTGAAACGGCTGGCGGTGCGCTTCGTTGGTCACAGACTTCCTGGACCCGTCCTCAAAAACAAACAGGGTCGTCACCGGCGTGGACCCTTCCCGCACGACCCGCTCCGTATGGACCCCAGCGCGTTTGAGCTCGCCGACAACCAGGTCCCCGGCGGCGTCTCGGCCCAGCCGGCAGAGGATCCCCGTGCTGAGTCCCAGCCTGGCGCAGGCCACCGCCTCGTTGACGGCCTCCCCGCCCGGGTTCAGCGTACCCGAAACCGCCCGGTAGCCCGAGGCGGACACCGGCTGCGGGTCAAAGCCCAGGAGGATGGAATCCACCAGCGCCATCCCGGCGCAGATCACGTCCAGCGGCCTACCGCTTTCCTGTGCCTGCTTAATTGTTCCGCAAGGCTTATCTGAATTCATTTTCCTGAAGCAGCGTCAGGTAGTCGATGCCGACGCTCTTTCCTTCGGAGAAGCCCTCCCCGCGGCGGTCAAACCGCTCCAGCCAGAGAATGGCGACAAAAGTCCCCTGTTCTTCCTCAAGAGATTCCAGCATTTGATCCATGGCGTGATTGCCTCCGTCGATCATTGCCGATATTTTACCATATTGTTCAGGGAAAAGGAAGACGTCCACCGTTTTTTTCTTGTTCCGGCGCATTGAAAGATTTTCCCGAATATGAGATAATACAGGTAATCAAACGGCATGGCGGTCCCGTCATGCGGAACAGGAGGCCCCCGTTGCAGGCCGAAGAAGTCGCCGCCCTGGCCCAGCGCATTGCCGATCAGATCGCCCGCGTCATCGTCGGCCGGGAGGAAATGATCCGCCTGCTGCTGGCCGCCGTCATCGCCCGCGGCCACGTGCTGCTCGAGGACGTGCCGGGCACCGGAAAGACCGTGACCGCCCGCTCCTTCGCCCGCTGCGTGGACGGCCGGTTTTCCCGCATCCAGTTTACCCCGGACCTGCTGCCGTCGGACATCACCGGCACGCGGGTCTACCGCCAGGACCGGGGCGAGTTTATTTTCCATGAAGGGCCGGTGTTTACCAATATCCTCTTGGCGGATGAAATCAACCGCGCCACGCCCAGGACGCAGAGCGCCCTGCTTGAATGTATGGAAGAGCGCCAGGTAACGGAAAACGGGGTGAGCCACGCCCTGCCGGAGCCTTTTTTGGTGATCGCCACCCAGAACCCCATCGAGATTCAGGGGACCTTCCCCCTGCCGGAAGCGCAGATGGACCGTTTCCTGATGCGGCTGACCCCCGGCTATCCCGACCACGAGGAGGCCATGCGCATCCTGGACCGCTTCCGCCGGGACGAACCGATGAAGCACCTTTCCCCCGTCTGCGACTGTCAGGCCCTGACAGAGGCGCAAAGCGCCCTCCCCCTCTGCGAGGCGGAGGAGAGCGTGCGCGGCTACATCGTCTCCCTGTGCGAACAGATCAGCCGGGACGAGCGCACGATGCTGGGCGTCAGCCCCCGGGGGATGCTCGCGCTGATGCGGGCCTCCCAGGCCCTGGCCCTGATCCAGGGCCGCGCCTTCGTCACCCCGGACGACGTCCGCCGCCTGGCGGAGCCTGTGCTAGCCCACCGGATCTTCGTGCGCGGCTATGCCAGTCCGGCGGACCAGGCCAAACAGATCGTGCGGGACGCCCTTCAGACCGTGCCCGTCCCCACGGAAGTCCGCTGATATGACCTATCTGCTGATCGTCTCGGTCTTTTTCCTGCTGGCCGGCCTGCAGGCCCTGGGGCTGGCCTGGTTCGGGCTGCGCGGGTTTTCCTATGAGCGGTCCTTCTCCCGGCCCGCCGCCTATGAGGGCGAATCCGTGGAGATGATCGAGGTGATCCAGAACCGCAGTCCCTTCTTCCTGCCCTGGGTGCGGGTGGAAACCAGTATTCCCCCTTCCTTTTCCTTCAACACCCGGGAAGCGGTGGAGGTCCGGGGCGGGCATTTCCACACCAGCGTCTTTACCATGGCTCCCTTCTCCCGGGTGACGCGGCGGCATCACGTTACATTGACCCAGCGGGGCCATTACGCCCTACAGCAGGCCTCTATCACCGCGGGCGATCTGATGGGCATGCGCACCCTGCTTCGGGATGTAGAGGCCCCGGCGGAAATCTCCGTGTGGCCGAGGCTTTTCCCGGACCTCCGGGACGCGCTTCCCTCCTCCCGCTTCCAGGGGGACCTGAGCCTCCGCCGCTGGATCCAGCCGGATCCCTTTCTGGTCAACGGCATCCGCGCCTACCGCACCGGCGACCCCGAGCGGGACATCCACTGGGCCGCCACGGCAAGAGTGGGGTCCCTCCAGGTCAAGACCCACGACTTCACCGCCGACCCGCGCCTGATGGTGCTGATCAACGGCCAGAAGAGCGAAAGCCAGTGGGGCGACCTGATGGACTACGAGCAGGAGCCGATCGAGTACGCCATTTCCCTGGCGGCCACCCTGTGCCTGGACGCCCTGCGCCGCGGGCAGGAGGCCGGCTTTGCCGCCAGCATGCCGCTGGACGAAGGGGAGGAATGTGTCTGTATGCTGCCCGGACGCCGCTCCGGCTGGGAGGAGGCGCTTTTAAGCGCCTTTGCGGCCCTTTCCATCCGCATGGTGCGGACCTTTCCCACCTTTCTGGACCAGCTTCCCCGGCTGAGCGGGACGGACATCGTCATCCTGTCCTGCTACGACAGCCCGGACATCGAACAAAAGATGCGCCAGCTTCGGATGCTTGGCAACAGCGTGACCCTGAGGCTCCTGCCGGAGGTGCGGCATGCGTCTGCTTAAACGGCTACAGCAGGCCTATTTCTGCCTGGGAATGTTCCTGATTCCCGCCCCTCTCTTCCTGCTCTTCGGGGCCGCGGCGGGCGTAGGCGGGCGGTTTCTCTGGCCGCTGCTGGTGGCCCTGGCGATGGGCGTCCTGATCTTACAGGTTCCGGGCCGCTGCCGCCTCCCCCTGGTCATTTTCAGCATGGGTCTTTGCTTCTGCCTGGCGCTTTTCATAGGGCAGGGCTCGCCCGAACGCCCGTGGGTCTGGGCCTGTGCCGTCCTGAGCGCCTTGGCCGCCGCCCTTTATCCGCGCTTTTTAGGCGGGATTTTGGCGGGCGGCGGTACGCCCATGTTGTGGACCTTTGGGCTTTTGACCGCAGGATTCGTCTGGTTTTTGGGCGCGGTGATGCCCCTGCCCGAGGCCGCCCGGATGATGGAGCAGTTTACCTGGATCTACGCGGTGTACCTGGGCTTTGCGCTGACGCTTGGCTCGCTCAAGGACGCCGCCGGGCCCGGCCGCTTTCCCTCCGCCCCGATGCTGCTCAAAAACCTGGGCACAGCCCTTGGGTGGACGGGCCTCTTCCTGCTGCTGACCCATCTGCCGGCGGCGGCCCGAATACTGAAAACCATCCTGCAAGCGTTTAGGGACGGGCTCATCTGGGCGTTTTCGGCCCTGGCCCGGCTGTTCCCCGGCGAAGGCCTGGGCGGCGGGCCCGCGGGCGGAGGCGGCATGATGCCCCTGCCGGAAGAAAGCCAGCCTACCTCCCCCATTTGGCTGTTCCTGGAAAAGATCCTCAAAATCGTCTGCGCCGCTTTGATCGCGGTGGTCCTGCTGGGGCTTCTCTATCTGCTGGGCAAGGCCCTTATGCGGGGCGTAAAGGCCCTTTCGGCCCGCCTGCGCGCCTACATGAACGCCGTCAGCGCCGGCTACGACGACCAGGTGGAAAGCCTGCTGGACTGGGGCGAGATCCGGCGCAGCGTGACGCAGCGCCGGGAAAAGAAAAAGAAGCCCCAGGAGGAACGGGTTCCCTGGGAGCGGCTTTCCCCCCGCCAGCAGGTCCGGCGCAGCTATCAGGCTTACCTTCGGCGGCACCCGGACATCCCCGACAGCCGCACCGCCCGTCAGGCCCTGGCGGACCCCCGGCAGGCGGACATCTACGAAGCCGCCCGCTACAGCACCCATGACATCACGCCCCAACAGGCGCAGGACTTCCGGGAGCTCCGGGAGGAATCATCATCAAGGAGGATGGATCAATGAAAAAGATCAAGCTGGGCATCATCGGGGTCGGCAACATCGGCTCCGCCCACGTGCAGAGTTTTTTAACCGGCCTGTGCCCCGAAATCGAGCTGGCCGCCGCCGCCGACCGCAGGGAGTCCCGCCGGTCGTGGATCAAAGAAAAGCTGCCTGATCTTCCCATCTTTGAGGAGGGCAAGGAACTGATCGCCTCCGGGATCTGCGAAGCCGTCATGGTCTGCGTGCCCCACTATCAGCACCCCACGCTGGCCGTCGACGCCATGCGCCACGGCCTGCACGTCCTGGTCGAAAAGCCGGCCGGCGTCTACACCCTCCAGGTCCGGGAGATGAACGAGGAGGCCGACCGCCATCCGGATCTGACCTTCGCGGTGATGTTCAACCAGCGGACCAACTGCGTTTACCGCAAGCTCAAGGAAATGATCGACAGCGGCGAGCTCGGGACCCTCAAGCGCGTCTCCTGGCTGATCACGGACTGGTACCGCACCCAGAGCTACTATGACTCCGGCGCTTGGCGGGCCACCTGGTCCGGCGAGGGCGGCGGCGTCCTGCTGAACCAGTGCCCCCATCAGCTGGACCTGCTCCAGTGGCTCTGCGGCCTGCCCGTCCGGGTCCGCGCCTTCTGCCACGAGGGCAAGTGGCACGACATCGAGGTCGAGGACGACGTGACCGCCTATCTGGAGTTTGGGAGCGGAGCGACCGGCGTTTTCGTCACCACCACCGGCGACGCCCCGGGCACCAACCGCCTGGAGGTGACCGGGACGAAGGGAAAAGTGGTCTGCGAAGACGGAAAGCTGATCTTCTCCCGCCTGAAGGTGGACGAGCGTATCTGGTGCGCCACCTGCCAGGAAGGCTTCAAAGCGCCGGAGTGCGAGACCTTCGAGGTGGAAACGGACGGGCAGAACCCCCAGCACCCCGCCGTGCTGAACGCCTTCGCCGCCCATATCCTCCGGGGCGAGCCGCTGGTGGCGGATGGGCGGGAAGGCATCCGCGGGCTGACGCTGTCCAACGCGATGCACCTGTCCTCCTGGCTGGGAAAGCTCGTAGACCTTCCCTTTGACGAAGCCCTCTTCCGGGACATGCTCCAGGAGCGCGCCCGCCACTCCCGCCGCAAGGAAGAAACTGATATTACATTCTCGACCGAAGGCACATACTAAGGGCCCCGGCCCATCCCCTTCACGCTGAACATCCGGAGGTGATTCCCTGATGAAACGTCTGTTCCAGGCGGCGCTTTGCCTGGCGCTCTTTTTCCGCCTGCCGGCGGCGCAGGCGGGACAGGGTAATTTTTACCTGCCGAAAGGCGTGACCGTGATCGGGGAAGAAGCCTTCGCAGGAGCAAAGGTATCCTGGGTCGATCTTCCCCTGGGCATCGAGGAAATCCACGCACGCGCCTTCATGGACTGCGGGGACTCGCTGAACATCAATCTGCCTCAGACCCTCCGGCTGATTGACGACACCGCCTTTCAGAACTGCGGCACAGTGGACGCCTATTATTACCGGGAATCCTACGCAGAACAGTGGTGCCAGAATAAAAGCCAGGTCGTCTGCCATCCGCAGGAGCTGGTGCACTGCTATTTAAGCCCCAGTTCCGCTTTCATCGGGACGGACGTGACCCTCACCTGCGTCGTGGAGGAAAAGCTGATCGGCGAGGCCCGCTACCGCTGGGAAAGGAGCACGGACGGACAGAAGACCTGGGAAGCCTGCGCCTTGGAAGGGGCCAACAGAAAGACCGCCTCCTTTACGGCCGAGCGGGAGGACCTTGGGGCCTGGTTCCGCTGCGCGATGACCGACGACACGGGGACCTATCACTCCCTGCCCAAACAACTTGGGACGGTCTCCACCCTTTCCATCACCTCGGCCGTCGTTTCAGGCAGCAGCGTATCCCTCTCCTGGACGGACTGCGGCCGCATGGGCTGCACCGTGCTGATGGCGGAAGGAAGCGAAAACTTCCAAGTCGTCCAGGACAACGTGACCGAAAACTTCACCGACCTGAATGACTTAAAGCCCAACACCTCCTACCGCTTTCAGATCGTCCTGAACAGCGGGGAAGGCAGCCTTCAAAGCTCCGTCATTTCCCTGACCACGCAGAATTATCGGACCGGCGTTCAGTGCCGCGCCCTATTGATCGGGGAAGTCAGCTTTGACCCCATCTGCAACCGCAACTGGGGAGACGTGGCGCTGATGCGTTCCATGCTGGCCGCCGTCACCGGCCCGGGCGATAACTCCTATACAGTCGTCCGGCGCAGGGACATCGGGTATTACAAAGACGTGCAGCTCGCCATCCAAAGCGCCTTTGCAGAGGCGGACGAGGACGACATCAGCCTGTTCTTCATCGCTTCCCACGGTGACCGCTCCTCCCAGAACATGCACGCCGGAGAGGTGCTGCTGGCCGGCCCCCAGGGCGAAAGGGACTATATCACCATGGCCGAGCTGGCCCAATTCCTGGGCGGTGTCCCCGGCCGGGTCGTCGTGATCCTGGAAAGCTGCGGCTCCGGCGCGGCCATCTATGACGGCGGCGCTATCACATCAAAGAGCACCTCCGACCCCTTCTGCGACGCCGCTATCCGCGCCTTTGCCGCCGCGGACCAGACGCTTGCCCTGGAGGATGAAAAGTTCTTCTTTGACGAAAACGGCCAGCTCATTGACCCGCCCATCACCCCCAGGACCGGCGAGCTCCGCCAGAGCAAGTTCTATGTGCTGACGGCCTCCGAATACCTGCAGATGAGTTGGGGCACAGAAAATGAACCGGCCCACAACTTCTTTACCAAGCACCTGACGAACGGCGTCGGCCTTTCCGGGACGATGCCCGCCGACACGGACGCAAACGGCGCCGTCACCCTACAGGAGCTGTACGCCTACATCCAGCTCCACGGGGACCCGGAGCTCCACTGGGACGACACCTACAAGCAATACGGCCACCAGAACGTTCAAGTGTACCCCACGAATTGCGGACTGGAGCTCTTTTTTCGATAATAGACTCTGTAAAAGCTCAAAGCCGCGGGTTTTTCCCGCGGCTTTGGCTTTTATCATCATCACAGCGAGCAGGAGCCAGGCCTGCCTGCCGTGATGATATTGGAAAACTCTTTATTTCAGTTCCTCATACAGCTCCAGGTAGCGTTTCGCAGACAGTCCCCAGGAGACGTCCTTTTCCATGTCGCGGACGACAACGGCGTTCCAGCGGTCCCGCTCTTCCTGGTAGACGCGCTGGGCGCGCTGTACGGCGTCCAGCAGAAGGTCGGCCCGGTACTGGTCGAAGGTGAAGCCGTTGCCCTCGCCGGTATTTTCGTTGAAGGGCTCCACGGTGTCCTTGAGGCCGCCGGTCTCCCGGACGATGGGCACCGTGCCGTACCGCATGGCGATCAGCTGGGTCAGCCCGCAGGGCTCAAACAGGGAGGGCACCAGCAGGGCGTCGGAGCTGGCATAGATCTGATGGGCGAGGCTTTCGTCGTACTTGATGTAGGCGCAGACCTGGCCGGGATAGGTGTTTTCATAGTAGCGGAAGGCGTTTTCATACCGCGGGTCTCCGGTGCCCAGGATGACCACCTGCATGTTCTCGTTGATCATCTGGGTGAAGGCGGCGTTGATCAGGTCCAGGCCCTTCTGGTCCGTCAGGCGGGAGATCAGGCCGACCACGAACTTGCTTTCATCCACCATCAGGCCCAGGCGCTCCTGCAGGGCCTTTTTGTTGACCGGCTTGGCGGAAAGGACGTCCTTTTCGTCATACTGCACCGGCAGGAGCCTGTCCGTCCGGCTGTTCCAGATGTCGATGTCGATGCCGTTCACGATGCCGCGGAGCTTGGCCCGGTGATACCAAAGATGGCCGTTCAGGCCCTCGCCGTAAAAGTCCGTCTGGATCTCTTCGGCATAGGTCTCGCTGACGGTGGTGACCCGGTCCGCATAGGCCAGGCCGCCCTTGAACATGTTGGCTTCCCCGTCGTTGACCTTGAAGACGGCATAGTCAAACAGGTAGTCCGGCAGGCCCGTCCAGTATTTCAGGTGGTCGATGCTGCAGATGCCCTGGAAGCGCAGGTTGTGGATGGTGAGGATGCTCCGCGCCTGGCTGACGGGGGTGCCGTCAAACCGGGTGCGCAGGTAGACGGGCACCAGGGCCGCCTGCCAGTCGTGGCAGTGTACGACGTCCGGCACCCAGTTCAGGTAGTTGAGGGCGGCCAGGGAAGCCTTGGCGAAGTAGCAGTACTTCGGGATGTCCTCCCACAGGCCCGTGTAGGGGTTCCCCCAGTCGAAGAACTCCCGGTTGTCGATGAAGTCGTAGATTACGCCGTCCAGCTCCAGCTCCATGATGCCGACGTAGAAGGTCCGCCCGTCCTGTGTCAGGTCCATCATGAAGGAGCCGCGGTATTCCATCTGATCCCGGTATTTTTCCGGGATGCAGCGGTAGCAGGGCATCAGCACCCGCACCTCGCAGCCCAGGGGCAGCAGGGCCCGGGGCAGGGCGTACATGACGTCCCCCAGCCCGCCGGTCTTGATAAACGGAAAGCTTTCCGACCCGATAAATGCCACCCTGGCGCCCGGTTTGATTTCAGTCAATTCATTTTTTTCAGGCATTTGCGACACTCCCTCTGTTTCCATCATATCCCGAGGAATGATGGAGTTTTCTATATTCCAATATACTATATTTTGCAGGTTTGGGCAAGAGAAAATCACAGGTTTCTTCGTCCATTGACTGAAAGCCCCTTATCTTTTATAATAATAGAAAAAATCACTGCCTCATCCCATTTCATCAACCCTTCGGAGGTACCCGCCCATGGACGTAAAGAAACTCGTCGCGCAGATGACCCTGGAAGAAAAAGCCGGGCTTTGCTCGGGCCTGGATTTCTGGCACACCAAGCCGGTGGAGCGGTTGGGCGTTCCGGCTTGCATGGTCAGCGACGGCCCACACGGCCTGCGCAAGCAGGACGAGCAGGCCGACCACCTCGGGATCAACGAGAGCATCAAGGCTGTCTGCTTCCCCGCCGCCTGCGCCACCGCCGCCTCGTTTGACAAAGCGCTGATCACCCGGATGGGCGAAGCCATCGGCGACAGCTGCCAGCATGAGCGCCTGTCCGTCGTGCTGGGCCCGGCGGTCAACATCAAGCGCTCTCCCCTGTGCGGAAGGAACTTTGAATATTTTTCGGAAGACCCCTACCTGGCCGGGAAGATGGCCGCCGCCTTCATCCACGGCGTGCAGAGCCGCAACGTCGGCACCAGCATCAAGCACTTCGCCGCCAATTCCCAGGAGCACCGGCGGATGAGCTCCTCCTCGGACGCGGACGAGCGCACCCTGCGGGAAATCTATTTTCCCGCCTTTGAAACCGCCGTCAAGGAGGAACAGCCCTGGACGGTGATGTGCTCCTACAACCGGATCAACGGCGTCTTCGCCTCGGAAAACAAGTGGCTGCTGACCGACGTCCTGCGGGACGAATGGGGCTTTGAAGGCTACGTCATGTCCGACTGGGGCGCGACGGCGGACCGGGTCAAGGGCCTGATTGCCGGGCTCGACCTGGAAATGCCCTCCTCCCACGGCGTGAACGACAAAAGGATCTTCGAGGCCGTACAAAATGGCAGCCTGGACGAAGCCGTGGTCGATCAGGCCTGCGAGCGCATCCTGAACATCGTGTACCGGTATACGGAAAACGCCCGCCCGGACACCCCCTGGGACCTGGAGGAGCAGCACCGCCTGGCCGGGAAAATCGCCGAGCAGTGCGTCGTACTCCTCAAAAACGAAGAAAACCTCCTGCCCCTTGACAAAAAGGAGAAGGTCGCCTTCATCGGCGGGTTTGCCGAAAAGCCGCGTTTTCAGGGCGGCGGCAGCTCCCACATCAACTGCGCGAAGATCACCGGGGCCCTGGAGGCGGCCGAAGGCCTGCCCTATGTGTACGAAAAGGGCTTCAGCGCCACCGACGACCAGGCGGACGAAGCGCTGATCGCCCGCGCCGTTCAGGCGGCAAAGGAAGCCCGGGTCGCCGTGATCTTCGCCGGCCTGCCGGATTCCTTTGAATCCGAGGGCTATGACCGCCGGCACATGCGTCTGCCCGAATGTCAGAATCAGCTGATCGAAGCCGTCAGCGCGGCCAACGAAAACACCGTCGTGGTCCTGCACAACGGCTCCCCCGTCGAAATGCCGTGGATCGGCCGCGTCAAGGCCGTGCTGGAAGCCTATCTGGGCGGGGAAAACGTCGGCTCCGCCGTGATCCGGGTGCTGTACGGGGACGTGAACCCCTCCGGCCACCTGGCGGAAACCTTCCCCGTAAAGCTGTCGGACAACCCCTCCTACCTCTATTACGGCGGCGAAGGGAACCGCACCGAATACCGGGAGGGGATCTTCGTCGGCTACCGCTATTACGACAAAAAGGAGATGCCGGTCCTCTTCCCCTTTGGCCACGGGCTGAGCTACACCAGCTTTGAATACAGCGATCTCTGTCTGAGCGCCGACAGCATCCGGGACGATGAGGAGCTGACCGTCACCGTCACGGTCAAAAACACCGGCAGCCGCTTTGGCAGAGCCGTCGCCCAGCTCTATGTGCGGGACGTGGAAAGCAGCCAGCTGAAGCCCGTCCGCGAGCTCAAGGGCTTTGAGAAGGTCGGCCTGATGCCCGGCGAAAGCAAGAAGATCGCTTTCACACTGGACAAGCGCTCCTTTGCCTGCTGGAACGAAGAGCTTCACGACTGGTACGCAGAAAGCGGCGAGTATGTGATCGAGATCGGCGAATCCTCCCGCGACCTCCGGGTGTGCGCGAAGGTGAACCTCCAGTCCACCGCCTCCTTCCCCCGCCGCTATGACGAAAACAGCATCATCATGGACATCGCCGCGGACGAGCGCGCGATGGCGGCCCTCCGCCCCCTGATGGAGGCTGGCTCCGCCCTCTTCCATCCCGAAGAGAACGACCAAACTTCCGACGCCGCCAAGGAAGCCATTACTGACGAAATGAACCTGGCGATGATGAACTACATGCCCCTGCGCGGCCTGCTCAGCTTCTCCGACGGAATCACCTGGGAGCTGATCGAGGACATCGTCCGGAAGATGAACGGCGGAAAATAATAACAAGCAAAAACGAATCGGCACTAAAAAAACACCCTGGCCTCCGTGTGTGAATGGAAGCCAGGGTGTTCCGTTTGAATTATTTTTTCTTGCTCGGCGCGTGAGAATACGCGTACTGGATCGCCTGCTGGTGGTAGGCGTCGACTTCGCCGCTGCGGTGTACGCGGGAGGCCACGAAGTGGACGCAGAACTGGCCGGAGAAGGCGTTATCGGGGATGGAGTCGCCGTCCGGATAGTTGTGCGGGACGCCGTACATGGAGGCCGCGTAGGTCCGGCCGCCCACCGTCACCCACAGGGGGCGGCGCTGCCAGTGTTTGTTGGACAGGATCTCTTCCGCGCTGGAGACGCCGTAGATTCGGCACATGGCCGCGGTATCGGCTGCGGTCAGCGGTTCGACGTCCGCGTGATAGCTGCCGCCCAGGCGGCGGGCCCGGAAGGCCAGGCCGGTATAAACGTCGGTAATCACGGCGATCGTTCCCCTGGTCCAGACATGCTGGATGGAGCCGTTATACCAGTTGGACTTTTCCACCGGATAGATCTTGCCGTCGTAGCTCTTGGTGCCGTACAGGGCGGACTGGGTCATCTGGCCCGCGACGCCGTCGGCCGTCAGGCCGTTATCATGCTGGAAGGTGGTCACCGCCTGCACGGTCGCCGTGGTGTACTCGCCGGTCACGTTGTCCGCGCTCAGGTAGCCCTGCTCAAAGAGCTCCTGCTGCAGGCGGGTCACGCTTTCGCCGGTGGAGCCCAGACGGAGGGTTTCGTAGGTGACGTAATCGCCCTTGTCGCTCTCGGGATCCGGATCGGTGGGCACGATCACCTCGCCGTCCATGGAGGTATCCTCATAGGATTCCTCCGGCGGGTTGACCATGTTCTCCCATTCCGCGTTGGTCAGGATGTGGAGCAGGTCGGAGCGGATATAGCCGCTCACCATGGCGTACTCGATCTCGTACCAGGTATAGGCTTCGCCCGACTCATCCTGGATGGGGCCGCTCATGACCTGAACGAAGGTGTTCGACGCGGAAATGCGGGTCACGGAGATGGAATTGGTCGACGGACGCTTGCGGATGATCACGTTGTCTTCCAGGGTGTAAGCGGTGTTGGTCTGATCTTCGCTGTTGGAAACGGCGGGAGCGGCAGCAGCCTCTTCGTCGCCGGAATCCGTCTCTTCCAGGGTTTCTTCGTAGAAGGAGGGCGTTTCCTCTTCTGCGGGCGCCAGGGCGACGGTTTCGTCGGTGTAGGGGGTGCCGAAGGTGGCCTCCCAGACGCCTTCCGTCATCAGGTTGATCAGGTCTCCGCGGACATAGCCGGTGACGTTGTTATACTGTACCTCGTACCAGACGTAGTTGGCGCCGCTCTCATCCAGCTTGGCGTCGCTGAGCACCGTCAGGTAGGTGTGCTCCGAGCCTACGATGGCCACGCTCTGGGACTGGACGTTGGGGGCCCGGCGCAGATAGACGCGCTCCTGAGTGGTGTAGGCCATATCGATCAGGGCCGTTTCGTCCCCTTCCGGAACCACGACCTCGGCGGCCTTCGGGGTGATCTCCTCGGTCTGGACGCCGGCCACCTCGCTGTATTCGGCCTGGGAATAAATGTGCAGCATATCGCCGCGGATCCAGCCGTTGTACGCGCCGAATTCCACCAGGTACCAGAGGAAATCGCTCCCCTCTTCGTCCTTGCGGACGTCGCCCAGCAGGGTCACGGCGGTTTCAGACTTTTCGATCCTGGTCACGGAAACGGCCAGGGTGGAGGGAGACTTCCTGATAAAGACCTTGTCTTTCAGTGTGTAAGCGACGCCGCTGGAAGCGGAGAGCTCCGCCGCGGCCTGCTCCACCTCGGCGGGCTGGGCCGCCGTCAGCGTCTGCTCCTCGGGAAGCAGGTTGTTTTCCTGCCAGAGAGCGTATTCCTCGTTGGTCATCACGCGGACGTATTCGCCCATCACAAAGGCGGTTTCGTCATGATAGGTGACGCGGTACCAGTTATCGCCGCTGACGTTGATCTGGTCCGTCCAGCGCAGGACGTCGCCCTCGTCGATCTTACCCAGGGAACGGGCGGTCGTCGCCGCAGCGGCGCGGACGTTCACGTTCCGGGAAACGCAGATCAGGTAGCCGGACTCCTCGTTGTCCGCCGGGTTCGGCACGGCCCCGCTGGCCAGATAGTTTTTTAGCTGGTTGCGGCTCAGCATCATGCAGGTATCGCCGCGCAGATAGCCCTCCTGGCCGGAGGCGACCACCGGATACCAGGTATAGCCGTCGTTGACATAGGGGCTGCCCCACATTTCGAGCACGTCCCCCAGGCTCACGCGCACGGAGACGTCCGCGTTGCGCTCCGGCTCCTTGCGCACGTTGACCGTGTTGCTCAGCACGTAGACATAAGGCACCTTCGCGGTCAGGGAAGAATCGATCTCCACCTGGTCCATGCTGATATAGCCGGTCATGCCGCCGTAGACGGTGGCGTAGAAATAGCTGTCCTGCCCGAGGGCCACCAGCAGAGATCCGTCCGGGATCCTGGCCAGGGTCGCGCCCTCGGCATTCGCCGTCGCCCTCATTTCCAGCGGAGCGCCGCCCGTCCGGGCGGTCACGCAGAAGACGGTCTCTTCCGGCTCTTCAACATAAACGGTTTCTTCTTCCGCCTGCGCGGTTTCCCCGGCTTCCGCCGCTTCCTCCTGCGCCTGTTCGCCGACGATCAGGCAGTCCGCCAGCACGTAACCAGTGACGTCCTCATACATGACCATGGCCCAGGTCGCATCGGCGTCCAGCACATAGACCTGCGCGCCGTTGTTTAGGTAGGTGATGGCGCGGGCCTTGGTGCTTTTATCCTCCCTCAGGGTCAGGCTGCCGCCCTGCGGGGTGCTCACCGTGGCGATCACCGGATCGACGGTCTCTTCAAAATCAACGTCCTGGGCGGACAAAACGACATTCTCTCCCGCAGCAGATACGTCCTGCGCGGCGGAAACTTCCGTTTCTTCCGCTACGACCGGGGCTTCCTCCTGGGCAGGTTCAATATCTCCCAGCGCCAGAACTTCCCCGGCGTTGATATATCCGTCCTCGTCCGCCTGGGGAAGGACGTCCGCTTCTTCCTCATCTGTCTCCGATGCGGCGGCCATATCCGCTTCGAGATACGGGTCGTCGGCGGTGAAGGTCTCTACCTGCTCCCCGGCCAGGGCCAGGTAGCTGTCGACCTCCGCCTGGGTGGCGCGGCGCACGTAATCCGCCGCCACAAAGCCGTAATCTGCCTGGTAGCGGACGTAATACCAGCCGTTTTCCACATCCAGCACCGGCAGAACCGTTCCCTCCGGGAGGGAGCTCAGGACCTCCGCCGTGCTGTACGCAGTATCTCTCAGGCTGACCCCGCCGATCGTCGTGACGACATAGCTGTCTGTCTGGACGGCTTCCGCGCCGGCGGGGATCACCCCCGTCAGGGCCATCAGCAGCGCCAGCATCAGCGCGCGCAGGCGGATAATATTCTTGTGAGTCCGCAGCATAATCAGCACCTCATTCGCAATGTTGTCCGAAAAAATTGGACTGCCGGCGTCCGGATTTCCAGCTCCCGCCGCTGCCTACACTTCTTCTTCTGCATTATATTACGGTTTTGTTACAAAGTCAATTCATTCTTTCTGAATTGTTAAATTTTTACGAACTTATTTCATAACTTTCTGACCGATTTATCGAAAACGGCCACCGTAATACAGGGTCAGGATGCGGGCAAAGAGCTTTTTGGGCAGGAGCCGGTGCAGGAGCACCGCCAGCTTCTGATCCGGGCTCGCGATCAGCAGGCGGGCAGGCAGGCGCTTTTTCAGAAGGTTCCTGGCAATGACCCGGCCTAAATGATCCGGGTCGCTGCCGTTTTTTTCGTCGTGGTCGATTTTGGCGACGGTCTTCTGATAATCCTGATAATAGGGGTTCTCCGAGCTGTCGGTGACGGAGTGGCGGCGGTACTTGGAGGAGCCGCTGCGGTGGTCCCCCGGCTCCACCACGCAGACGGAAATGCCAAAGGGAGAAACCTCCATCCTTAGGGCTTCGGCAAAGCCTTCGACGGCGTGCTTGCTGGCCGTATAGGCCCCCTGGTAGGGAACGGCCAGTACCCCGTTGACCGAGGAGAACAGGATGATCTTTCCCCCGCCGTTTTTCCGCATCAGGGGAAGCGCCCGGCGGATCATCATGGCCTGGCCGAAGAAATTCGTCTCCATCACGTCCCGGAGCTCCTGCAGGCTGTAGTCCTCGCAGGCCCCCAGCGTCAGCACCCCGGCGCAGCAGCACAGGACGTCCGGCGGGCCGGCTAAAGAGAGGGCCTGCTCCTTGAAGCGGTCCATCGACGCTTCCTCCTTCACATCCAGGTACAGGCGGTAGCCGTTTTCCGCTTCCCCCTCCTGATCCCGGTAGGAACGGGCGCCGGAAATGACGGTCATTCCGGCCTTTTTCAGCTGCAGGGAGGTATGGTAGCCCAGCCCGCTCGAAGCGCCGCTCACCCAAACGATCATATCACTGATCCTCCTTTTCCTCTTTCCAGTATACCCGAACCTGTGGTATAATGCAAGCGATACCAATCAAAGAAGGAGCATCTGAACCATGGCATCCTGCACCCTCTTCCCCGGCAAGGAAAAACGCGTACTGGACGGACACCCCTGGGTGTTCCGCAGCGACATCAAAAAGACAGACGCTGAGGCCCAGCCCGGCTGCGTGGTCAAGGTATACGCCGGCAACGGCCGCTACCTGGGCCAGGCGTTTTATAACCCCCATTCCCAGATCACCCTGCGTTTCCTGACCCACGGAAAGGAAGCCGTGGACGGGGCCTTTATCCAAAACCGCGTATTCCGCGCGATCGATTACAGAAGGCTGTTTGCGGACCTCAAAAGCTGCCGCCTGGTCTTTTCCGAGAGCGACGGCCTGCCCGGGCTGATCGTGGACGCCTTTGGGGACGTGCTCTGCGTCCAGTTCCTGTGCCTGGGGATCGACCGCTTCCGGGAGGACGTGCTGGACGCTTTGACGGAGGCCCTCCATCCCGCCGCCATCTACGAGCGCAGCGACGCCCCGGTGCGGGAGCTGGAAGGCCTTAACCAGACCGCCGGCCTGCTCCGGGGCCGGATGCCGGAGCGGGTGGAGATCCTGGAAAACGGCGTCCGCTTCCTGGTGGACGTGAAGGAAGGCCAGAAGACCGGCTATTTCCTCGACCAGAAGGAAAACCGCGCCGCCATCGCCCCCTTTGTCCGGGACAAGGAGGTGCTGGACTGCTTTACGCACACGGGCGCTTTCGCCCTGCACGCCGCCCATTATGGGGCAAAGGCCGTCACCGCGGTGGACATTTCGGAATTTGCCTGCGAGTGCGCCCGGAAAAACGCCGAGCTCAACGGATTTACTCAGATCGAATTTGTCACCGCCAACGCCTTTGACTATTTAAAGGAAAAATCCCTGTCCGGCCCGTGCTTCGACGTCGTGATCCTGGACCCGCCGGCCTTCACCAAATCCCGCGCCACGGTGGACGCCGCCGCCCGCGGCTACAAGGAGATCAACCTGCGCGGCATGAAGCTCGTGCGGCCGGGCGGCTATCTGGTAACCTGCTCGTGCTCGCAGCACATGTCCCCGGAAGCCTTCCTGAACGTCGTCAAGGACGCCGCAAAGGATGCCCGGGTGAGCCTGATGCAGGTGGAATACCGCACCCAGGGCCGCGACCACCCCATCCTCCCCGCCGCTCCGGAAACACAATACCTGAAGTGCGGGATTTTCAGAATTGACTGAAACTTTACAATATGTTTACGCGGCAGGAGAAACTCTCCCGCCGCGCTGTGTTTTGCTTTTCTTTATAATATATGAAGCGCTTTGAATGCCTGTTTATTATTTGAGTTGCTGAGTAGACCGCAGGGTGACGTCGTGATAGCCGCCCTCCACGATGGAGGTGGAGGAGACCAGGGTGATCCGGGCGTTCTGCCGCAGGGACTCCAGGTCCGTCACGCCCACGTTGCACATGGTCGACTTGATCTTGTACATGCTGATTTCCAGGTTGTCATGGAGAGACCCGGCGTAGACCACATAGCTGTCCACGCCCTCCTCAAAGCTCAGCTTGGCGGAGCCGCCCAGGTCGTAGCGCTGCCAGTTGCGGGCGCGGTTGCTGCCCTCGCCCCAGTATTCCTTCATATAAACACCGTTGACCATGACCTTCGCTCCGGGACTTTCGTCGAAGCGGGCGAAGTAGCGGCCCATCATCACGAAGTCCGCCCCCATGGCCAGGGCCAGGGTCATATGGTGGTCGTAGACGATGCCGCCGTCGGAGCAGATGGGGATATAGACGCCGGTTTCCCTGAAATACTCGTCCCGGGCCTCCACCACTTCGATCAGCGCGGTCGCCTGGCCGCGGCCGATGCCCT
>DGRV01000005.1:67235-73852 GCA_002391225.1 Christensenella sp. UBA4379
TGGTCTCCCGGGTGATGCAGATGGAACCGCCGCCGATGCCGACCTTGACAAAGTCCGCCCCGGCCTTGGCCAGGAAGAGGAAGCCGTCCCGGTCCACCACGTTGCCGGCGCCGATCTTGACGGTATCGCCGTACTGCTCCCGCACCCAGGACAGGACCCGCTGCTGCCAGACGGTGTAGCCCTCGGAGGAGTCGATGCACAGCACGTCCGCCCCGGCAGAGAGAAGGGCAGGGATGCGCTCCTGATAGTCCCGGGTGTTGATGCCCGCGCCGACCAGGAAGCGCTTATTCTTGTCCAGCAGCTCCCGCGGGTTTTCCTTGTGGGAGGCGTAGTCCTTGCGGAAGACGAAATACATCAGCTTTCCTTCCCCGTCCACGATGGGCAGGGAGTTCAGCTTGTGGTCCCAGATGATGTCGTTGGCCTCGCTGAGGGTGGTCTCCGCCGGAGCGGTCACCAGCTTGTTCAGCGGGGTCATGAATTCGCGGACCTTGATGTCCGTGCTCATCCGGGAAATGCGATAATCGCGGCTGGTGACGATGCCCTGGAGCTTGCCGTTGGCCGTGCCGTCCTCCGTCACCGCGATGGTGGAAAAGCCGTTCCTGGCCTTCAGGGCCAGCACGTCCGCCAGGGTGTTGTCCGGCGTCAGGTTGGAGGCCGATACCACGAAGCCGGCCTTGTAGCCCTTGACCCGGCCGACCATGGCGGCTTCATCCTTGATGCTCTGCGCGCCGTAGATAAAAGAAATTCCGCCCTCCTTGGCCAGCGCAATGGCCAGCTTATCATCCGAAACGGACTGCATGATGGCGGAGACGACAGGGATGTTCAGTTGAATCGCCGGTTTTTCCTGGCCTTTGCGGTACTTGGTCAGGGCAGTTTGCAGGCTGACGTTCTGAGGGACGCAATCCTCCCCCGTATACCCTGGGATCAGCAGATATTCGTTGAAGGTGTGACAGGGCTCCTGGTAATAATAGGCCATTCGGACGCCTCCCTTTCACTGGATTGAAATGATGATAACAAAAGGACATCCTTTTGTCAATTGAAAAACTGGCAAACCATACGCCCTGCTCTCACAGGGATTATTTGAGAAATACGAAGGACTGGAGTTCAAACAGCTTCCTGCCGGTGAAAAACTGGCCGGTCCAGCTGTCCGTCCTGTTTTCCGCGATCAGGTAAAGGGCGTGCCTGCCGGTGACCGGGGCGGTTTTCATCCGGCAGATCCCGTCCCCCGTGCCGATGTCGCACAGGCCGATTTCGGGGCCCTGTTCCGGGTCGTCCAGGCGGACGCGAACCTTGCAGCGGACGCCCATGCCCCTGACCTGCAGGGCCAGCGTCAGGCCGTCGCCGGTATGATCCTGGCCAAAGTCAAAGTACTTGTAGCCCATGACGCAGCCGTCGGTGATTTCGGTGATTACCCGAGTCATCAGGTCCTTTTCGGTGATGAAGCAGCCGCCTTTGAGTACACAGGCGATCTCGGCCGGGGTGATCTGATAGGGATTCAGGGCGTCCTCAAAACCCAGGGACGTCATTTCCACCGGCGGGATCGTGCCGTCCGGCAGGATATTGATCTTTTCCACGCAGGCCCGGCGGCTCATGATCGAATGGTTGGTCATCCGGTGATAGAACACATACCACTGTCCGTTCAGGCAGGCGATGGAGCCGTGGTCGTTCCCGGCCGGATAATCGACCCCGTTGTCGATGATGTAGCCCCGGTAGGTAAAGGGACCCCTGGGCGAAGAGGAAGTGGCGTAGGCCAGGCGGCTGCCCCGGCGGGGAGAGTAGATCAGGTAATAGGTGTCCCCGATTTTCCGGGGAGAGCTGGCCTCAAAGAAGCGCCGCTCTTTGGGCACGTCCTCCCCGTCCTCGATCACGCTCTTTTGCAGCGTGCCGGGGATCACATCGCACATGGTGGACGGGTCCAGCTCGTTCATGCACGAGTGTTCAAAGCCGTAATACACATAGACCTTTCCGTCCGTATCCACCAGGACGCCGGCGTCGTTGAAGATCCCGTCATCCCCGACCTCGTCGGTATACCTATACTGGGAAAGCAGGCGGAACGGCCCCTCCGGACGGTCGGATACGCCCACCGCCCCCTTCGCGCCGACGATGTAGGCGTAAAGATAATACTTCCCGTCCTTTTCGACCACGTCCGGGGCGTAGAGGCAGTGGTCCGTCCAGGGCGTATCTGAAGGCCGCTTTTCGCCCGGGCGGGTGCGGAAGCTGTCCCCGTGGCACTGCCATTCGTTCAGGTTATTCAGCGGGGCGGACCAGACCTTCAGCTTGTAATCGCAGAAGGCGTCCCCCGCCGTCCGGTCATGGGAGCCGTAGAGATAGACCCGGTCCCCGAACACGCGTGGCTCCCCGTCCGGAATGTATTCCCACAGGGGCAGAATCGGATTGGGCATAATGTTCCTCCTTGATGACAGGAGGCTGCTGCGCAAAACGGCAGCAGCCTTAAAGAAATCAGAAAAGACCTGTGATTTTTCCGTTTTCGTCCACGTCGATCCTCTCGGCAGCCGGAGACTTGGGCAGGCCGGGCATGGTCATGATGTCCCCGGTCAGGGCCACCAGGAAGCCTGCGCCGGCAGAGACCTTGAGATTGCGCACGGTCACGGTGAAGTTTTCCGGCGCGCCGAGCAGGGACGGATCGTCGGAAAAGCTGTACTGGGTCTTGGCCACGCAGACGGGCAGGTTCCCAAAGCCCAGCTCGGTCAGCCGGGCCGCCTGCTGTCTGGCGGCGGGGGTCAGGGCCACGCCGGCCCCGCCGTACACCCGTTTTACGATGGCTTCGAGCTTTTCCTCGATGGTCCCGTCCAGTTCATAGCTGAAGCGGAAATGGCTTTCTTCCTCTTCGCACAGACGCACCACCTCGCGGGCCAGGGCTTCGCCGCCCTTGCCCCCTTCGGCCCACACCGTGCTCAGCACGGTATTTACGCCCAGCTCCCGGCACTTGCGGATGATAAAGTCGATCTCCGCGTCCGTATCGGTCGGGAAGCGGTTGATGGCCACCACGCAGGGCAGGCCGTACACGTTTTTGATGTTGCTCACGTGGCGCAGCAGGTTCGGGATGCCCTTTTCCAGGGCCGCCAGGTCCTCCTGGGCCAGGTTCTTTTTGTCCAGGCCCCCGTGCATTTTGAGCGCCCGCACCGTGCCGACGACCACCACCGCGTCCGGGGAAAGCCCCGACATGCGGCACTTGATGTCGAGGAACTTTTCCGCCCCCAGGTCCGCGCCGAAGCCTGCCTCGGTCACGGTGTAATCCCCCAGGCGCATGGCCATGCGGGTCGCCATGACGCTGTTGCAGCCGTGGGCGATGTTGGCAAACGGTCCGCCGTGCACGAAGGCGGGGGTCCCCTCCAGGGTCTGGACCAGGTTGGGCTTGAGCGCGTCCTTGAGCAGAGCCGCCATCGCGCCGGTCGCCCTGAGGTCGTCCGCGGTCACGGGCCGGTCGTCATAGGTATAGGCCACAATGATGCGGCCCAAGCGCTCCTTGAGGTCGCTGATGCTGCTTGCCAGGCAGAAGATGGCCATGATTTCGCTGGCCACGGTGATGTCGAAGCCGTCCTCGCGCGGGGTGCCGTTGACGCGGCCGCCCAGGCCGTCCACCACAAAGCGCAGCTGGCGGTCGTTCATATCCACACAGCGCTTCCAGACGATCTTTTTGACGTCGATGCCCAGGGCGTTGCCCTGCTGGATGTGGTTGTCCAGCATGGCGGCCAGCAGGTTGTTGGCCGCCCCGATGGCGTGAAAGTCGCCGGTAAAGTGGAGGTTGATGTCCTCCATCGGCACCACTTGAGCATAGCCGCCGCCGGCCGCCCCGCCCTTGACGCCGAACACCGGGCCCAGGCTGGGCTCCCGGAGGGCCACGGTGACGCGCTTTCCGATGCGGGCCAGGCCGTCCGCCAGGCCGATGGTCGTGGTGGTCTTGCCCTCGCCCGCCGGGGTGGGGGTGATTGCGGTCACCAGCACCAGTTTGCCTGGCTTGCGGTCCGTCTCCCTGAGCAGGGCCGGGTCGATCTTGGCCTTGTAGCGGCCGTACTGCTCGATATATTTTTCATCGATCTGCGCTTTTTTCGCAATCTCGACGATGGGCTTCATCTCGCACTGCTGGGCGATTTCAATGTCCGACAGATATGCCATGAGTCTCTCCTTTAAAAGTTATCTGAAATACCTTACGGCGGCTTCAAACATACAGATATCATAATCCCCAGGGACGTTTTTGTAAAGGCCCTGCCCGATGCGCTCGCTGTGGCCCATCTTGCCCAGCACCCGGCCGTCCGGGCTGGTGATGCCCTCGATGGCCTGCATGCTGCCGTTGGGGTTGAAATGCACGTCCATGGTGGCACGGCCCTCCAGGTCCACGTACTGGGTGGCGATCTGGCCGTTCTCGGCAATCTCTCTGATCATCTTTTCCTCGGCCAGGAAGCGGCCCTCGCCGTGGCTGATGGGCACGGTGTAGATATCCCCCACCTCCGTCAGGCGCAGCCAGGGGCTCTTGTTGCTGGCGACGCGGGTGCGCACCAGACGGCTCTGGTGACGGGCGATGGTGTTGAAGGTCAGGGTCGGGCAGTGCTCGTCCGGGTCGACGATTTTGCCGAAGGGCACCAGGCCCAGCTTGATCAGGGCCTGGAAGCCGTTGCAGATGCCGCACATCAGGCCGTCCCGTTTCTCCAGCAGATCGGTCACGCCCTCGCGGACCGCCTGGCTGCGGAAGAAGGCGGTGATGAATTTGGCGCTGCCATCCGGCTCGTCGCCGCCGCTGAAGCCGCCGGGAATGAAGATGACCTGGCTGTCCCGGATCGCCCGGGCAAAGGCCTCGACGCTGCGGGCGATGCCGTCCGCCGTCAGGTTGTTGATCACCATAATCTGGGCGTCCGCCCCGGCGTCCCGCACGGCGCGGGCGCTGTCGTATTCGCAGTTGGTGCCGGGGAAGGCGGGAATCAGCACGCGGGGCTTCGCCGTTTTGACCGCGGGGGCAGGCCAGCGCTCCGCCGGAGCGGAGAAGGTTTTAACCTCGTCGGCGGGCGTCTCAATGTTGCAGGGATAGACCTTTTCCAGCCGGTCCTCCCAGCGGCGCAGAAGGTCGCCCAGCGGGACGCACTCGCCCAGATACTCCAGGCAGGCCCGGTCCGTCACCTCTCCCAGGAGGGTTTCGCCGTCCAGCGCCCTGTCCACCTCCACCACGAAGTCGCCGTAGCGGGTCTGCGCCAGGGCCTCCAGGCTCCAACCCTCCGCAAAGCGGAAGCCCAGGCCGTTGCCGAAGCTCATCTTCATCACGGCTTCCAGAATACCGCCCATTCCCGGGGTATAGCAGGCGAAGGCCCGGCCGGACGCCCGGAGGGAGGCGACCTTATGGAAGCTTTCGATGAGGGCCGACGCTTCCGGCAGCCCGTCCGATGTGCGGGGCGCGGCAATCAGGATCAGCTGATGGCCGGACGCCTTGGTCTCCGGGCTCAGGATGTCCCCGGTCTTCGCCGTGGTCACGGCGAAGCTGACCAGGGTGGGCGGCACGTCCAGCTTTTCAAAGGAACCGCTCATGCTGTCCTTGCCGCCGATCGCGCCGACGCCCAGGTCCTTCTGGGCTTCAAAGGCGCCCAGCAGGGCAGCCAGGGGCTTGCCCCAGCGCCGTCCTTCTTTGCCGGGCTTTTCAAAATATTCCTGGAAGGTCAGGTACACGTCCTCAAAGGAGGCCCCGGAGGCGATCAGCTTGGATACGGACTCGATCACCGCCAGATAGGCCCCATGGTAGGGGCTCTTTTCGCTGATCAGGGGGTTATAACCCCAGGCCATCAGGGAGCAGTCGTCGGTGTGCTTGAGCTCCATGCTGATTTTCTGTACCATGGCCTGGATGGGGGTCAGCTGGTATTTGCCGCCGAAGGGCATCAGCACCGTGCCCGCGCCGATGGTGGAATCAAAGCGCTCGCTCAGGCCCCGCTTGGAGCAGATGTTGAGGTCCTCCGCCATCTTTTCCAGGGTTTCCCGGAACCCGACGGCAGGGGTCGGTGCAAAGGCCTCGGGCTTGTCCACGGTGACCGAAATGTGCTTGGGTGCCCCGTTGGAATTGAGGAATTCCCGGCTGATGTCCACGATGGTCTTGCCGTTCCAGTGCATCTGGAGGCGCGGCTCCGCCTGGACCACCGCCACCGGGCAGGCCTGCAGGTTCTCCTTCGCCGCCAGGGCCAGGAAGGCGTCCGCGTCCTCTTTGGCGACGACCACCGCCATGCGCTCCTGGCTTTCGGAGATGGCCAGCTCCGTGCCGTCCAGGCCTTCATATTTTTTCGGCACCGCGTTTAAGTCGATGGAAAGACCGTCCGCCAGCTCGCCGATGGCCACGCTGACGCCGCCGGCGCCAAAGTCGTTGCAGCGCTTGATCAGGCGGGTGGCTTCCCCGTTTCTGAACAGGCGCTGGAGCTTTCTCTCCTCCGGCGCGTTACCCTTCTGCACCTCCGCCCCGCAGGTTTCCACGCTGTGGGCGTTGTGCGCCTTGCTGGAGCCCGTCGCCCCGCCGATGCCGTCCCGGCCGGTGCTGCCGCCCAGGAGGATGACCACGTCCCCGGGAACAGGGCGCTCCCGGCGGACGTTTTCCTGCGGAGCCGCGGCGATGACCGCGCCGATCTCCA
>DGRV01000005.1:73963-79232 GCA_002391225.1 Christensenella sp. UBA4379
GTTGCCAGGCCAATCTGGTTGCCGTAGGAGGAATAACCCGCGGCCGCCGTGGTGACCAGCTTGCGCTGGGGCAGCTTGCCAGGGATGGTCTCGCTGACCGGGACGGTCGGGTCCGCCGCGCCGGTAACGCGCATGGCCCCGTACACATAGGCCCGGCCGCTCAGCGGATCGCGGATGGCGCCGCCGATGCAGGTCGCCGCCCCGCCGAAGGGCTCGATTTCCGTGGGGTGGTTGTGGGTTTCATTCTTAAACAGCAGGAGCCAGGGCTCTTTTTTGCCGTCGGCCTCCACCTCGATTTTCACCGTGCAGGCGTTGATTTCCTCGCTCTCGTCCAGCTTGGGGAGCTTCCCGTGGGCCTTGAGCCAGCGGACTGCGATGGTCGCCACGTCCATCAGACACACGGGCTTGGTGCGGCCCAGCTCGCGGCGGACGGCCAGATAATCGCCGTAGGCCTTTTCGAGCAGGGGGTCTTCAAAATGGACGCTGTCGATTTCCGTCAGGAAGGTGGTATGGCGGCAGTGGTCGCTCCAATAGGTATCCAGCATCCGGATTTCCGTGATGGTGGGGTCCCGCTTTTCGCCCCGGAAATATTCCTGGCAGAAGGCGATGTCGTCCGTATCCATGGCCAGGCCATACTGAGCGACGAAACGCTCCAGGCCGGCGCGGTCCAGGGCCGTAAAGCCGGTCAGGGTGGCTACCTCGGTCGGGACGGCGTACTCCGTTTTCAGGGTTTCGGGCTTTTCAAGGGCCGCCTCCCGGGCTTCCACGGGGTTGATCACATACTTCTTGATCTCCAGAATCTCCGCGTCCGTCAGCTGGCCGTACAGGGCGTAGAGCTTCGCGCTGCGGATCAGCGGGCGTTCGCCCTGGCTGATGATCTGGATGCACTGGGCGGCAGAATCGGCCCGCTGGTCAAACTGGCCGGGCAGGTATTCGACCGCGAACACAGCCGCCCCGTCCGTGTCCGCCTCCTGGGTGGCAATGTCCAGCTGGGGCTCTGAAAAAACGGTCCGGACCGCGTAATCAAACAGGTCCTTGTCCATGTTTTCGGCGTCGTAGCGGTTGAGCAGGCGGACCTTTTTCAGGCTGCTGATGCCCAAAAGGGTGCGGGCGTCATGGAACAGGGCCTGCGCCTCGTTGTCCAGCCCCGGTTTTTTCTCCACAAAAATCCTGTATACCATTTCCGTTTCTCCCCTGTTTATATTCCTGCGTTCAGCGCGCGCCGGCCGATGTCCCGGCGGCAGAAACGGTTTTCAAACGCAATCCGGTCCGACATGGCGTAGGCGGCGCTCACCGCCTCCTGAAGCGTATCCGCCGTGGCGGTCACACCCAGCACACGGCCGCCGGAGGTCACGAGCTTCCCATCCTTTAAGGCCGCGCCGGCCACGTACACGTTTTCCCGGACATCCTCGGGGATCGTGATCTCATAGCCTTTTTTGTAAGCGCCCGGATAGCCCGCCGAAGCCAGCACCACGCAGCAGGCGGCCCCTTTGCGGAAGGTGACCGGGCAGTCCTGGAGCCTGCCTTCGGTGACCGCCTGCATGACGGTCAGCAGGTCGCTTTGAAGCAGCGGCAGCACCACCTGAGTTTCCGGGTCGCCGAAGCGGCAGTTGTATTCGATCACCTTGGGGCCGTCCTTCGTGATCATCAGGCCGAAATACAGGCACCCGCGGAAGGTCCGTCCCTCCGCCTTCATGGCGCGGATGGTGGGCAGGAAGATCTTTTCCATGCACACTTTCGCCACTTCTTCCGTATAGAAGGGGTTCGGGGCCACGGTGCCCATGCCGCCGGTGTTGGGGCCCTGATCCCCGTCCAGGGCGCGCTTGTGGTCCATGCTGGACACCATGGGGACGACGGTTTCCCCGTCGGTAAAGCTCAGCACGGACACCTCCGGTCCCTCCAGGTATTCTTCGATCACGATGCGGGAGCCGCTGTCGCCGAACTTGCGGTCCTCCATGATCTCCCGGACCGCCTGTTTGGCCTCCTCCCGGGTCATGGCCACGGTCACGCCCTTGCCCAGGGCCAGGCCATCCGCCTTGACCACTGTGGGAATGGCGGCTGTTTCCAGATAGGAAAGGGCCGCCGCCGGGTCGTCAAAGACCTCGTAGGCCGCGGTGGGGATGCCGTACTTTTTCATCAGGTTCTTGCTGAACACCTTGCTGCCCTCGATGACGGCGGCCTTTTTGTCCGGCCCGAAGCAGGGCACGCCGGCGGCCTCCAGGGCGTCCACGCAGCCCAGGGCCAGCGGATCGTCCGGGGCGACCACGGCGTAATCGATCTTCTTTTCCTGAGCAAAGCGCACGATGGCCGGAATGTCCTTCGCGCCGATGTCCACGCAGATGGCGTCCGCCGCGATGCCGCCGTTGCCGGGCAGGGCATAGATCACTTCCGCCTGGGGGTTCTCTTTCAGTTTTTTGATGATGGCGTGCTCCCGTCCGCCGCCGCCGATGACCATGATTTTCATTTCGTTTCCTCGATCCTGTCGTTTTGTTTGAAACGGAACCGGCCTTCCGCGGCTGGCCGCGGAAGGCTCAATGAATCAATGATGGAAAAGACGCAGGTGGGTAAAGCACATCGCGATGCCCAGTTTATCGCAGCACTCGATCACTTCGGCGTCCCGGATGGAACCGCCGGGCTCCGCGATATAGCGGACGCCGCTGGCATAGGCGCGCTCGATGTTGTCGCTGAAGGGGAAGAAGGCGTCGCTGCCCAGGGCCACGCTGCGGCGGGTGCTCAGGAAGGCCTTCTTTTCCTCCTGGGTCAGGGGTTCGGGGCGGACGGTGAAATAGTTCTGCCAGATGCCCTCGGCGCAGACGTCCTCCTCGTTCTGGTTGATGTAGCCGTCCACGACGTTGTCGCGGACCGGGCGGGCCAGGTCTGCCTTGAAGGGCAGGTTCAGCACCTTTTCGTGCTGGCGCAGGAACCAGGTATCGGCCTTGGTGCCCGCCAGGCGGGTGCAGTGGATGCGACTCTGCTGGCCGGCCCCGACGCCGATGGCCTGGCCGTCCACCGCGTAGCACACGCTGTTGCTCTGGGTGTATTTGAGGGTGATCAGGGCCACGATCAGGTCGCGGGCGGCGCTGTCGGGCAGGTCCTTGTTTTTGGTGACGATTTCGTTTAAGAGCGAGCGGTCGATCACGGAGTTGTTGCGGCCCTGCTCAAAGGTGATGCCGAACACCTGCTTGGTTTCCTGCACCTCGGGCACATAATTTGGGTCGATCTGCACGATGTTGTAGTTGCCCTTGCGCTTTTCTTTGAGGATTTTGAGGGCCTCGGGGTCGTAGCCGGGGGCGATGACACCGTCGGACACTTCCCTGAAGAGCATCTTCGCGGTCGTCACGTCGCACACGTCGCTCATGGCCACCCAGTCGCCGTAGGAGCACATGCGGTCCGTGCCGCGGGCCCGGGCGTAGGCGCAGGCCAGGGGGGATTCGTCCAGCCCCTCGATGTCGTCCACGAAGCAGGCCTTTTTCAGCTCCTCGCTTAACGGAATGCCCACCGCCGCGCTGGTGGGGCTCACGTGCTTAAAGCTGGTCACCGCGGGCAGGCCCAGGGCGGCCTTTAATTCCTTTACCAACTGCCAGCTGTTGAAGGCGTCCAGGAAGTTGATGTAGCCCGGGCGGCCGCTGAGAATCTGGATGGGCAGGTCGCTGCCGTCCCGCATGTAGATCTTCGCCGGGGTCTGGTTGGGGTTGCAGCCATATTTGAGTTCAAATTCCTTCATGTCGATCTCCTCTTTCCTCAGCGGTTCTTGTTGACGAGGCGGTTTTCGGTCTTGCCGGTTTCCAGGTCGATGTAGCGCACATACAGGCTGATTTTGTTATTCTCGTTCAGAGAAGCCCAGAGGCGGTTGGTCATCTCGTCGATGTCGTCGCAGACGGCCATTCGCTCCGGCTCGCCCTGGAAGGTGGGGATGGGGTTCCCGTCGCAGACGTAGGTGTGCAGGAAGTGGCCCAGGCCGCACTTTGGCGCGTAGTGGAAGGTAAAGCGGTTGCAGGCGGTGCCCTCGGCGTCAGCGCTCTTTAAGATGCTCATCTGGTAGGTGAAATCCCCCTTTTCAAAGGTCAGCATGCCGCTGATGCGGGGGGTGTAGTTCGGGGCGTCCGGCTCAAACTCCCGGGCTTCCAGGGCCTTTGTGAAGGTTTTCCCTTCTTTCAGGCCTTCGATCACGGTGTCGGTCTGGTTGCCGTTGGTAACCACCAGGTGGTTTTCATAGCTGCGGACGGCGGCGTAGATGATGAGGCTGGGATCCTGCACCTTGCTTTCGTCGAAGGGCTCGGTGAAGACCTCGCCGTTTTTCTCGGTAAACACGCGGTTGCGGCTGTTTTCGCTGCGGCCCATGATGAAATAGGCGGTCATGGCCTTTTTGCCGTCCGGCGTCTTGCCGATCACGATGCCGCGGCCGGGGTAGGTGTTATCCTTCAGTAATTCTTCCGGCGTCAGGATGCCGTAGATGGGGGGCTGCTGCTTCATGTTGTCCATGTCGTTCCTCCTGTTGTTCACCTGATCCGCTCCGCGCAGACCTGTTCGACGCTCTGCGGCAGGATGATCCACTCCGCCTGCTCCATGACCCGGCGCTGCAGGATCTCCGGGGTGTCCCCCGGCTCCACCGCCACAGCCTTCTGAGCGATGATCTTTCCCCCGTCCGGGATCTCGTTGACAAAATGCACGGTGGCCCCGGTTACCTTGACGCCCCGGTCCAGGGCCGCCCGGTGGACCTTCAGGCCGTAAAAGCCCGCCCCGCAGAAGCTGGGGATGAGGCTGGGATGGACGTTGAGGATCCGCCGCTCATAGCGGGCGGTGAACGCCGCGCTTAAAATGCTCAGGAAGCCGGCCAGGACGATCACGTCCGTCCGGTTTTCATTGAGGGCGCTGATCAGCCTTTCCTCAAAGGCATCTTGGCCCCCGCAGGCCTTCCGGTCGATCTCCAGGCCGGGAACGCCCGCTTTTTCCGCCCGTGTCAGGGCATAGGCCCCGGGCCGGTCGCTGATGACCAGGGTCACTTCCCCGCTGTGCAGGACGCCGGAAATCTGGGCATCCAAAATGGCCTGCAAGTTGGTGCCGCCGCCGCTGACCAATACGGCGATTCGCGCTTTTCTCTGTTCCATCGTCTTCCCTCAGAGAATCCTGATTTTTTCTTTACCTTCGGCGATCCGGCCGAAAACGTAGGCGTCCTCCCCCTGCTCGCGGAGGATGGAAAGGGCTTTCTCCGCGTCTTCCGCGGCCACGGTGAGGCTCATGCCGACGCCCATGTTGAAGGTGTTGAACA
>DGRV01000005.1:79283-82315 GCA_002391225.1 Christensenella sp. UBA4379
TTGAAGGTGTTGAACATGTCGCGCTCGCTGATCCCGTCTTTTTCCGCGATCAGGCGGAAGATGGAGGGCACCCGCACGGCGGAGCGGTCGATCTCGGCGCACAGCCCGTCCGGGATGCTGCGCGGGATGTTTTCATAAAAACCGCCGCCGGTGATGTGGCTGATGCCGTGCACCTTGACCTGCCGCAAAAGGGCCAGCACGGGCTTTACATAGATGCGGGTCGGCTCCAGCAGGGCTTCGCCCAGGCTCCTTCCCTCCAGCACGTCCATGGGGGTTTTCAGGTCCGCCTTTTCCACGTCGAACACCTTGCGCACCAGGCTGAACCCATTGCTGTGGACGCCCGAAGAAGGCAGGGCGATCAGGACATCGCCGGGCTTGGTCTGATGGTTGTCAATGATGCGGCGCTTGTCCACGATGCCGGTGGCGTAGCCCGCCAGGTCGTACTCGTTTTCCGGGTAGAAGCCGGGCATTTCCGCGGTTTCCCCGCCGATCAGGGCGGCCCCGGCCTGGACGCAGCCCTCGCAGACGCCCTTGACGATCTGCTCAATGCGCTCGGGCACGTTTTTGCCGCAGGCGATATAGTCCAGGAAAAAGAGGGGCTGGGCGCCGCAGCAGATGATGTCGTTGACGCACATCGCCACGCAGTCGATGCCCACCGTGTCGTGCTTGTCCATCAGGAAGGCGATTTTGAGCTTGGTGCCCACGCCGTCCGTGCCGGACACCAGCACCGGCTTCTCCATGCCGCTCAGGTCCGGCTCAAACAGGCCGCCAAAGCCGCCCACGTCGGAGCAGACGCCCGGCCGCTCGGTGCGCCGGATGTGCTTTTTCATCAGCTCCACGGCGCGGTAGCCGGCGGTAATATCGACCCCGGCGGCGGCGTAGGCTTCGGATCTCGAATTTTCGATCATGGCTTATTCCTTTCCGTTCCAGCAGTAGGTGCACAGCTCGCAGGGGTTCAGGCCGATGGCTTTGATCACGCCCTCCAGGGTCTGGAACTCCAGGGACGCAAAGTGCAGCTCCTCGCAGATGACCTCCCTGAGCTTTCGGCCGCGCTCGGTGCTGCCGTCGGCGTACTCGTCGATATGCTCCGCCCCTTCGTCCCCCTCCAGGTCGCGGATCACCCGGCGGGCGATCAGCTCCAGGTCGCTGTTGGAGCGGCTGAAATTCAGAAACTTGCAGGCGTACATGATGGGCGGGCAGGCGCTGCGCATGTGCACGGACTTGGCCCCGCTCTCGTAGAGGAATTCCACCGTCTCCTTGAGCTGGGTGCCGCGCACAATGCTGTCGTCCACGAACAGCAGGTTCTTCCCCCGGATCAGCTCGTTGACCGGGATCTGCTTCATCTTGGCGATCTTGTCGCGGTCCATCTGGCTGGCGGGCATGAAGCTGCGGCTCCAGGTGGGGGTGTATTTGATGAAGGCCCGGGCGAAGGGCTTGCCGCTGCGGTTGGCGTAGCCGATGGCGTGGGGCGTTCCGCTGTCAGGCACGCCGCCCACGTAGTCGATGGGGTCGTCCCGGCCCGCCGCCAGGTCGTTCTCGGCCAGGATGGCTCCGTTTCTGTAGCGCATCTCCTCGACGTTCACGCCCTCGTAGGTGGAGGTCGGGTAGCCGTAGTAGCTCCAGAGGAAAGAGCAGATTCTCTTTTCCTTCCGCGCCGGCGCGAGCACCGTGAAGCTGTCCGCCGTCAGCTCGACGATTTCCCCGGGGCCCAACTCCCGAACGTCCTCAAAGCCGGTCTTGTGGAAGGCAAAGCTCTCAAAGGCCACGGCATAGCCGTCCTCCCGCTTCCCCACCGCCACCGGCAGGCGGCCCATCAGGTCCCTGGCAGCGATCATATGGCCCTTCTCCGTCAGAATCAGGATGGAGGCCGTGCCGTCGATGCTTTTCTGGGCGAACTGGATGCCTTCGGCAAAGTTGCTCTTCTGGTTGATCAGCGCGCTCAGCAGCTCCGTCTGGTTGATCCGCCCGCCGGTCATGCTGTCAAAATGACCGCCGCTGAAGCTCAGGTACTGGTGGATCAGCTCGTCCGAATTGTTGATCACCCCGGTCATGCAGATGGCGTAGGTGCCCAGACTGGAGCGGATCAAAAGGGGCTGGGGGTCGCTGTCGCTGATGCAGCCGATGGCGCTGGTGCCCCGCATCTCCTCAAAAATATGCTCAAACTTGGTCCGGAAGGGGGAATTGCAGATGTTGTGAATCTTCCGCTGCAGGCCGAACTCGCTGTCCCAGGCCGCCATGCCCGCCCGACGGGTGCCCAGGTGGCTGTGGTAATCGACCCCGAAAAAAACGTCCAGCATGCAGTCCTGCTGAGATGCGATCCCGAAGAATCCGCCCATTTCATTCTCTCCTGTTCATTAAAAAAGCTGTTGCTTCTGTCTGTCTCCGCAGATCCGGGAGGGGGAAAGCTTCCCCCTCCCGGATTTCAATCAAGCAAAAAACAGCTTGCTCAGCGTCATGGGATCGATGTACTTGCCGTCCTTGTATACGCGCATGTTGCCCGAAGCGATCTCGTCGATCAGCATGACGCTGCCGTCGGCGTCATAGCCGAACTCGAACTTGATGTCGTACAGCTCCATGCCCTTTTCCTTCATGTCGTCCGCCACGATCTTGGTAATCTTCTGGGTCATGGCCTTGATGTCGTCATACTGCTTGCCGGTCATCACCTTGAGGTCGATCAGGCCGTCCCGGGTAACCAGCGGGTCGCCCTTGGCGTCGTTTTTGAAGGTGGTTTCCACGTAGGCGGGCAGGTCCGCGCCTTCCTCGATATAATCGCTGTAGCGGCGGTAGAAGCTGCCGACGGCCTTGTAGCGGCAGATCACTTCCAAGCCCTTGCCGAAGACCTTGGCGGGCTTGACCTCCATGGTGGTCTTGTCCAGGTCGGCGCTGACGAAGTGGGTGGCGATGCCCGCGGCGTTGATCTTCTCAAAGAAATAGATGCTCATGCGCAGGTTCACGTCGCCCACGCCCTCGATGGTCAGGCCGATGCTGTTTTCGCCCGGATCGAACACGCCGTCCTTGCCGGTGCAGTCGTC
>DGRV01000081.1:0-471 GCA_002391225.1 Christensenella sp. UBA4379
ACATGCAGAACGACGGTTCCGACCCCGAGCATGCTCCCGAGTGCCAGTGCATCTACGAGCTGATGAAGGCTGTTGACGAATATATCCCGACGCCTGAGCGCGCCACTGACAAGCCCTTCCTGATGCCCGTTGAAGACGTGTTCTCCATCACCGGCCGCGGCACCGTGGCCACCGGCCGTATCGAGCGCGGCACCGTCAAGCTGAACGACACTGTGGAAATCGTTGGTCTGGTTGAAAAGTCCCGTTCCACCGTCGTTACCGGCGTTGAAATGTTCCATAAGCTCCTGGACGACGCCCAGGCGGGCGACAACGTTGGTCTTCTGCTGCGCGGCATCCAGCGCACCGAGATCGAACGCGGCCAGGTTATCGCGAAGCCCGGTACCATCAAGCCCCACACCCACTTCTGGGGTCAGGTGTACGTGCTGAAGAAGGAAGAGGGCGGCCGCCATACTCCTTTCTTCAACAACTATC
>DGRV01000081.1:545-32403 GCA_002391225.1 Christensenella sp. UBA4379
AGTTCTACTTCCGCACCACCGACGTGACCGGCACCATCAAGCTGCCCGAAGGCACTGAAATGGTCATGCCCGGCGACAACGTCGAAATGGAAGTCGAACTGATCACCCCCATCGCCATCGAAAAGGGTCTGCGCTTCGCTATCCGCGAAGGCGGCCACACCGTCGGCGCCGGTTCTGTCACCAGGACCGCGGAGTAATTACTGCTTTTTCCCCGGGCCGGCCCGCCCGGCCCGGGATGACCGAATGAAAGAGGTGTTTTCAAAATGGCAGCGAAAGACGCACGCGCCAATGTTGTGCTTGCCTGCACCGAATGCAAACAGCGCAATTACAACACCAAAAAGAACCGCAAGAATACTACGGACCGCCTTGAACTGAAAAAATACTGCCGTTTCTGCAGGAAGCATACTGTTCATCGCGAGACCAAGTAACGGAGGGCGGAACCATGGCAGACGAAAAGAGCGTACAGCAGAAGAATACCGGCAAGCCGTCCTTCGGGACTAGGTTCGTGAATTTCTTCAAAAATCTGCCGGCGAATATCGCCCGGCCCTTCCGCGACATGTTCTACGAGCTCAAGAAGGTGACCTGGCCCTCCAAGAAGGACCTGATCAACTACACCCTGCTCGTGCTTGCGTTCATCGTGTTCATGGGCGTTGTGATCGGTCTGCTGGACCTTGGCGCCAGCGAACTGGTCAAGGCGCTGATCAATCTCTGATAAGCGCAGCAAGTCCCTTTCAACCCCGGAGGAAGCAATCGCATGGCTGACAATTCTGATCGTCCCGGAACACTGGAATGGTATGTGGTCCATACTTATTCCGGCTATGAGAACAAGGTCAAGGACAACCTGGAAAAGGCCGTTGAAAACAACGGCATGCAGGACCTGATCAAGGATGTCCGGGTGCCTGTCGAGGAGATCGTCGAGATCAAGAACGGCAAGCGCCGGATCACCCAGAGAAAGACCTTCCCGGGCTACGTACTGGTACGCATGATCATCACCAACGAAAGCTGGTATGTCGTGCGCAACACCCGCGGCGTGACCGGCTTTGTCGGGCCCGAAAGCAAGCCCGTGCCGCTGACCGCCGCCGAGCTGGATACGATGCTGAACAACCCGGCGTCCCGTGTCGATTACAAGATCGCCGTGGGCGAAGAAGTCCGCATCCTGTCCGGTCCCCTGGAGAATTTCACCGGTACCGTGGAAGAGATCGACACGCTCCGTGAGAAGATGACGGTGCGCGTCAAGATGTTCCTGGGCCGCGAAATGCAGGTGGAGCTGGATCTGGACCAGGTTGACAAGGTGTCCGAAGACAAATGAGCACAGGCGCTTCCGGCCTGAATCATCCGGCCGGTGGGCTCATCCTGTCGTGTTTTTCCCTGGTGGGAGGCGGGGAGCGCCCCTGCCGCCAATACCACAAGTGAATAGGAGGTGCCATTCCCCATGGCAAAGAAAATTACCGCCGTTATCAAGCTTCAGGTTCCTGCCGCGAAGGCAACGCCCGCGCCCCCGATCGGTCCCGCTCTGGGCCAGGCCGGCGTGAACATCCCCGGCTTCTGCAAGGACTTCAACGCCCGCACCGCCAAGCAGGAAGGCCTGATCATCCCGGTCGTGATCACCGTTTACTCCGACCGTTCCTTCACCTTCATCACCAAGACGCCTCCGGCTCCGGTTCTGATCAAAAAGGCTCTGAACCTGAGCAAGGCCAGCGGCGCCCCGAACAAGACCAAGGTCGGTCAGCTGACTCAGGCCCAGGTGCGCGAAATCGCCACCACCAAGATGCCCGACCTGAACGCCGGCTCCATCGAGGCCGCCATGAGCATGGTCAAGGGCACTGCCCGCAGCATGGGCGTTACCGTTGCTGACGAATAATAGAGGAAACGTGGGAGGACCGTACAGGGCCGCTATGACCACGGGGAGGAATAAATATGAAACACGGTAAGAAATATCTGGATTCTAAGAAGCTGATTGACGCTGCCAAGCTGTACGAGCCGGAAGAGGCCGTGGCTCTGGTCAAGCAGATCAGCAAGGCGAAGTTTGACGAGACCGTCGAGCTGTCCATCCGTCTGGGCGTCGACCCCAGGCACGCGGATCAGCAGGTCCGCGGCACGGTCGTTCTGCCGCACGGCACCGGCAAGAAGGTCAAGGTGCTGGTGTTCGCCAAGGCAGACAAGGCCAAGGAAGCGGAAGCCGCCGGCGCGGACTATGTCGGTGACGCCGACCTGGTCGCCAAGATCCAGAGCGAAAACTGGTTCGACTTCGACGCCTGCGTCGCCACGCCCGACATGATGCCCGTTATCGGCCGCATCGCCCGTCTGCTGGGCCCCAAGGGCCTGATGCCCAACCCCAAGTCCGGTACCGTGACCATGGACGTCACCAAGGCGATTCATGACATCAAAGCCGGTAAGGTCGAGTATCGCGTGGACAAGACCTCCATCTGCCACTGCCCGATCGGCAAGGCGTCCTTTGACAGCGACAAGCTGGTGGAGAACCTGCGGGTTCTGATGGATGCCATCATCAAGGCGAAGCCGGCGACCGCGAAGGGCACCTATGTGCGCTCTCTTTACATGAGCACTACCATGGGCCCCTCCATCCGTCTGAACAGCCTGAAGTTCTGATTCTGTTTTACGAGTTAGGGCTCAAACCAATGGACGGGCTTACGGTATTCTACCGTTCGCCCGTCCATTTTTTAAGATCTGCGTTTTTTCACGTGAGCCAGGGCCCGGCTTATTTTTTCACCGGCCCCTGTGATCCGGTCCTTTTCGGCCGGGTCAAATATTAGCAGGAGGAAGCATGTCCCGTATTGATGCAATCAATGAATACCGCCTCGCCCAGAGAGCTGGTCTGAAGTACTATAACGCCTGTGTCGCCGCCCATAAGAACCCCTATCCTGAGGTGCTGGAAGACCTGATCAACGAAACGCAGGCCTCCGGCCACGCGGCCATCGGCACGATTGAAATCCCGTCCGACCTGATCGTCGGCACCCTGGCCGCTGGCAGGAAGATGGCCTTTGCCGGCAACTACATGCCGATCCTGCCGGAAAACAGCGAGTTTGCCACGAAGTGGATTAGCCTGTGCGACGCCCATATGTCCGAGGAAGGGATCCGCGATCCCATCACCTGCATGGAGTTCATGGGCAAGTTTTATGTCATGGAGGGACATAAGCGCGTCAGCGTCTTAAAGAGCTTCGGCTCCCCGGCCATTTTAGGCACCGTGACGAGGATGATCCCCGTCTGGTCCCAGGATCCGGCGGTGCAGGCCTACTATGAGTTCATGAAGTTCTACCGGCTCTGCGGCCTGTATCATATCCAGTTCAGCCGTCCGGGCCAGTATGACAAGCTTCAGCAGGCCCTGGGCTTTGCGGCCGACCATGTCTGGACCCGGGAGGAAAAGGCGGAATTTCTTTCTGTTTACTGGCGTTTCCGCTCGGTCTGCGACGAGAACGTGCTGGACAAGGTACGGGATCACTCCATCGGCGAAGCCCTGCTGATGTGCCTGGAGGTCTACTCCTACGACGAGCTGCGCCAGGACGACAGCGATGCCATGCGCAAGAAGCTGATTTCCCTGCTGCCGGACCTCCAGTTCAGCGCCCAGGACGAAAGCGCCACGGTGTCCATGAACCCGGTGGTGTCTGAAAAGAGCTTCGTCCGTTCCCTGCTGGACGGCATTTCCCGGCCGGTGCTGAACGTCGCTTTCGTACACGCGGCGCCGCCTGAGAGCAGCGCCTGGTCCCTGGGCCATGAGCAGGGGGCCAAGCGCCTCAAGGAGGTCCTGGGGGACCAGGTGTCCGTCACCAGCTATGTAGCCAATGACGAAACCGCCGACGAGGTCATGGAGCAGGCCGTCCAGGCCGGGGCCCAGGTGCTGTTTGTCACCGCCCCCATTTTACTGGCCCCTGCCCGCCGCGCGGCGGCCCTGCACCCGGACTGCAAGGTGCTGGTCTGCGCCCTGTCCGTCCCCTTTACTGGGATCCGCACCTATTACTGCCGCCTGTACGAGGCCAAGTTTATTTCCGGCGCGATCGCCGGCGTCCTGTGCGAGGGAGAGCCCATCGGCTTCCTGGCCCGCTATCCCATCCTGGGGTCGCCCGCCGCGATCAACGCCTTCGCCCTCGGCGCGAGGATGACCCGGCCGGACGCCAAAATCCAGCTGGCCTGGTCCTGTCTGCCGGGCGATCCGATCAAGGCCCTGAACCAGGCCGGTTGCAAGATCGTCTCCGGCCACACGATGGCCGTTTTCAACTCGGAGACCTCCTCCTACTGGAACACCGCCCATATGGGGCCGGACGGAAAATCCCAGGTGCTGATCAGCGACGTGTGGAACTGGGGAAGGCTCTATGAGGACATCGTCCGCAGCATCCTCAACGGCGGCTGGGAAAAGGCCGAGGAAAGCTCCCCGGCGGTCCACTACTGGTGGGGCATGAACAGCGGCGTCATGGACGTGCAGCTGTCGCCCACCCTGCCGGCGGGCGTCATGCAGCTGGCGACCATCCTCAAGGATGGCCTGGTCCGGGGAAGCCTGCATCCCTTCCTGGCCCAGATCCGCGACCAGCAGGGCGTCCTCCGCTCCGCCGGAGACCGCTGGTTTACCCCGATGGAAATGATGAATATGAACTGGCTCTGCGACAACGTCGTCGGCAAGATCCCGGCCCAGGACGAGCTCCTGGAAATGTCCCGCAAAACCACCTCGCTGCTGGCGATTCCCACTGAAACCGGAAAGGAGTAATCCTGATGAAGGCGCTGCTGATCTCCGATGTGGAAAGTCCCGCTCTGTGGGATTATTACCGCCCCGAGCGGCTGCAGGGGGCGGAGGTGATTATTTCCTGCGGGGATCTGAAGCGGGAATACCTGGAGTTCCTGGTGACCATGTCCGGCAAGCCGGTCTTCTACGTGCCCGGCAACCACGACAGCGGTTATGTGAACAACCCGCCGGAGGGCTGCGAATGCCTGGACGACCGGGTGGTGACTTACAAGGGCGTCCGCTTCCTGGGCTTCGGCGGCTGCAAGCGCTACAACCTGGAGCACTATCAGTATACCGAAAAGGAAATGGCGAAGCGGATCCGGAAGGTCGGCAGACAGATAAGAAAAAACCGCGGGGTGGACGTAATCGTCACCCACGCGGCCCCGACCGGCCTGGGAGACAGGAAGGACCCCGCTCACCAGGGCTTTGACTGCTTCCTGGAGCTGATGGAGAAGTGCAAGCCTGCCTTCCTGGTGCACGGCCATGTCCACATGAACTATGACAGCGACATCCCGCGCGTCATGACCTACGGCGACACCACCGTGATCAACGCCTACGAGAGGTACTTCCTGGATATTCCGGGGCCCAACGATTAAGCGTCAGTTCAGCGTTTTTCAGATTTTATCCGCCCGACATCGGGCGGTTTTTTATTTTTGATCCAGCAGGTATTGTACAGCCCTTAGCACCCACCGGTCCGGCTGGTCGAAATGGCCGCCCGGCCTGAGCTCGAAGATGGTCTGGTCGGCGTAAGCCTTCGCCCATTCCGCGGCCTGGCGGGTGCAGTCCTCCACCTGGGCCATGCGGGGGTTACGGGCCTTCCGCTCCCTCTCCCCGACGGAGAAATACAGGCGTTCCGCCCGCCGGACCGGGGGATGGGCGTTCAGCCAGTTCAGAAACCCGTCGTACCAGAGGGACCCGGAAACCGACGCGGCCAGGCGGAAGCGGGTGCATTTGCAGAAGGCGTACAGGGAAAAGAGTCCGGCCAGGGAATAGCCCAAAATGCCCTCCCGGACGGGGGACAGGGAAAAGGCGGAAAGAGCCCCGGGCATCCATTCCTCCGTCAGCCGATGTAAGTAGGCCTCCGCTCCGCCGGCGAAGGGATGGCCGCGGAAAACCGCCGGAGCCGGCCAGGGGGAAAGGTCCCGGTCCCAGTCCATCCCGGAAACGGCGATCACCGCGGCGTCCTCCGGCAGGGCGGTGAGCCAGGAGGCTTCCTCCTCCCCGATCAACCAGAGCACCGTGCCGTCCGCCTTGTTTCCGCCGTAGAGCCGCATCCGGCAGTCGTCCTGCATCCATTCCCGGGAACTGTCCATGAAATCATCCTCCAGGGTTAGAAATGAGTCTAAAAATTGGGTTCGCAGCCCGGCTTACGGGCGGGGATCGGCCTGCAGCTTCCGGTAGACCGTCAGGTACATGGTGACAAAGGCCGCCATGCCGCCCAGGAGGTTTGAAATGGGCTCGGCCAGGAAGACCCCGTCTGTCCCAAGGCCCAGCCTGGGCAGCAGCAGCGTCAGCGGGAAGACGATGACGACCTTCCGCAGCAGGGAAAAGAAGATGGCGTGCCGGGTGTCTCCCAGGGCCTGGAAGGTGGTCTGGGCGGACAGCTGGAAGGCCTGGAACACGAAGCCCATAAAATACAGCCGCAGGATGCGGGGGGCCAGGCGCAGGGTCTCCGGGTCGCTGGTGAAGAGACCGGCCAGGGGCCGGGCCGCCGCCAGCACCAGCAGCCAGGCGATCAAAGTATATCCGATGGCCGTGAGCGAGGTAAAGCGGATGCTTTCCCGCACGCGGCCGTATTGCTTTGCCCCGTAGTTATAGCCGGTCACCGGCTGGCTGCCGGAGGTCACGCCCGTCGCCGGCAGGGTCAGGATCTCCCGGACGGAGTTGGCCACGGTCATCACGCTGACGTAGACGTCCCCGCCATATTGCTGGAGGGTGGTGTTCGCCGTCATCTGCACCAGGAAATTGGTGGCCTTCATGATGAAGCCCACGACGCCCAGGGAGACGATCTCCCGGAGCATCTGAAGCTGCAAACGCATATAGCGGAAGCGCAGCGGCAGCAGGGCCTTTTTGCCTGTCAGGAAGAGGAGCACCCACGCGCAGGACAGGGCCTGGCTCAGGACCGTCGCCAGGGCCGCGCCCCGGACGCCAAGCTTCAGCACGAACAGGAACAGCGGGTCCAGCAGGAGGTTCAGGGCGGCCCCGAAGATGGTGGTCATCATCCCCACCCGGGGAAAGCCCTGGGCGTTGATGAAGCCGTTGAGTCCGGTGGAGAGCATGATGAAGGGCGTCCCGATCAGGTAGATCAGCAGATAATCCCTGGCGTAAGAAAAGGAGCGCTCGCTGGCCCCGAAAGCGTAGAGCAGCGGGACGTGCAGGGCGTAGAGGAGGACCATCAGGATCAGGGAACACGAAAGCAGGGATACGAACACGCATCCCTCTAAAAGACTGGCCCTTTCTTCATTTTTCGCCCCGCGGGCCATCGAAAAAAGCGGCGTCCCGCCCTGGCCGAACAGGCTGGTAAAGGCGCCGATCAGCGAGATCACCGGCAGCACCAGGCCTACGCCCGTCAAGGGCAGGGAGTCCCCGCCCGGCAGATGCCCCAGGTAAATCCGGTCCACGATGTTGTACAGAAGCTGCACGATCTCTGCCATCGTCAGCGGCAGCGCCAGGTTCACGACCTGCTTCCATACCTTGCCGGAGGAAAAGTCCCCCGTTTTTGCGGATGTATTCATCGCGTTTATACGGCGGCGGGTTGATAGGGCTTGATGGTGGAAAGATCGTTTTCCAGTTTTTCTGACAATTCTCTGATTTCAATGTCATTCTGCATATCGAGGAAGAACCTGTCGGATACGCCGAAAAAACGGCCCAGGCGAATGGATGTGTCCGCTGAGATTTTTCTCCGGTTATGCAGAATGTCCTGAATCCTGGAAGTCGGCACATGGATGTTCTGCGCCAGTTTATACGCCGAGAGCTGCATCGGCTCCATAAACTCTTCCATCAGGATTTCTCCCATGGTGGGGGTCAGAATGTGTTTGGACATATGTTTTTCTCCTGACCTATCAATGGTAATCGACGATTTACACATCGTAAAAATGGTTTCCTTCCGCTGTAAAACAGATTCTGTACTGATCATTGATCCGAATGCTGTATTGTCCCTTCCGGCTCCCCTCCAGTTTTTCCAGATGGTTTGCGGGCGGAACTCGCAGATCCTCCAGGCATCCTGCATTATCCATCATGATCAGTTTCCGTAATGCAACGAATTGAATGTTTTGAGGGAGCTTCTTTGAAAAAATCTGATGGTAGATTTTTTCGGTTTCTTTGTCGGCAAAGGTTCTGATCATAAAAACAGTATACACGACCTGCGTGTATACTGTCAAGGGCTGTTTTGGGTCCGTCATCGGGCGGTTTATGATTCGGTTGTGGCGGGCTGCTTTTTGCCTTTCAGCATTTCCTCCATCGTATGCCAGCCCAGCACCGCGCATTTGACGCGGGCGGGCATGTGGGAAATATCGCTCAGGGCGCCGGCCTCTTCCAGCTCCTCGATTTCCTCGGGGCTGCAGCCGCCGCGGATCATTTTGAGGAAGAGGGCGGAAAGGCGCTGGGCCTCCTCCACCGGCTTTCCGATGATCATGTCCAGCATGATGTCGGCAGAGGCCTGGGAGATGGCGCAGCCGTCCCCCTCGAAGGAGCCTTCCTGAATCACGCCGTCCTCCACACGGAGCTGGAGCACGATGTCGTCCCCGCAGGAGGGGTTGACCCCTTCCAGGGTCATATTGGCCCCGGGCAGGGGATGCTTGTGATAGGGGTTCTGATTGTGGTCGATCAGGATCTCGTTGTAAAACGTGTTAGCCAAGGCCCATCTTCCTCCTGATGGAAGAGACGCTCTCCAGGAATCGGTCGATCTCTTCCTCCGTATTGTACAGATACAGGCTCGCCCTGGTGCTGGACCGCGCGCCCAAATGGGTGTGCAGGGGCTGCGCGCAGTGGTGGCCCGCCCGGACGGCGACCCCGTCCTCGTTGAGGATGGCGGATACGTCGTGCGGATGGACGCCGTCCACCAGGAAGGCGAGGATGCCGTGATGCTCTTCGGCCGTCGTCCCGCCCAGCACCCGCACGTGCGGGATGGCCTGCAGGCCGGAAAGGGCCCGCCGGGTCAGGGAAAGCTCGATGTCCCCGATGCGGTCAAAGCCGGCCCGGGAAAGATAATCGATGGCGGCGGCCAGGCCCTCCGCCCCGGCCCCGTTCACCGTGCCCGCCTCGAACTTGTGGGGGAGCTCCGCGAAGGTCGCGTCCTGCTGGCGGACGGAGTCGATCATCTCCCCGCCGCGGAGGAAGGGCGGCATGCTGTCCAGCAGGTCCTTTCTTCCCCACAGGACGCCGATGCCCATCGGCGCGAGCATTTTGTGCCCGGAGAAGGCGAGGAAATCGACCCCCAGGGCCTTTACGTCGACGGCCATGTGGGGGGCGGCCTGGGCCGCGTCGGCCAGCATGACGCCGCCGTTTAAGTGCACCAGCTTCGCCATCTGCCGCACGGGGCCTTCCTGGCCCAGGACGTTGGAGACCAAGGCCGCGGCGGCCAGCTTCACCTTGCCTGTAAACGCCGCTTCGACCTCTTCCTTTGGATAGCTCCCGTCCTCCCGGCAGAAAATGTAGCGAAGGACAGCGCCGGTGCGCTGGGCCACCATCTGCCAGGGCAGGATGTTGCTGTGATGCTCGGAGATGGTGATCAGGATCTCGTCGCCCTTTTTGAGGTTGGAAAGGCCCCAGGACCAGGCGACCAGGTTGATGCTTTCGGTGGTGTTGCGGGTGAAAATGATTTCCTCCGCGCTGTCGGCGTTCAGGAAGGCGCGGACCTTTTCCCGAGCGCCCTCGTAGCGGGCGGTGGCCTCCTGGGCCAGGTCGTAAAAGCCCCGCAGGGGGTTGGCGTTATAGCGTTCGTAATATTCTTTTTCCGCCTGAATCACACATTCGGGCCGCTGGCTGGTGGCCGCGCTGTCCAGAAAGGCGATGTCCGTGTGGACGAGCAGGGGAAAATCCGCCCGGAAGGGATGGCTCATGGGGCTTCCTCCTCTTCCGCTAAATAGGCGTCGACTTCGTCGCGCACCTTTTCGTCCGGGATCAGGGCCTTCATCAGGTCGATCCGGCTGCGGGCGATCAGGCGGCGGGCCTTTTCCTCGGAGATTCCGCGGGAGGCCAGGTAGAACAGCATTTTATCGTCCAGCCGGCCGATGGAAGCGCCGTGGCTTCCGTCCACGTCTTCTTCCTCGCACAGGATCAGCGGCACCGTCTGGTTGACCTGGGCTTGGCCCATCAGCAAAACGGACTCGGTCTCCGCTCCCTTCGCCCCGGCGCAGCCGCGGACAAAGTCGATCGTCCCCCGGAAGCATTTTTTCGCCTGATCCGAAAGGACGCCGCTGACCTGGATGTGGGAGCGGGTCTTGCGGCCGGTATGCCGGGCCAGCCAGTTCATGTCCAGCAGGCCGTTTTCCCGGACCTGGTAGACCACGCCGGATTCAAAGCGGCTCTTCCGCCCGGCAAGCTCCGCGCAGGCGGCGGTATGCACATTGGCGCCGCCCAGGTCGAGGCGGCGCAGGGAGAAGGCGGCGTTTTCGCCTTCCTCGGCGGAAACGTCGTCCGTCAGGACGGCCTGATCCCCCAGGAGATTGACCACGTACAGGGCGACGCCCGCGTTGGCCCCGGCGCGGACGGCGGTCCGAAGCGCGCAGTGGCAGCCGGAGGTCCGGCCCTTGGAATGAAGCACCAGGACCACCCGGAGCACGGCGTCGTCCCGGGCTTCCAGGTACAGGCGAAGGCCGGTATTTTCCCCCTCGTTCAACGTCAGGTGCAGGACCGCCGGCTGGGCCTGATGCTCCCGCGAGCTCAGAAAGAGGGCAGGGGCCTGGGAGAGATACTGCTCATATTCCCCGCCCATCGCGGAGCGGACGGAAAAGGCCTCGCCTTCCCGGGAGACGGCGATCCCCTCCGGGGCGTCGATGGAAAGGGAGGGCTCTGTCAGGGCCGCCGGCAGCTCCAGGGAGCTGTCGTTTACCTTCAGCCGGTACCAGGTCTTCGCCGGCAGCCTGTTCAATGTGATCTGAGACAAAATACGTTCAACCCTTTCGGTATTACCATTCTTCCGAAGAAACCAGCTTGCCGGTCTGAATGTCGTAGGTCAGCTCCCGGCAGACTTCGTTTCCGTTGCCGTAATAGATGTCCACGGTCAGTTCGCCGTTGCGCAGATACCAGACGATGGACTGGTGAATTTCCCCGCTGCGGTGCACCTCAAAACGGATCTCGTCGGTGCTGCCGGCAGGGCCGAACAGGCCGGAGGAGGCGATGCTAAGACCCGCGTTCACGTCCCAGAGGATGCTGTCGGTCTTCAGGGAATAGGGCTGGGCGCTCAGGTCGACCCGCCAGAAATCGGCAGCCTCGTGCGCCGCGGCTCCCGCTTTGTCCGCCGAAAAGACGGTGTCGCCGGTCCGGGTCAGCGGCAGGGTGCTCATGTCCTTGAAATAGGCGGTCGCCTGGTCCTGGATGGTCAGGAAGGCGGGCGCTTCGGTTTCGACGGTGTAAGCGCTGTCCGTCACCGTGAACGTGGCGGTTTTTCCGCCCATCCAGGCGTATACGCCCTGGTAATCGTCCGGCAGGACCGGGAAGTCGGCCAAAGTTTGGGGGGCCTTCTTCTTGCTCCATTTGGAGGCGCTTTCCAGGATTTCTTCAAATTTTGGAATCAGGGTCTCAAACGCTTCGGAAAAACCGGCCGGGCCCGCTTCCGCGGCCGCCGCCGGAGCGGCTTCCGTTTCCGCCGCTTCTTCAGCAGGGGCTTCCGTATTTTCGGTCATCGCTTCGGTTTCTTCCTGGGCGGCCGGGGCTTCTTCGGCAGCTTCCGGCTGAGTCGCTTCTTCGGCGGAGGCTTCCGCTTCCTCAGTTACTACTTCGGTTTCTTCCTGTACGGCGGGGACTTCCGCTTCTTCCTGCGCAGGGGCTTCCTGAGCTGCGGGAGCCTCCTCCTGGGCAGAAGAACCGAAGGTAAAGGAGGCGGACGCGGGCTTTGCCGGAACGGCGGCCGCCAGCAGGAACGCCAGGGCCAGGGTGCTCAGTTTGAACAGGTTCTTTTTCATGGGTTGCTCCTTTCAGGCCTCTCAGCCGACGGTGCCTTTCATCTCGAGCCGGATCAGGTTGTTCATTTCCACCGCGTATTCCAGCGGGAGTTCCTTTGATACGTTATCGGCAAAGCCGGACACGATCATCGCCCGGGCGTCCTCTTCGCTGATGCCGCGGGACATGAGGTAGAACACCGCCTCGTCGCTGATCCGGCCGATCTGCGCCTCGTGGCCGATGTCCGCGTCGCCGGAGCGGATGTCCATGGCGGGGATGGTGTCGGAACGGGACTGGTCGTCCAGCATCAGGCTCTCGCAGGACACGGCGGACTTGGCCCGCCGCGCGTTCTCGGTGACGACCACGGAGCTACGGAACGTGCTGATTCCCCCGCTCTTGGAGATCGACTTGGTGTTGACGTAGGAAGAGGTGTCCGACCCCTGGTGTACGACCTTCGCGCCGGTGTCCAGGTTCTGGCCCTCCCCGGCGAAGGTGATGCCGGTAAACTCCATCTGGGAGCGGTCGCCCTTTAAAATGGTCATGGGGTAGAGGTAGGAGACGTGGCTGCCGAAGGAACCGGACACCCATTCCATCCGCGCCCCCTCTTCGACGATGGCGCGCTTGGTGTTCAGGTTGTACATGTTCTTGGACCAGTTTTCGATGGTGGAATAGCGCAGCTTCGCGTTTTTCCCCACGAACAGCTCCACGCACCCGGCGTGAAGGTTGGCCACGTTGTACTTGGGCGCGGAGCAGCCCTCGATAAAGTGGAGGGAAGCCCCCTCGTCCACGATGATCAGGGTGTGCTCGAACTGGCCGGCCCCCTTGGCGTTCAGCCGGAAATAGGACTGAAGCGGGATGGCGACCTCCACGTTCTTCGGCACGTACACAAAGGAACCGCCGGACCAGACCGCCCCGTGCAGGGCGGCGAACTTGTGGTCCGTCGGCGGCACCAGCTTCATGAAGTGCTCCCGGATCATGTCCGCGTAGGGCCCGCGCATCGCGCTCTCCAGGTCCGTATAGATGACGCCCTGGGCGGCTACTTCCTCCCGGACGTTGTGGTAGACCAGCTCGCTGTCGTACTGGGCGCCGACGCCGGCCAGGGACTTGCGCTCCGCCTCGGGGATGCCCAGGCGCTCAAAGGTGTCCTTGATGTCCTGGGGTACTTCCTCCCAGGTGTTGGACATGCGTTTGCCGCGGCGGACGTAGGTGACGATGTGGTCCATGTCCAGCCCCTCGATGGAGGGGCCCCAGTCCGGCACGCGGAGGGAACGGTAGACCGAAAGGCAGTGCAGGCGGAAGGCCCGCATCCAGTCCGGGTCGTTCTTTTCGTCGGAGATCTGCTCAATGATTTCCTCCGTCAGCCCGGCGTCCACCTTCCAGTTGCCGGTTTCCGCGTCCCGGATGTCGTATACGCTGCGGTCGATGGCTTCGACCTGTGTTTTTTCTTTCATGATGTCACGCCTTTTTCATGGCAATGAACTCGTCATAGCCGCTCTCGTTGACCTTTGCCACCAGGGATGCATCCCCCTCGTAGACCAGGGAGCCGTCCACCATGATGTGGGTGCGGTCGATCCGGAGCGGGTCCAGGATGCGGGTGGAGTGGGTGATGATCAGCAGGGCCCCGCCGGCCTCCTGCTGGTAGGTGCGGATGCCCTCTGCCACCAGGCGGACGGCGTCCACGTCCAGGCCGGAGTCCGTCTCGTCCAGGATGGCCAGGTCCGGGCGGAACAGGAGCATCTGCAGGATCTCCGCCTTTTTCTTTTCACCGCCGGAAAAGCCGACGTTCAGGCCTCTCTCCGCCTTTTCCGGGGAGATTTCAAGCAGCTCCATGACCTTTCGCATCTGCTTTCTGAACTCCCAGGGGCGGACCTTGACGCCCGTGCGCTCGGACACGGCGCTGCGCAGGAAGCTCTCCAGCGACAGCCCCGGCACCTCCAGCGGCTCCTGGAAGGACAGGAACATGCCCTTTTTCGCCCGCTGGTCGGCGGGAAGGCCGACGATTTCTTCCCCCTTGAACAGCAGGGATCCGGTCGTTTTATACCGGGGGGAGCCCATCAGCGCGTAGCCCAGGGTGGACTTGCCCGCCCCGTTGGGCCCCATCAGCACGTGGGTTTCTCCCGGGGCGATGTTCAGCCCGATGTCGAACAGAATCTGTTTATCTTCCACGGAAACATTCAGGTGTTCCGCTTGCAGCAACGCCTCCGCCAAGTGTCATTCCTCCAGCTGCCGGGCGGCGAAATTTCCCCCGGACAGAAATTTTACCTACTGATCAGGTAGGCAAAAGAATCTTATCATGAAGGGTTCCCGGTGTCAATAGTTTTATGCCCGGAGGGAGAAATCTTCCGGGGGAAAAAGCTCAGAAAGGGCTGCCCGTAAACAGGGTGCAGCCCATCTTTTTAAACTGAACGATTTTGTCCCGCAGGGTGTCTTCCGATACCTCAAAGAGGATGGACAGGCAGGTCAGGCAGTAAAACGAAGTGGCGCCCCGGTTGATCAGCTTCCGGGTCAGGGCTTTTTCGTCCCGGGTCACTGCCCGGCCGCAGCTGACGCAATATTCCACGCCTTCTGTCCCGCTCACGGCTGTTTCACCAGCCGGCACAGATAGAGCTTCATATCGTGGCCGGGCACCGTGGGATTAAAAAAGTCGGTCTTTGCGCCGAGCGTTTCGCCCGTGTACACGTCGCGCAGTTCCAGCGCGTAGCCGCTGGTGACGGGCAGGCCTAAGTCCACCAGCTCGCAGTGGATCTGCGCCTCGGCGTCGGAGAAGTTCACATAGGCCAGGGCGAATTCCCCGCCCGACAGGTGGCGGAAAAAGGTGAAGGCGCTGTCCGGGATCTGCCGCCAGGGGAATTCTCCCTCCTTGGGCTCGGGGTTGGAGGCGGTGACCGCGCCGCGGCGGATCAGGTATGGGGGACGGCATTCCTCGTCCTGGTCGATGCGCAAAAGGTCATTATTCTGCATCAGAGAAACGTATTCCGGGGAAAGGGAGCGCAGGTCGGCCCCCATCATCAGGGGAGCGCCGGCCAGGCACCACAGGGAAAACTGCATCCGGTATTCCTCGTAGGTACAAACCTTTCCCAGCCCTACGTTGCCCTTGCCGCCCATGCCCACGGTGAGCATGTCCATGTCGTTGAAGCAGCCGGACCCGCTCATGCAGAAGTTGTCCAGCTGGGATTTGAAGATGCCGGTGAAGGACACGTAATTGTCCATGATGTCGCCGGTGGAGCGGTACATCTGGGCGCCGACGGAGGCCATCCACCGCCAGGGCTCCTGCCGGCCCCAGTTGCAGGCGGAAAACAGGATGTCCCGGCCGGTGGCCTTGAGGGCCATGCTCATGGTCTGGTAGCGGACGCGGCAGTTGCCCGTCTCCGGGAAGTTGCAGAAATCGTACTTGAGGAAATCCACGCCCCAGGAGGCGAAGGTGGCGGCGTCGGTGTATTCATGGTCGTAGCTGGAGGGGTAGCCCGCGCAGGTCATGACCCCGGCGCAGGAGTACATCCCGAACTTGAGCCCTTTGCTGTGGATGTAATCGGCCACGGCCTTCATCCCGTGGGGGAATTTCTTCGGGTCCGGCACCAGGAGGCCGTTTTCGTCCCTCTCCCGCAGGGACCAGCAGTCGTCGATCACCAGGTATTCGTAACCGGCGTCCCGGTAGCCCTCGCTGACCATATAGTCGGCTATTTCCCGGATCAGGGCGTCGCTGATCCTGTCGCCGAAGGTGTTCCAGGAGTTCCATCCAAGGGGCGGGCGTTTTGCAAGCATGTTTTGTTTCTCCTTTCCATTTTTTAGGAAATGCGGAATTGCCGGTAGTATTCGGGAAGCAGCCTGCGAATTCCTGCCGGCGGCGGAAATTCCCCGGACTTTAGGCAAAGGCCGCCGCAAAAAAATTTGTAAAAATTTTTTTTAAAAACCGTGAAGATACAGCAGGAATTTTGACTGGGGCGGAGAAATGTATATGAAGGTGTGCGGATTCCGGGTTTTTCGGCCCGTTTGCCGCGCGCTTCAAGCGGAAAGGGCGGTCCTTCATGCCATTTGAATTTGCCCGTCATGCCGGGTATTGCGCCGGGGTGCGGCGGGCGGTGGAACTGGCCCGCCAGGCCGCCAGGCAGGCATTGGAAAACGGAACGGCCTGCGTGATGCTCGGGGAGCTGATTCACAACGACCAGTCGCTGGAGGAATTCCGGCGTCTGGGGGTCCGGGTGATCGACCGGCTGGAGGATGCCCCGGCGGACGCCGCCGTCATTCTCCGCAGCCACGGAGAGCCGCCTCAGACCTATGAAAAGGCCGAAGCCCTGGGCCTGCGCGTGGTGGATACGACCTGCGTGTTCGTGGCTTCCCTGCACGAAACGGTGCGAAAGAGCGCCGAGAGCGGAAGGCCGGTCCTTCTGCTGGGCGATCCCGCCCACCCGGAGATCATCGGCACCGCCGGCTTCGGGAAAGGGATGGTGTACGTCCTAAGGGACGCGGACGCCCCCCTGCCGGAGCTCACCGCCCCGGTCCTGGTGGCCCAGACCACCTATCCCCCCGCGAAATGGGAGGAAGCGGTCGAAAAGCTTTCCGCCCGCTATCCGGGGCTGACCCCCATCCGGACGATCTGCACCGCCACGCAGCAGCGGCAGCAGGCCGCGGCCGAGCTGGCCGCCCGCGCGGACGCCATGGTGGTGGTCGGCGGCCGGAAGAGCGCCAACACACGGAAACTGTACGATACCTGCCGGGCCCTGTGTCCGCGAACCTGTCTGGTGGAGAGCGCCGGGGAAATCCCCGAGGGCTTCTGCGACATCCGGACAGAATTACTTGGAATAGCCGCCGGTGCGTCCACACCGGATTGGTCATATAAGGAGGTTGTCACTGTTATGAACGAAACGGAACAAAACAACATGGAACAAGCGGTTCCCGCTGAAGAAGCCCGGGAAGAACTCCAGGAAACTGTACAGCAGACCGCGGCGGTTCAGGAAGATGCGGCATTGACCGAAGAGGAAATGAACAAGCGCAGCTTCATGGATGACATTGAGGCGACCTTGGTCAGAATCCGCCCCGGCCAGACCGTGACCGGTTCGGTCGTACAGGTCACCGACGATGAGGTTTGTGTCAACATCGGCTACAAGTCCGACGGCCTGATCAAGCGCGAAGACCTGTCCGACAAGGACGTCAAGGTCGGCGATCAGATCGAGGTGGAAGTTGTCAAAGTCAACGACGGTGAAGGCAACGTGATCCTCTCCCAGCGCAACATCGTGAACCGCAAGGTCTGGGAAGAACTCATGGCCAAGAACGACAACGGCGAGTACATCGACGCCGTGGGCAAGGAAGCCGTCAAGGGCGGCCTGATCGCGGACGCCGGCGGCGTGCGCGCCTTCGTGCCCGCTTCTCATCTGGCCCAGCGCTTCGTCGAGAAGATCGACCAGTTCGTCGGCCAGCCCCTGAAGCTGAAGATCATCGACGTCAACAAGGAAAAGAAGCGTATCGTCGCCAGCCGCAAGGAAGTGCTGCGCGAGGAAGCCGCCAAGAAGAAGGAAGAAGTCTGGTCCAAGCTGGAAGTCGGCGCTGTCGTCAAGGGCATCGTCCGCCGCTTCGCGGACTTCGGCGCCTTTGTCGACCTGGGCGGCGTGGACGGCCTGATCCACATCACCGACATGGCGTGGTACCGCATCGGTCATCCCAGCGAAGTGCTGAAGATCGGCGATGAGATCGACGTGAAGATCCTCTCCCTGGATCCCGAAAAGGAACGCATCCAGCTGGGCTACAAGCAGCTGCAGCCCAAGCCCTGGGACAACATCGTGGACAAGTACCCGGTCGGCGCCATCCTGGAGCGCAAAGTGGTCCGTGTCCGTCCCTTCGGCGCCTTCGTCGAGCTGGAACCCGGCGTGGACGGCCTGGTGCACATCTCCCAGTGCGCGCTGACCCGCGTGGCCAAGGTCGAGGATGCCCTGCAGCCTGGCCAGATGGTCCGCGTCAAGGTGCTCGGCGTGGATCCGGAAGCCAAGCGCATCAGCCTGAGCGTGCGTGAAGCCCTGGCCGAAGAAGCCATGGAAAATATCACGGACGAAGAGATCCCCGGCGAAGAGCTGGAAGCTCCCGCAGAGGAAGCCCCGGCTGCTGAAGCCGAAGCTCCCGCTGCCGAAGAGGAAGCTCCGAAGACGGAAGAATAATCAAATATCAATGAACTCTGAGGGTTAAATGCTGCGGCGGCACGATGATCAAAGCATCGTACCGCCGCGTTTTGCTACTAATTGTTTACGGAGGCCTGAGGAATGAAAAAGACGTTCTATTCCCTGACTATCCTTCTTTTCATGTGCTTCTTTTTTCAGCTGCCGCCTTTGTCTGCCAGTGCAGAAGAGCTGGAGCGGATGTATCCGGATGGAGATTATTTGATCATTAACCAACAGGGTTCAGAAGAAAACCTGTATTATTTGGGGTTTTCAGGTAGCACACCTAAGGCAGGCACCGAGCTTAAGGCTTTTGGCCCCGTAAGCAAGCTGCCGGGTCACCTTTCTATCTGGCATCTCACATGGCGGAGCGGCTTTTCTTATATCCAACCAAGAGTGGATCTTTCTCTTTATCTGGAACAAAGTCAAAAAACGTCCGATGGATGGAAGCTTCAGTTGAGCAAAAAACGCAATACCAAAACCCAGCAATGGGCATTGATATCATTTTTCGACCGACTGGTTATCGCGGCCATCAACGACGGACAGGGGTATTTACTTGCTTACCGAAATGCTTCAACCGGTATGAGTGCCCCCGCGTTTTTAGCGGACTTATCAACAGAAAACGTCAATGCTGTTTGGCAGCTAATCCCTTATGAGCCAGCTCAGCCCATTCGCAAGGGTCAATATGTCCTGACCTCCGAATTGGATGACAGCTTGGTACTCTCTGCAAAAGATACTTCCAATTTTGCACAGGACTTTACTAATGTGCAGACCGCTACCCGCCAAAATAACGACGTGGGATATGTCTTTGACGTGATTCCTTTGGACAACGGGTACTACAAACTGGTCCACCACCTGTCCGGGAAATGTCTGGATGTCAGCGCTGCTTCCCGTCAATCCGGGGCCAACGTACAATTGTATGCGGACAATGGGACGGACGCCCAGCAATGGGCTATCTTGCCGCATCCGCAAAAAGACGGCTATATCCTGGTGGCTCGCTGTAGCGGTTGCGCACTGGACATTCAAAACGCCGACAGACAGCCAGGGAACAATGTTCAGCAATATTATTATAATCTAACGAACGCTCAGATCTGGTCTTTTCAGAAAGCCAGTGATCGAACGGCTAAGTCGTATGAAGCACAAACATCCAAGCGTACATCATCCAGCAGCACACCAACTCCACGGCCAAATTCTTCCTATTCCTTCACAACTCCACTAGTTTATCCCGTTCAAAAGAATAGCATATCTTACCACGAAAACTTTTATCATGATCCTTATTATGTAAAAGGTATGCCTCAGCCGAGTACAGTGCAGTACGGCGGTTCTTCGATTCGTCTGTCTGACGCCAGTCCTGAAGCCACAAATGGCATCGCTGGAGTAATGGGTATCGCTCCTTATGAATTTATAGGCTGGTCTACTAACCCTAGAGCTACTTATGCCGAATACCAACCCGGAGAATGGTACTACGGAGAGGGACATGTGAATCTCTATGCAGTCTGGCGGTATGATGAGAGCCGTAAGCCTGGACAGGGTTTATACTGGTAAATTTTTACTATAAAGATTATGTTGCTATTGCTATATCCGACGCTCTTCCTCTTTTCTCTCTTACATCCGACCGTAGGGAAAAACGGACACACTTAAAATGCTGTCTAAAGAAATTGTCCCCGGTGAAGTCAATTTCTGAAAAATAAAAAACAGGGCATCTCGGCTTAGTAGCCGGGTTCTTTGCCCTGTTTTTTCATTTAATCATCGGATCAAACCGGTCATAATAGCTCAGCAGGTTCTTCCCAGCGATTCCTTCCAGGATGTCTCCGGTGACGCCGCGGCGTTCCAGGGCGGCGATCAGGGCGGGGACGTCCAGGGGGCTTTCCAGGCCGGGGACCTTTTCCTCGATCCCGTCAAAGTCGGAGCCGAAGCCGATGCGCCCTTCGCCGCCCAGTTCGAGCATGTGGATCACGTGGTCGCACAGGGTGTCCAGGGTGCACTTCCCGTCGTCGGACAGGAACCAGGGGTAGAAGTTGAGCCCCACGTAGCCGCCGGCGGCGAAGAGGGCCTTGAGCTGCTCGTCGGAAAGGTTGCGGCAGTGGCCGCACAGGGCCTTGCAGCAGGAATGGGAGGCCAGGGGAACGATGCCCATTTCCAAAATGTCCCAGAAGCCCTGCTCGTTTAAGTGGGAGGTATCCGGGGCCATGCCGACGCGGGCCATTTCCCGGACGGCCTGGCGGCCGTAGGGCTTGAGACCCTCGGTGGCGTTCAGCTTGGCGGGGGTGCCCAGGCCGTTTTCATAGTTCCAGGTGATCGCGGCCATGCGGACGCCTCTGCCCCGCCAGAGGCCGATGCTTTCCAGGCCGTCTTCCAGGAGCTCACAGCCCTCGATGGAGAGCATCACCTTGACCTTGCCGTCTTCCGCCTCCCGAGGGTCCATCGCCTGCTGCCAGCCCTGATCCTTCAGCCGGTCAAAGACGCGCAGCATATTGTCAAACAGGACTTGAACGTCCTCCTTTTTCGGGCTGCCGCCGACATAGAGGGCCAGGGTCTGCAGACTGATGCCGGCCTTTTGCAGGCGCTCCATGGTAACGTCGGTCGCCTGCCCAGGCCGGGTGGCCAGGGCATACAGAGTATCGCAGTGGGTATCGCATAGGATCATGGTCATTCCTCCTGGAGAGTGGTGAAAAGGGAATAGGGAATAGGGAATAGGGATTAGGGATTAGGGATTAGGCAATAGGCATTAGGCGGAGTGAGGAGTTAGGAATGAGGAGTGAGGAGTTGAAATTGGTCTGATGAAAAGACGCGGGAGGAAGCGGAAATTACGCATTACGCATTAGGAATTACGCATTCGGTATTAAACTCCTCACTGAGCGACCGAAGGGAGCGGTCACTCTTCACTCCTCCCTCTGATCGTGTTTGTTGTACGTTGGGCCCAGGTCGGCGTATCTTCGGGTGATCCATTTGCAGATCCCGTCCAGGCCGGGGTAGATCATCCGCTCGGAGATGTTGATGTAGTCCAGCTTGTCCCGGATTTCCAGCTTGGTTTCCTTCGGAATGATGATGCGGCTGAAGCAGTCCTGCAGGCCGGGCAGCTCGTGGATGAGCACGGCCGGGTCGGTCGTCAGGGAGAACAGGGCATACTGGTTGGCGATGCGGTTGACCGTGCTGGCGGGCTCAAAGAAAAAGGCGTAGGGCTCCCGGGAGAAGGTGTTCAGGGCGTCGTAGCTGTCCCCGATCCGGTCCAGCATCTCCATGGTGAAAATGCTGGTGCTCCGTCTGTCCAGCATCTCCCGCAGGGCCGCGGGGAGGTGCTGGTTGACCTTGTCCACGTCCACGCACCAGATGACGCCGTCCCGGTTGTACATGGAGACGTCCTCCGTTGCGAAGTGGGCCGCCACCAGGGGAGAATAGGTCCAGTCCAGCAGGCGGGTCGGCAGGCCGTATTGCTGGGCCATGGCGGCCGTTTGCCAGAAGGAAGTGGTCTGCTGCAGATCCGCAAAGCCGTACTTGCGGAAGGAGCGGAGCATGTGCCGCTCCAGCCCCAGGTCGTGGCGGCAGGCCCGGTTCAGCGCCGGCTCCAGCGTCCATTTGCTGTTTCCCATGCCGCGGTAGACCCGGTTGTCCCGGTAGCGGTGGAGCTTTTCGTTCCAGACGTCCTCAAAGACGGCCGTCTGCAGGTCAACAAAGTCCCGGATGGTGATTTCCCACATGGCTTTTTCCTTTTTTGGATTACTTAAAAGACTGCCCGGACAGGGCCCTTTTCAACAGGATTATAACACACCCGAGCGGTAAAAGGCAAATAAAGGAACCGGCGCGCAGCTCCGCTTTTTATGCGGGACCGCGCGCCGGCTGTTTGATAAGATCAGAACAACTTTACTACCATTCCCTCGTAGAGGTAACCGCTGTTCTTGGGGATCACGTGGGTGACGTCGCCCTGGGTGGAGATGACGGTGACGGGGGTAAAATAGTTGTTCCCCGTCTCGTCGATGATGACCACGCCGGTCTGGCCCATCTGGGTGTAGAGGGCGCGGGTCGGGATGGTCAGGCTGTCGACGTTTTCACCCAGCTGTACGCGGCAGGAGCGGACGTACAGGATGTTGCGGACGTCCGCCTCGGAAACGAGCAGGCGGACCAGCAGCTCCCCGCCGGAGCGGGTGAAGCTCTCGACCTCGGCGTTGACGACGGTGTTTTCAAAGTTCTCAATCAAAAGGCGGTAATTCTGCCCGATGACCGGCGTCCAGTCCGGATTGTCGGACAGCATCAGCACGGCCCAGCGGTCGGTCTTGACCAGGCGGTAGACGGCCACCGTGTTGCGCGTGGCGGACTCGTTCGGCGGAGCGATGCCCCGGTACATGGAGCGGACCTCGGCGGGAGAAAAGTTCGCGTAGGTCGTCATGTTGCAGGTGGGCTCAAAACCGTCGGTGTAGAAGCTGACGATGCCGTCCGACGCGGCGGCGTACTGCTTGGTCCAGCTGGAGATGCGCTGCAGCTGGGCGTTTTCGTCGTCGTAGAGGCGGGAGAGCTTCTGATCGTCCGGGTATTTCTGCCGCAGGTAGGACTGCCGGGCCTGCAGGGCCTGGGTGAGCAGCCTTTCCTGGTTGACCAGGCTGCCCCAGCCTTCCTGGATCATAAGCCGGGTGTTACGGGCCTGGTCCCGGACGGCGTTGTCCAGGGCGGTGAGGCGGGCGTCCTTGGCGGACCCGGAGGAGGAGATCAGGGTTTTATGATATTCCTTGATCTGGTCGCGGTATTTTTTCAGGGTGGTCAGCTCGCGGGAGTTGAAGCCGGAGGTGTACACCGTGCACAGGGAGGCGGTGCGGTCCACCTCGGCGCCCTCCTCGGCGGTGTAATCGATCTGGCTGATGCCGTCCTGGGTGTAGACGATCTCGTTGCGGATGATCACGGCGTCCCCTGCGTAGCGGGAGGACAGAACGCCGGCGGTCACGTAGCCGTACATCGCCTCCTGCGGGGCGAAGTGCTGGATGATCGCAAAGGCCGCGACGCCCAGGATGAGCACCGCCACCACCAGGTAGGGAGTGCCGGACCTCCTGTTTCGGATCGGGATGCCGGTGGACGGCATCCGGTATCCGGGCTTGGCCTGCTGGCCGGAGGGCCCCCGCGAGGGAGCCTGCCGAGGCCCCTGGCCGCCGGGAGGCACTTGCTGCGGCTGCTGGACCGGGCTGAACGGGTCGGGCGGCGCGAAAGGGCTGTTCCGTCCGTCCTGCAGGGGCCGGGGGCCACCCGTGTTCTGCGCGTTCCGCTGATAGGGACCGTTCTGGGGATTCTGCCCGTTCTGCGGATAGCCCTGCTGCGGGGCGTACCCGTTCTGCGGGACGCCGCCGAGCGGGGCATAGCCGCCCTGCCCGCCCTGGGGATACCCCTGGGGCGGGGCGGGAGCCTGGTATTCCGGCTCCAGCTGAGCAGGCGGCGGAACCGCCCCCGCCTGACGGCTGACCGGCTTCTGATTCAGTTGTGTCCAGTCAGGCGGCTGGTAAGGGGGCTGCTGCATGGAAACTCCTTCATTTTTAGAGTGAAGAGTGGAGAGTGAAGAGTGAAGATTTGATATGGTTTTCACGAACTATATCCATCTTCACTCTGCGACCGAAGGGAGCGAAAACTCTTCACTCTCCACTCTGTGAGCGAAGCGAATATCAGTCAGCGAGTGTTCCCATCGGGTCCCAGGGGGCGAGCTCCTTGGGGGGGAGGGAGGCGAACTGTTCGACTTCGCCCAGGTACTGGCCTTCGACGGCGGCCTGGAAGACGTATTCGTCAAACCAGCTGTCGGAGCAGATGTAATAGCCCTTCTTGCCGTGTTCGTCGCCCCAGGAGTTTTCGATCTTCCAGCGGACGGGCTTTCCTTCCCCGTCCAGGCTGACGCCGGTGAGGACCATGGCGTGGTTCATGGCGGATAGGCCGTAGTTGAGCGCGTCCTCCTTGGCCATCTGGAGGTCCAGGCCGCTCAGCAGCTCGTCGCCGTAGCTCTGGTCGTCCCAGATGCCCTTGTCGCGGTTGCCGTAGTGGCCTACGTCGCTGCCGAACCAGACCACTTTGCCGTCACGCAGCTGGCGCAGGATGGCGGCCTTGAACTCGTCCATCGTCAGGTTCAGGTGGGTGACGGGCTTGCCGCCCACCACGTTGCCCAGGAAGCGGATCGTGTAGGTCTGGTGGAAGGGCTTGTCGTCCGTGGGGGCGTGAATGATGCTGACGGTGCTGCGAATGACGGGCAGGGCGTACTTTTCGGCAAAGTCCATCGGGGTCAGCTTCCGCTCGACGTGATAGAGGCCCTTCTTGTCCACGTATTCAAAGTCGAAGCTGCGGGGCGGCTCGCCGTAGCAGGAGCACAGGAAGCCGTAGATTTTGCCCAGCATTTCGGACTTGCGGCGGTAGATGATCGGCTCGTCCACCCCGTCCTTGACCATCTGGCGCAGCTTGCAGGCGCAGATCTTGAGGTTGCGGTTGAGCAGGCGGTTCATATCGGCGGTGTTTTCGGACTGGTAGGTCTCGTCATAGACGTCCTTGGGCACCACGCCGTACTTTTCGATGATGTTGGCGCACATGTCCCACTGGCCGCCGTCGTGGACGCCGGTCTGCAGGATGAAGGAGACCGTGCGGTCGTCGGTGGGCAGGGAGGCGGTGTCCAGCATGGCGGTCAGGAAGTAGTTGCAGCGCTCGAACTTATCCCAGAAGGCCAGGTAGGTCTGGGAAAGCTCGAAGTTTTCCAGATCCAGGTCCTTGGCGATCCGCTCGCGCAGCACGTTGGTGGCGGCGAAGAGCCAGCACCGGCCGGAATGCTTCTGATTGGTGACCGGCAGGGTCTTGATCTCCAGGGAGAACTTGTGGCGCATCTTCATCTCGCCGACGGTGCGGTTGGCGACCTCGCTGAGCTTGTTGCGGGACAGAGACATGGTGGCCAGCTGCCGCTCGTTGTTCACCTGATACGCCTTGGACCAGGCTTCCAGCTGCGAAGGGGAAATGGGCATCTGTTTCATAAGGAACCTCCTACTTTATGTTAGTATTAGATATCCAAATGGGGAAGAGAAAGGAGAGTGGAGAGTGGAGAGTGAAGAGTGGAGAGTGGAGATGATTTTGTCCTCATGAAAAAAGGTAAGAAGAAAGGCGTCAAATAATGAATCACTATATTTATCTCAACTCTTCACTCTGCGAGCGTAGCGAGCAAAAACTCTTCACTCTGCGAGCGTAGCGAGCAAAAACTCTTCACTCTGCGAGCGCAGCGAGCGAAAACTCTTCACTCTGTGAGCGCAGCGAGCGGAAACTCTTCACTCTGTGAGCGCAGCGAGCGGAAACTCTTCACTCTGCGACCGAAGGGAGCTTACTTTCCCTCCAACGTTTCCAGCGCTGCGTAAATGAGGTCCAGCTCTTCCGGGGAATTGTAGGCCAGGGTGATCTTGCCCTTTTTGCCGTTGCCCTGGAACAGGACGTTTTTGACGCCGACGGCGCTGCGCAGGCGCTCCCGCATGTCGGACAGCTCCGGGGCCAGGGCGGCCGGGGGCTTGGGACGGGCGGGGGCCGCAGGGACGGGTCCGTCGGCGGCCAGGGCCTCCATCTGCCGGACGGAGAGATGCTCGCGGAGGGCCTTTTGGAAAAGGGCGGCGCGGAAGGCCTCGTCCCGGATGCCGGCCAGCACGCGGCCGTGGCCGGCGCTGAGCTTCCCGGTCCGCAGGGCGTCCAGCATCTCCTTGTCCAGCGTCAGCAGGCGCAGGGTGTTGGCGACGGCCGGGCGGGACTGGCCCAGCCGGGCGGCGACCTGCTCCTGGGTCAGCCCGCACTCATCCATCAGCGCGCGGATGCCTTCGGCTTCTTCGGCGGGGTTCAGGTCCTCCCGCTGGAGGTTTTCGATGAGGCTGGCGGCCATGGCCTCTTCCCGGGTCATGGTTTTGACCAGGCAGGGCACCTCGGAAAGGCCTGCGAGCCGGGCGGCCCGAAAGCGCCTTTCCCCGGCGACGATCGTATAGCGGCCGTTCTCCTGCTCGGTCACCAGCAGCGGCTGGAGGATGCCGGAGGAGCGGATGCTTTCGCTTAAGGCGGCGAGGGCGCCTTCGTCAAAGGAGGTCCGGGGCTGACCGGGGTTGCGGTCGATCTGGCTGACGGGAACCTGCCGGACGCCGCCCTCCTCGGCGCCGGTATCCGGCAGAAGGGCGTCCAGCCCCCGGCCCAAACCCAGTTTCTTCATGGTATCACGGCTCCTTGTTCTTGCGGATGATTTCTTTGGCAAGCGCTTCGTAGGCGGCCCCGCCCAGGGAGCGGGGGTCGTAGACACTGATGGGCTTGCCGTGGCTGGGCGCTTCCCCCAGGCGGACGTTGCGGGGAATGATCACGGGGAAGACCTGGCCCTTAAAATGCTTCTTGACCTCGGCGGCCACCTGCAGGCTCAGGTTGGTCCGCCCGTCGTACATGGTCAGCAGCACCCCTTCGATGGCCAGGGCTGGGTTTGTGCTGTGACGGACGCGGCGGATGGTGTCCAGCAGGGCGGAAACCCCTTCCAGGGCGTAGTATTCGCACTGGATCGGGATCAGCACGCTCTGGGCGGCGGTCAGGGCGTTGACCGTCAGCAGGCTCAGAGAGGGCGGACAGTCGATCACGATAAAGTCGTATTCGTCCTTGACCTGGGCCAGGGCGGCGCGCATGCGGTACTCCCGCCGCTCCACCTGGGCCAGTTCCAGCTCGGCCCCGGCCAGACGGATGTCCGACGGGGAAACAAAGAGGCGCTTGACGTCCGTCTTTTCGACGGTTTTGCTCATCTCACACTGCGTCAGCAGGGCTTCATAGATGGTTTTCTTCCCGGCGGATATGTTCACCCCGCTGGAGGCGTTGCCCTGCGGGTCGCTGTCCACCAGGAGGGTTTTCTGGTTCATCTCCGCCAGGTACGCGGCCAGGCTGACTGCCGTGGTAGTTTTTCCAACGCCGCCCTTCTGATTGGCGACCGCGATGATTTTACCCATTGTGTTCTGTCAGTCCTTGAAAGAAATAAAAAGGTTGGATGATGGAAGTGGCTCTGGAGATAATATTAAAGGTTCCAATCTTCCACGGTGATGCATTTGATTTCCTTAAATTGGCACAGCTGCTTGTCGTTTGTCAGAAATACATCGCAGCCTTCGTGAACGGCGGTTGCCAGCTGCAGGGCGTCCATTCCTTTAAAATGAGGATACTGAGCCCTGATGGCGGCTGCCTTTTTGGCGATTTCGACCGTGATCGGAAGGATGTCAATATGGCAGTCGTCTGTGAATTCAAAAAACACATCCGCTTTTTCCCGGTTCGCTGTCCGATAGGGGAAGACCAGATATTCTTCGCAGGTCACGGACGACGTGATCATTTTTTTGCCGGAGTTCAGTATGTATTCCAGAATATCGCGCATCTTTCCGCCGAAATGAATATCGTCATCCAGAAAATAAATCAGCGGTGCCGTATCAAGAAATACTTTATTAAACTCTGTCATTCTGCCGAAGCCCCTTTACATATTCGCCGGCGTCTTCGGTGAACATTTTCTTTCCCCGGCCCATATACTTATCGAGACGGATTTTTTGCTCCGGTTGATGTTCAGGCTTCTTTTCCAAGATGGTAATAATGACTCTCTGGCCGACCGACATGGATACTTCTTCGTCCATTACGATGCCGGTCCCGTCGTAATATCCGCTTACTGCCGTCAGCGACATATCATCACTCCTTCCGGAAATCATTACGCATTAGGCATTACGCATTATGCTTCACGTATTATTCGGCCCTTCCTCTTTCAGCCACCCCTTCCACCGAAACGCCGGGTGGCTTTCCCGGGCTACGCGGGCGAGGGTTTTCCGCTCCTCCTCGGTCTCGTAATCGGCAAAGCGCAGATACAGGGCCCGGATGGCGGACAGGCTGTTTTCCCTCAGGGAATAGTCCCTGAGCAGCATCAGGTGGTGGGCGTCCGTGGGGAACTGATCAAAGACCAGGTAGAGCAGCTCGTCCGCCAGCACGGGAAAGTCCTCGTTCTCCATCCGGACGACGTCCCCGCTGTCCAGCAGGATCCGCATGTCGCCCTCGGTGGCGCTTTGCACGGCGGAATAGAGATAGCCCTCCAGGCTGTTGCGCAGATCGGTCGCCTTGTCCCGCGCGGAAACGAAGGAATTCAGGCGCTTCTGCGTTTCCTTCACGATCTGCGGGCGGACCTGCAGAAGCGCGCTGCCCACCCATGGGGAAAGCAGATGGAAGACCTGTTGTTCAGAAACCATGCGCTCACCGCCTTTCCGATCAATACCCACCCTAAACAATACCACAGAATGAAGAAAAAGTCCATTGCTTTGTGTAAAATCCGCGGCTCACGCATGAATGCGCGAGCCTGCTGGCGGGGGAATCTTTCTTATTTTATTCTGACAGGTTTTCCTTGTCCGGACGATGGCTGTTTGTCTGATTTGGCCCGAAAGAGAAAAAAAGTTGGCAGCAGGGTTTACAAAACGGACGGTATGGTATAAAATAAACCCAACAAATTGGGCTTGAAGCCCGGACAAAAAAAGGAGAGTGCATTCCCATGAAAAAGGTACTCGCTCTGGTTCTGGTTGCTATGATGGCTCTTGGCATGGTCGCTGTTGCGAGCGCTGAAGGTGTCAAAACGTACAAGGTGGGTGTTTCCATCTATCAGTTCACTGACAACTTCATGACCCTCTACCGTAACGAAATTGAAAGCTACTTTAAATCCCTTGAGACCGACAGCGTGAAGTATGAAATCACCATGGCTGACGGCAAGAACGACATGGCCGAGCAGACCAACCAGGTCCAGAACTTCATCACCCAGGGCATGGACGTCATCATCCTGAACCTGGTGCAGACCTCCTCTGCGGACGTTCTGATCGACATGATCGTGGACGCCGGCATCCCGCTGGTTCTGATCAACCGTGAGCCTCTGGCCTATGACGCCGAAGGCAAGACCATCGACGAAGCCTATGAAGGCATCCTGAACAATCCCCAGGTCTGCTACGTCGGCGCTGACGCCCGTCAGTCCGGCACCTTCCAGGGCGAAATGGTCGCCGAGCTGGACAACCACGGCGACATCAACGGCGACGGCAAGATTTCCTACATCATGATCGAAGGCGACCCGGAGAACATCGACGCCCAGTACCGCACCGAATTCTCCGTCAAAGCCCTGACCGACGCCGGTTACGAAGTGGCTTGCCTGGACGACCAGGTGGGCAACTGGGACCAGACCAAGGGCCAGGAGCTTTGCGCGAATGCCCTGACCAAATACGGCTTTGATGTCGAAGTCGTCTTCTGCAACAACGACGCCATGGCTCTGGGCGCTGCCACCGCGATCACGACTGCTGGCCGCACCGTGGGCGAAGATATCTATCTGCTGGGTGTCGACGCTCTGGAAGAGGCTGTGCAGCTGGTCAAGGACGGCGAAATGACCGGTACCGTGCTGAACGACCACATCGGCCAGTCCCACACGGCGGTTGACGTGGCTGTCAAGCTGCTCAACGGCGAAGCGATCGACAACTACTACTGGGTCGACTATGTCAAGGTCAACAAGGCCTACGTGGACGCTCAGTAATCCGCTGACTGGGAACCCTGTATTCTGAGTCAAAGGAGGCGGGTGGGCCAGTACCTGGCTCACCCGCGTTTCCTTGAGAAAGAAATCAGGGTGTGATCCCGTCTGCTTCCGTGCACCGGCGGCAGACAGGATCACACCGGGAAGCCTCCCGGCGGCGGCCTTCTGAGTGTAACTGCAGTCATTGCAACTGAAAGGAGATAAAGCCCGTATGTCCGAATACGTGCTGGAAATGACGGATGTCAGCAAGTCCTTTCCGGGTGTCAAGGCGCTGGATCACGTACAGCTGAAGCTGCGCCCCGGGAAAGTACACGCGCTGATGGGAGAAAACGGCGCCGGCAAATCCACCCTGATGAAGTGTATGTTCGGCATCTATAAAATGGATGAAGGGCAGATCAAGATCGACGGCCAGCCGGTCACCATCAGCGACCCCATGGACGCCCTGAAGAAGGGCATCGCCATGGTTCACCAGGAACTGCAGCCGATTCCCGCGCGGACCGTCGGCGAGAATATTTTCCTGGGCAGGTATCCTTTAAAAAAGCTGTTCGGCTTTATCTCCGTCGTCGATCATAAAAAGATGTACGAGGATACCGCCGCTCTGCTCAAGAAGGTCCGCATGAGCTTTGACGCCCACCAGAAGGTAGGCGAGCTCAGCGTCAGCCAGATGCAGAGCGTCGAAATCGCCAAGGCGGTTTCCGCCAATTGCCGGGTGCTGATCCTGGACGAGCCGACCTCCTCCCTGACCGCCAACGAGGTAGAGGCCTTGTTCCGCATCATCGAGGACCTCAAAGCGGAGAACGTCGCCATCGTTTATATCTCCCACAAGATGGACGAGATCCTGCGCATCGGCGATGAAGTGACGATCATGCGCGACGGAAAATACATCGGCACCTGGGACGCTCAGGAGCTGACGACGGAAAAGATCATCACCCAGATGGTGGGCCGCGAGCTCAAAAACCTCTACCCGCCCAAGAACAACGTGCCCGGTGAGGTCGTGTTTGAGGTGAAGGACTTTACGTCGATCAACCCGCGCTCCTTCCGTCATGTGAATTTCCAGCTGCGCAAGGGCGAGATCCTGGGCGTCGGCGGCCTGGTCGGCGCGCAGCGCACGGAGCTGATGGAGGGCCTGTTCGGTATCCGCTCGCACAGCTCCGGACAAATCTTCTACAAGGGAAAGGAAATGACAATCAACCGGCCCAAAGACGCGATTGACAGCGGCATCGCCATGCTGACGGAAGACCGCCGCGGAAGCGGAATCATGGGCGTGCTGAGCGTGGCGGACAACATCTCCATTTCCTCCCTGAATCAGTACCTCGACTACGGTTTTATGATCAACGGCAAAAAAGTGGAGCAGCTGGTCCAGGACAACGTTAAGAAAATGAATATCAAGACTGCCTCTTCGAAGACCCAGATCAAGTCTCTGTCCGGCGGCAACCAGCAGAAGGTGCTGGTCGGGCGGTGGCTGGCAAATAACCCGGACGTGCTGATTCTGGACGAACCAACCCGCGGTATCGATGTCGGCGCGAAATACGAGATCTACTGCATCATCGAGGAACTGGCCCGCAGCGGCAAGAGCATCATTATGATCAGTTCCGAAATGGGTGAGCTGATCGGCATGTCCGACCGCATCATGGTCATGTGCGACGGCCGGGTGACGGGCTTCATCGACGGCAAGGACGCTACGCAGGAAAACATCATGGCCCTGGCCACGCAGTTTGAGTAAATAGGAGGAACCGGCATGGAAAAGAGGAATGAAATGAGCTTTGGCAAAAAAGCGTGGAAGGTCGTATCGGGCAACCCGATCGTTTTCCTCCTGATCATCGCCGCCATCGTCGTCGGCTGCGTGACGGACAATTTCTTTTCCTGGGCGAACCTGAGCAACCTGATGAGCAACACCGCGGTCCGTTTCCTGATCGCGCTGGGCGTTTCCGGCTGTCTGATCACCAAGGGCACGGACCTTTCCGCCGGCCGTCAGGTGGGCTTTGCGGCGGTTGTGGCGGGCATCCTCTGCCAGCGCGGCGATTATAACGGCCGGCTGTGGAAATGGGCGCCGGAAATGCCGATCGGCGTGGTCCTCCTGATCGTGCTGGCGATCGGCCTGATCTGGGGCCTGATCAACGGCCTGATCGTGACCCGCCTGCACGTGCCTCCCTTCATCGCGACCCTGGGTACCCAGACGATCATCTACGGTATTTCCCTGGTGATCTCTGACGCCCAGCCCATCGGCGGTTTCCAGAAGGTTTACACCACCCTGATCAACGGCCGTATCGGCAACGTCCGGGGCTTCCATCTGCCCTACCTGCTGTTTGTGGCGGCGGTCTTCGGCCTGCTGTTCTGGTTTATCTACAACAAGACCCGCCACGG
>DGRV01000081.1:32477-34601 GCA_002391225.1 Christensenella sp. UBA4379
AAATACATGTACGCCATCGGCGGCAACGACGTCGCGGCCGAGGTGTCCGGTGTCAATACCACGAGGACCCTTCTCCGCATCTACGCGACGGCCGGCGTCATGTACGCGGTGGCCGGTTACCTGCTGGCGGCCAAGTCGGGCGGAGCTTCCGCCTCGATGGGCCAGGGCTACGAGCTGGAGGCCATCGCCGGCTGCACGATCGGCGGCGTCTCCACCACCGGCGGTATCGGCACCGTGCCAGGCATCCTGGTCGGCGTGCTGGTGTTCGAGCTGCTGAAGATCATCCTGCAGTTCCTGGGCGTCAACCCCTACTACAACTATGTTGTGCAGGGCCTGGTCATCGTGCTGGCCGTCGCGCTGGACATCCGCAAGTACATCGCCAAGAAGTAAGGGCGGAGGGGTTTCGTCATGAGCGGCCTGTCCGAAAAGGAAAAAGAGCTCAAGGCCCGGGAAGAAGCGCTGGACGCCCGGGAAAAGGAGATCGAGAAAAAGGAGAAGGCACTGGACCCTCTCTCGATGGCTGTCAAAGCCCGGAAGGAACAGTGGTATGACAAGGTGAAGCTCACGGTCCGGCAGATGGACGTGATCATCCGTATTATCTATGTGCTTCTGGGCATTGTCGTCCTCCTGATCATCCTGGAGGCGGCGGGGATCTTTAAGCTGTAAAATGGAACATGCGTTCCGACGGGGATGTTGCAGAATGAAGCAACATCCCCTCGTTTAACAATAGAAATAATCATTGCAAATTGTTGTGCAACAGGAATTGCCTGGAAATCAGCAATCTTTGGGTGGTATGGAGGGGCCGAAGCCCCTCCATTTTAAATCCGCAGCAGCGACATGCGCGGTGCGAGGATGAATTTTTGCGGAGCGGAGCTTGCCCCGCGGGAGCAAAAATTCTATCCTTGCGCCTTTGCCGCCCGGGAGCCCTGAAAGGGCGAGAGGCAAAGGGGAGGGGGTGCCCGACAGGGGGACGTGTCCCCCTGTCGAGGGCTGTGCAGCAGCCCTTTTTCCCTTCTGTACCTGTCAGGGATGGGGCAGGGAATGCTCAAAATTTGTCTTTTATGGTTTTGTAACAATAAAAAGCCGGAAACAGGGTTTACAAACCGAAGGAATTGGTATAAAATACAGCCATCAACAAACCGGAGTTCATCCGGATAAAAAAAGGAGAGTGTATCGTTATGAAAAAGATGCTTTTGGTTCTCCTGTGCTTAGCCCTCACCCTGGCCTGTGTCGGCGCGTTTGCTGAGGGCGAAAAGGTTGGCGTGTCCATGCCCACCAAGGACCTGCAGCGCTGGAACCAGGACGGCGAGAACATGAAGAACCTGCTGGAAGAAGCCGGCTATGAAGTCGACCTGCAGTTCGCTTCCAACGACGTGCAGCAGCAGCTCAACCAGGTCACCAACATGATCAACAACGGCGCGAAGGTCGTCATCATCTCCGCCGTCGAAGGTTCCTCCCTGGGCTCCGCTCTGGACCTGGCCAAGGAAAAGGGCGTCGTGGTCATCGCTTATGACCGCCTGTTGATGGAATCTGACGCTGTTTCCTACTATGCCACCTTCGACAACTACAAGGTCGGCACCGTGCAGGGCACCTACATCAAGGACGCCCTCGATCTGGACAACGCGGCTGGCCCCTTCAACCTCGAAGTGACCGCCGGCGACCCGGGCGACAACAACGCGCTGTACTTCTATCAGGGTGCTATGGACGTCCTGCAGCCCTACATCGACGCTGGTAAACTGGTTGTGAAGTCCGGCCAGCTGGCCTTCGCCGACGTTGCGACCCCCACCTGGAAGACCGAAGTGGCCCAGAACCGCGCCACCTCCGTGCTGGCCAACTACGCCGACGGCTCCAACATCGACGCCTGGCTGTGCTCCAACGACTCCACCGCTCTGGGCGTCATCAACGCTCTGGAAGACAACTATGACGGCGAATGGCCCATCATCACCGGTCAGGACTGCGACAAGTCCAACGTCAAGAAGATGATCGAAGGCAAGCAGAGCATGTCCGTCTTCAAGGATACCCGTACCCTGGCCGCTCAGGTGGTCAAGATGGTCGGCCAGATCCTCAAGGGCGAAACCGTTGACGTGAACGACACCACCACCTACAACAACAACGTGATCACCG
>DGRV01000053.1 GCA_002391225.1 Christensenella sp. UBA4379
CTTGCGGATTTGCCGCCCGGGAGCCCTGAAAGGGCGAGAGGCAAATCCGTAGGGGAAAGCGTGGGATGGGGTTCTGAACGCCCGGAAATTGAGCCTGTGGCTCAATTTCAGTGAAGAACGGGCTGGCAAGCCCTGGCTAGAGTCCCCGTCCCAGTACCTGTTCAGTCGATGACTGAACAGGTACGATCATTGAAAGAATGATCAAGGGCGGGAAAGCGGCGCTCTCCCGCCCTTGATGGGGTTATGTACTTTGAATTATTCGCCCATGGCCGCCTTGACGGTCTCATACAGGTTGGCGCTCCAGCCGAAGCTGTCGCCCAGCTTGTAGAAGTCCTGCGCCAGGGTACGGAAGGTTTCGAGGTCTTCCTCGGTGGGCTCGTAGACGGTGACGCCCTCAGCCTCCATCAGTCCGCGATAGTGCGCGTCGGCTTCCGCCTGCACTTCGTTGTTGTAGACGCCGGCTTCCTTACCGGTCTCGATCAGAGCTTCCTGCTGTTCGGGGGTCAGGCTGTTGAACCAGTCCGCGGAGCAGATCCAGTTGGTGAAGTTCAGCACGTGGCCGTCCAGAATCAGGTACTTGGCCACTTCGTGGTGCTTGCGGCCGTACAGGGTGGACAGGGGGTTTTCACCGCCGTCGATGGTGCCCTGCTGCAGCGCGGTGTACACATCGCCCAGGGACATGCCCACGGGGGTAGCGCCCAGGACTTCGAAGCCCTTGGTCTGGATGGCGTTGGTGGGAACGCGGATCATCAGGCCCTTGAGGTCAGCCGCGGTGTGAACCGGCTTGGTGGTCAGGGTGTGGCGGGCGCCGTAAGCCCAGTTGGCGGCGACCATCTTGATGCCCAGGCCTTCCAGCTTGGCGCACTGCTCGTTCCACCAGTCGGACTCGATCAGCTTCCAGCACTGATCCCAGCTGTCGAACAGGAAGGGACCAAAGACGATGCCCATGTCCTTGACGCCGTAGTCGGCGAAGAAAGCGCCGTCCGCCAGGGTCATGATGGGCTCGCCCAGCAGCATCTGGTCGATCAGGTCATTCTTGTTGCCCAGCTGGGAATCGGGGAACAGTTCGATGGTCAGGCCGACGTTCTTGGCGGCCAGCAGTTCCTGCCACTTAACCATGCCCTGGCCAACGGGCTCAGACAGGGAGTTTTCGAAACCGACCTGCAGGACGGTGTCCGCGCTGGCGACAGAAGCGACGGCCAGCAGCATCATCATGGAAAGAACGATGGCTACGAGTTTTTTCATGGAAGTTTCCTCCTTGAAATATTTATGAAAACTGATGGGTCCCATCAGAATTCAATCACACATTAAAGCTTCATCCAGATCCATTCATTACATGCTTCAGAGGGGGTGATCAGGGGGATTCTTCCCCCTGATTAAAATCCGCAGCAGCGACATGTGCGGTGTGGGGTTATTCGCGCCCGGAAATTGAGCCAGTGGCTCAATTTCAGCGAATAACGGGCCGGACAGGCCCTGGGCAAAGAGCTTTTGCGGAGCATCGTCTGCGGAGCGAGAGCAAAAATTCTTTTCTTACGCCTTTGCCGCCTGGGGCTGTGAGGGCCCGGAGATTGTGCCAGTGGCACAATCTCACCGAACAGCGGGCCGGTAGGCCCTGGAGAAAGGGCGAGAGGCAAAGGCGAGGGGGTTCCCGAAAGGGGGACGTGTCCCCCTTTCGGGGGCTGCTCCGCAGCCCCAAATCAGAATTCAATCATAACCTTCAGCATGCTGCCGGCGTTCTGGTGGAAGTCCTCGAACGCCTGGGCCGCTTTTTCAAACGGATACACGTTGGTGACCACGGCGTCCAGCTTGAGCCCCTGGTTCCTGACCGTGTCGATCAGCTCCTCAAAGTCGCGGGTCATGGCGTTGCGGGAGCCGTAAATGTTGAGTTCCTTCTTCTGGATGACGGTGAAATCCAGGTCGATGTTGTGTTTGCCCACGCCGATGACCGCTACGCGGCCGCCGAAGCAGGCGGCGTCCAGACAGTTCTGGAAGGTGGAGGGGAGGCCCACGGCTTCCACGGTCACGTCAAAGCCGTTGCCGTCAGTGATTTCCTTCCAGGCCTTTTCAAAGTTCGCCGGGCTGTCGTTCAGGATCTTGCCGTCCATGCCGAACTGCATGGCGTAGTCGAGCTTCTTGGGGGCCACGTCGCAGATCCACACCTGCGCCCCGCGGGCCTTGGCCGCGATGGCCGCCAGCACGCCGATCGTGCCCGCGCCGACCACCAGCACCTTGTCGCCCTCGTGGACGTTTGCGCGCTGAATGCCGTGATAGCCGATGCAGAAGGGCTCGATCAGGGCCAGGGTCTTGGGATCCAGCCCCTTGCCGTCGATCAGGCGGCTGACGGGCATCACCATGTACTCGGAGAAGCCGCCCTCGCGCTGTACGCCCATGGTCTGGTTGGACATGCAGGCGTTGACCAGGCCGTGACGGCAGGAATAGCACTTGCCGCAGTTGAAATAGGGGTTCGCGGTGACGATGTCGCCGACCTTGAAGCCCCGGTCGTTTTCGCCGATTTCGACGATGCGGGCGGAAAATTCATGGCCCGGGATGCGGGGATAGGTCAGGTAGGCGTTGGTGCCGCGGTAGGAGTTCAGGTCGCTCCCGCAGATGCCGCCAAAGATCGGCTGCAGGATGGCTTCGTCCTTGCCCCGGACCGGCTTTTCGATCTCCCGGATCTCGACCTGTCCGGGCTTTACGATGGTGATGGCTTTCATGGTACTCTCATCCTTTCTCCTGGAAGATGTTGTGCGCGTCCCGGTTGAACCTCAGGACGTAATCAATGATGGACATTTTGGAGTTCTCCAGATGGGTCCGCATCGCCTGGGCGGCCTTTTCCCAGTTGCCGCGCAGGCACTGGATGCAGATCTCACAGTGCTCCTCCTGGCTGACCTCTGTCCGGCGGTCCTGATCGCTTAAGATCCGGTAGCGCATGGTCTGGGCGGACATGATGTCGTAATACGTCAGGATGAAACGGTTGTTGCTGGCCTGGGGGAAGATCATGTGAAACTCACTGTCCTGGGTGTAGAGCTCTTCCCTGGTGCAGTCGGTCCGGCGGAACTCGTTGAGAAAGCGGCAGTAGGTCTCGTCCGAGATGCGGTTGCCGTAGGTCAGCACCAGCTGCGGCTCCACGAACAGGCGGGTGACAAAGAGCTCTTCTACATTATTTAAGGAAACGCGGTGCACCCGGATACCCTTCTTGGGCAGGATGGAGACGAGGTTTTCCTGCTCCAGCCGGCTCACGGCGTCCCGCACCGGGGTGCGGCTGGCGTTCAGGGATTCGCAGAGCATTTCCTCCGTCAGCATGGAGCCAGGCAGGATTTCGCAGGTGACGATTCTTCGCTTGAGCTCTTCGTATACAACCTGTTTTAAATTCTTTGACGTGTCATGTTCCATGGCGTTTCTTAACCACCTCGGGAAGGGCTGACCGGTTCTGATCTCGTTTTTATTATAGTGTTGTATCCAACGTTTGTCAACAACTTTTTCCTTCGCTTCGTGGGTTATTTTGTGAATTATCCGCTGTTTATTTCCGCTCCTGACATTTGAAAAGATTTTTTGTGTTCCTTCCTTACTTCCGGTTGACTTCTGTTCCTTAATGTTGTATACTTGTTTTCAGCAAATCCATCCGGCAGGTGACGCAGTATTTTTCTGTCTGTCTGAACCTGTTCAGTTGAAAAAGGGAGGAATCGCTTATGAGCCAGTTGAATTACAAAGTCCTTGAAGCGTCCGGATACAAGGGATACATTCTCCGCAGCGCCCCCGAAAAGGTGATGCAGTTTGGAGAAGGCAACTTCCTGCGCGCCTTTGTCGATTATTTCTTTGACGTTTCCAACGAGAAGGTTGGATACAACGGCAAGGTCGTCCTGGTGCAGCCCATCGCCCAGGGCCTGACGGACCTGATCAACCAGCAGGAAGGCCTGTACACCCTGTACCTGCGCGGCAACGAAAAGGGCGTCAAGGTGGACGACAAGCGCGTCATTTCCAGCGTCAGCCGCTGCATCAACCCCTATCAGGATTGGGACAAGGTGCTGGAATTCGCCAAATCCGACGATCTGGACATCATCGTCTCCAACACCACCGAAGCCGGCATCGTACACGACACGGAGAGCACCTTCGACCAGTGCCCGCCCATCAGCTTCCCGGCCAAGCTGACCCGTGTGCTCTATGAGCGCTTCACCGCCGGCAAAAAGGGCATCGTGATGCTCTCCTGCGAGCTGATCGACAACAACGGCAAAGAGCTCCTCAAGTGCGTCAACCAGTACATCGACGACTGGAAGCTGCCGGAGGATTTCCGCGCCTGGGTCAACAACGAGAACATCTTCTGCTCCACCCTGGTGGACCGCATCGTGCCCGGCCGCATCCGCGACGCGGAAGAGGTCAAGCGCCTGAACGAAGAAAACGGCTATGAAGACCCGCTGATGGACGTGGGCGAAGTGTTCGGCGTCTGGGTCATCGAAGGGCCCGAGGGCCTGGAAGACCGCCTGCCCTTCAAGGCCGCCGGCCTGCCCGTGCACGTCGTGCCGGACGTCACCCCCTACAAGAAGCGCAAGGTCCGCATCCTCAACGGCGCGCACACCGGCTTCGTGCTGGGCGCTTACCTGGCCGGCTTCGATATCGTGCGCGACTGCATGAACGACGACGTGATCCGCGGCTTCATGAACAAGATGCTCTATGACGAAATCGTCCCCATCCTGCCGCTGGACCAGGAAGACTGCAAGAACTTCGCCGCCGCCGTGCAGGACCGCTTCAACAACCCCTTCGTCAACCACGAGCTGATGAGCATCAGCCTGAACTCCACCTCCAAGTGGAAGGCCCGCAACATGCCCTCCTTCCTGGAGTATGTCGAGGCAAACAAGGCGCTGCCCCCCTGCCTGACCATGAGCCTGGCTGCCTACATCGCTTTCTATTCCAACGACATCCAGGAGCTCAACGACAAGGGCCTGCTCTGCAAGCGCCCCAAGGGCAACACCTACCTGATCAGCGACGACCGCTGGGCGCTGGAGTTCTACTATGCCCACAAGGACGACACCCCCGAAGCCCTGGTCCACGCCGTGCTGACCAACACCCAGATGTGGGATCAGGACCTGACGAAGGTCCCCGGCCTCGAAGCCGCCGTGGTAAACGGCCTCAAGATGATCCGCGAAAAAGGCGCGAAGGCCGCGTTCGCCTCCTGCCTGTAATATAGAAATCGAGCAAAAAAGAGCACCGCTTTGTTGCGGTGTTCTTTTTTTAGCTTGGCTGTTTGAGCATTGTATATTTTGTCGCATCAAAGAGAAGTTAATTGCATGAAGAAAGCGTCCCAAACAGATTTAGATCTGAGAAATCAAAATGAATTCCATCGGCAGATTCATGATATAAAGTAATGGTTATATATCGCCTGTCAAACAAGCTGGTTTGAATGATGGGTATGGATGCGCCATTGACCTTTTTCAAAAAAGTAACGTCCAAAAAAGTGGGAGAAAAATGGCTGTCATGAATCATTCTCTTCAGCTCATTCGGATCGTATTGCCTATTTTTTTCTAATTCGGAAATATTATCTAATAATACATCCACAGGATCAACATCATTGATTTGACAAATATACTCAGCGTTTAGATGTTGTATCATATAATCCATGAGTTTAGGATATGCTTGATCATTTAATAACAGATCTATTCTTTTCATAATGTCATGCTTGTCTAACCAATGGGGTGTAGTTCAGAATTCCTCGGGAGGTTTGGAGGGCCCATGGTTGTGTCCCCCTATCGAAGCGCTTCAGTGAAGCGCTCCGGTTCTTCTCCCGCAGGCGTACAGAGCCGCGTTTTTGCCCGCGATCTCGCCGCATTCGTTGTAGCCGGCCTGATAGTAATGGAAGGTATCCTTCATCAGCCCTCTTTCCCGCATGGTCACGAAGTCGTCCGAAACCATCACCACGTCCGGGTTCTGGGCCGCCAGCTCCGCCTGCCAGGCGATCATTTCTTCATAGAGGTCCCGCTGATTGGCGTCGTTGATATGGCCGATAGAAATCATGAACACCTTTTCGACGCCCGCTTTTTTCAGCTGACCGACCATGTCAGTAAAGCGGCCAACGTATTCTTCTTTGGAGGTATGAATGTCGGCGTCGGTTTCTCCCTGGCACCAGACGGCATAGATATGGCGGACTCTTCTGTCCGACTGAGCCACAAAATCCCTGGCGGATTGGAGCCTGCGAAGGGCGTCGAACAGATAAAGACCGTTGCCGGACCAGCCCGCGATGGCCGTCCCGCCCTTGGAGGCGGACACCGCCACAGCGGGAACCTTCCCGTTTCCGGCGTAATAAGCGTTGATAAAGGAGGAAACCAGGGAGCCGGTTTTCTTGGATCCGTCGTCGATATATCCCTTCATGTTTTCATGGACGCCGAAAGGCTCCTCGATGGGGTACAGCTTGGAGGGGTCGGAGATGGCCCGGTATTCCCAGCCCGCGCCCTCCGTCACCGCCGGAGCGGCCTCCGTCCACTGTTCGCTGGTCACGCCCCGCCCCGCGATGTTCGACTGGCCCATGAAAATGACGATGTCCACCCGCTTGCGGAGCATGCGGATATACAGAAAAATCCCAACCACAATCAGCAGAACAGCAACAACGATGATGATCCAGAACAGGGCTTTCTTCTTCATTCAGCGGTCTCCCATCCGGTGCGCTTTGGAAACAGGTTTTTTCTCCCCGCGGAAGACTTTCCCCGGGAAGGGCTGCGGACATTATACAATGAAACCCGTCTTCTGTCGAGATGCGAAAGAAAGATTCACATTTATTGAGAATTTGTGAACTTCCAGCTTTTCACCTTCCCTCAGAAGCCGAAATGATCCGACGCTTTTTTGCGATCATCAATTCATACTGTTGTATCAACGAAATTTATCAAATGTTAAAACCTGTAAAATCGTCAAATCCTTGTCTTGCGCCACCCAGGAAAAGGTGTATAATGAAACCGTGATTCACAGAAATTGGGAGTTCCGGAACACCGAACGGCAATGAGATAAGGAGAAAAAACGATGGATCAGAGAAATCTTTCAGCCCTCCTGGCGCGGGAAGAAGAAGCCGACGGCCGGGCGGACGGCCTTTGGGCCATGCGCTGCCTGCTGGCCGCCCAGCCCGAGCGCTTCCGCCTGAAGGCGGAGCCAGCCGCCTTTCCACCCCGGCCGCGGACGGACCGGCGGAAGAAAACACCGGAAGCCCTGCGCGAGGCCGGGTCCTCCGGCCCCTTCCCGTCCCGCCTGCCCTGGGACCTGCTCCCGGCGCCCGAGCCAAAGAAGGTCCGCACCCGCGTCGTCTATCAAACCCTGCCTGCCGAGGACCTGGCACGCCTCGTGCGCTCGCATATGAAGGAAAAGCGGATCACCATGGAAGAAATGGCAGCCTTCCTCCACGTCTCTCCCGGCACCTTCCGCAAATGGCTGTGGGTCCCGGAGGAGATGACCGTCCGGGACTACGGGGCGCTGGCCGCCTGGGTCAGTACGCCGCCGGCACTGTCCGGCCAAAGGGGGCGCCGCGGATGAAGGAAGCCCTCCCCCTGCCCGGCAGGATCACGCGGGATACCCTGCGCCGGTGCGTCTCCGAGCGCATGCGGCTCAAATATCTGGAGAGCTTGATCCCCTTGCTTGAGCAGAAGCAGCGGGAATGCAGGCAGGACATCTACGGCGGCATCCGCCTGACCCAGAGCTGGGAGGGCGCAATGGCTTATTCCGCCCCGGGAGACCCGACCGCCGCCGTCGCCGCCCGGGCCGCCGACCTGGAAACCCGGGAGGAATACCGCCAGACGGAGCAGCGCATCCGCGCCCTGACCCTGGAGCGGGACCGGCTGCGCCGCCGCCAGCAGCTCTTTACCTGCTGCCTGACGGCCCTGCCGGAGGAGCAGCGCTTTCTGGTCGAGGCGAAAATCCTGGAGGGAAAGGCCTGGAACAGCGTCGAAACCCTCTATGAAAACCGCTACGGCCAGCGCCTGCACCGGGACACCCTCCGCCGCCGCCTGACCCAGGCCGTGCAGACCCTGCAGGAGATCGGCAGTTAAATGCCAGCATACCGGAATCCCCCGTCCTCCTCCCGCACGCTGGCCGGCGCTACCACCACCGCCGTAATCGACGCGGTCAACTCCCTGGCAAAGTAAGTTCTCCTCGTATTATATAGTCGTAGTTT
>DGRV01000052.1:0-5922 GCA_002391225.1 Christensenella sp. UBA4379
ACGCCGAAGCGGTGCTGCTCGTCCGTGACGATGAGGCCGAGGTTCGGATACTCGACCCCTTCGCTGAGCAGGGCGTGGGTGCCGATGACGGCGTCGCAGGCCCCGGACCGGATCTGCTCCAGGGCTTCCTTTTTCGCCGCGGCCTTCATATGGCCGGTCAGCAGGCAGCAGGAAAGCCCCAGGGGCTCCAGGGTCTTTTTCGCGCTCTCATAGTGCTGGCGGGCGAGGATTTCCGTCGGGGCCATCAGGGCGCTCTGGAAGCCGGACAGGTGGGCCAGATACATGGCCCCAAAGGCAATGGCTGTCTTGCCGCAGCCCACGTCCCCCTGGACCAGGCGGGACATGGGGGAGGACTTGCGCAGATCTTCCGCGATTTCGGCAAACACCCGCCGCTGCGCGCCGGTGGGCGGGAAGGGCAGGGAGGCCCAGAAGCGGTCCGGCCCGTCCGCAGGGAAGGAAAAGGCAACGCCGGACCGTTTTTCCCCCCGCACCCGGTCCATGGCGGCCTGGTAGAGCAGCAGGTCTTCAAAGTCAAAGCGTCGGCGGGCCTGGGCGAGGGTATCCGCGTTTTCCGGCCGGTGGGCCGTCCGCACCGCCTCCGCCCGCCCCATCAGATTGTGCCGGGAAAGGACAGAGGCAGGCAGGGTTTCATGGAGCACCCGGTCGATCTGCCCGAGGGCTTCCCGGACAAAGCCGGCGTAGGTTTTCTGCGGGATGCCGGGAACCGGCCGGTACTGGGCCAGCAGGGCCCTCTCCTTTTCCAGGGAGGGGGAGATCAGCACCTTCCGCCCCTTGAAGGCGCCCACCCGTCCGTACAGGAGCAGGGGGGTGTCGGGCCGGACGAGGTCCTTCATCCAGGGCTGGTTGAACCAGCGCAGGGAGATGGAGCCGCTGTCGTCTGAAAGGACGGCGGTGACCATCGTTTTTCCGTTGAAGCGGGCCAGCTTCGGCGTCTCTTTGACAAAGCCCTCCACGCAGGCGGCCTGGCCGGGGCGCAGGGAGGCGATTTCCTGGGGATGGGCGGTATCCTTGTAGGAGGCGGGCAGGCGCTCCAGCAGGTCTCGGACGGAGCGGATCCCTGCGTCATTCAGGGCTTTTTGCCTGGTGGGGCCGAGGCCTTTGATTTCCGAAAGCTGCACTGCTGCGTCCCCCTCCCGCGGTGTTTTTCTGCGTTTACTTCATTATAAAGGCTCGGCGGGGAAAACGCAAGCCGGCTGCCTCTTGATTGACAAGCGGGGGCGGTTTTCATATAATGGTGCAAGCAAAAGCAGGCGAAAGCCCGCCGGTCTTGTGGGAGGAAGGGAAGCATGAAAAAAGCGGTGAAAATCGTCGGGATCGAGGCCGGGGTCGTCTTGTTATTGGCGGTGCTGCTGATATTGACGCTGACGGTGACCGAGTACCGCCCGGCGGACCGGGAAGCCCTCCAGATCGACCAGGGAACGGAGACAAAGACCCTCGCGCCCGGAGCGGAGCTGAACGTGGTGAGCTGGAACGTCGGCTACGGCGCCCTGGGCGACAACGCGGACTTTTTCATGGACGGCGGCAAAATGGTGCAGAGCGCCGATCAGAACCGGGTGACGGAGAACCTGCTGGGCATCCGGAGCACGCTGACGGAGCTTCAGCCGGACCTGTGCTTCTTGCAGGAGGTGGACATCAATTCGGACCGTTCCTGGCATACGGACGAGCGGTCCGTGCTGGCGGCGGCCCTGCCGGGGGCGTCTTCGGTGTTCGCGCCCAACTACCGGGTGCTCTATGTCCCCTATCCCGTGCCGCCCATCGGCCACGTGGACGCTGGCCTGCTGACCCTTTCTTCCCTGCCCCTTTCTTCGGCGGAGCGGATACAGCTGCCCTGCCCGTTCTCCTGGCCGGTGCGCCTGGGCCAGTTAAAGCGCTGCCTGCTGGTGTCCCGCCTTCCCCTGGAGGGGACGGACAAAGAGCTGGTGGCGGTCAACTTCCATCTGGAAGCCTATGACGATGGCAGCGGCAAGGCCGCCCAGACGGAGATGCTGGCGGATTTCCTGACCGCGGAGGTGGAAAAGGGAAACTACGTCATCGCCGGCGGGGATTTTAACCAGGTGATTTCCGGCATGGATCCGGCCTGGCAGCATGCAAGGGCCGGGCTCTGGATGCCAGGCGTGCTGGACGTGAGCGAATTTGGGGACGTCCTTTCGGCCATCATGCCGGACAACGGCCCCACCTGCCGTTCCCTGGACCAGCCCCTGGCCGGGGCCGATTTATCGACCTTCCAGTTTTATCTGATCGACGGGTTCATCGTGTCCAACAACGTGCAGATGAACTTGCTGGAGACGGACGACCGGGGCTTCCTCTGTGCGGACCATAACCCCGTGCGGCTCCAGGTGACGCTGATGCCTTAAGGCAGAGTGAAGAGTGGAGAGTGGAGAGTGGAGAGGAAACGGATGCTGAGCCGCGGCGCATTCATGAAGCGTGGTGCGCTTTTGTTTCTGCTGCTTTTCGTACTGGCGGCGGGGACGGCGGCGGCAGAGACGAAGGTGGTCCTGGGCACGGAGGAGCCGGCGGCGGGGAAAAAGGTCGTCCTGGAGATTTCGAGCGACCGGACGGACCGGTTTTCCTATGTCCTGATGCACGGCAGCCGGACGCTGGGTTCCGCGGACGACGTGGAGGAAGCCCGCCTGGGCTTTGTGCCACAGGAGGCCGGGGACTATCTGCTGCGGGTGATCCCGACCGGGTTCGAGGATGAGACGGCGTTTTTTTCCTTTACCGTGGGGCCTTCCCGGGAAGAGGAGGACGGCTTCGTCCTCTACGGCCAGAAGGACGGCCAGTGGACGACCGTGGCGTATGGAAACAGCAGCCTGGAGTATTCCGGCTGCGCCATCTTCGCGCTGAACCACGCCCTGCAGCGCCTGGGCTATTCGGGGGAGGAGATTTTTCCGGCGGAGCTGGCGAGGCGCTACAAGGGTTTCTTAGGCATCAACGGCACCCGCAACGGGGCACTGATCTCGCGGGCTGCCAGAGACTTTGGCTTCGTGACCAAAAACACCCTGTACACCACCCGGGGGGCGATTGAAAGAAAGCTCCGGGAAGGGGCGGTCTTTTCCTTCGGGATTGTGGACCAGCACATCGCCCTGATCGACGGACTGAGCGCGGACGGGACCATGTGCCACGTTGTGGACTCCGCCCCCTCCGCCACCTTCCGCTATCTGGACGGCGTTTCTCCCAGCGTCCTGGACCCGGAAACCGGAGCCTATCTGCCGGCGGAAAAGCCGACGGACCTGCCCGGTGTCTGCTACTGCCTGCAGACCCACGATTACGACGGGGCGGAATACTGGCTGCCGCTGGCGTACGCGGCCAGGCGGGGACTTCGGCTGATTCAACCCAAAGGGGAATAAAGAAAAATGTGCTGCCGATTTCACATGGAGGAGACGGACCCGGCCACCGAAGAGGCGATTGAGGAAGCGCAGGGCAGGCTGGAGCGCCTGGGCGTCCGGGAGCAGGTGCAGACGGGGGATGTCTTTCCGGGCCAATGGGCCCCGGTCCTGTCCCGCAGCGCCGTCGGCCCGGCGAAATATTTCCCCATGCGGTGGGGATATTCGGGCAGGCGGCTGCTGATCAACGCCCGCAGCGAGACGGCGGACCAATTGCCGACCTTCGCCGATTCCTTCCGAAACCGAAGGTGTCTGATCCCCCTGTCGTGGTATTACGAGTGGGGGGAGACGGAGGCGGGGAAGGAGCTCTTCGCGATCCGCCCGGCGGAGGAAGGGCGCTTTTTTCTGGCGGGGCTGTATCGCTTTGAGCCGGGGGAAAAGCTGCCCCGCTTCACCGTCCTGACCCGGGAAGCCGCGCCGGAGATCGCCGCCATCCATCCGAGGATGCCGGTGCTCCTGCCCGGAAGCCTCCGGGGAGACTGGCTGAGCGCCAAGGAGGATGCCCGGGCGCTGCTGGCCCGGGCGATGCTCGGAACCATGACGGCCCGGAAAGCCGAAAAAAACGGAAAAGACGGAAAAAACGCGGCAGTCCTCCAAAGTCTTCTGCTGCCGTCGGAGAAAGGAAGCCTATGACCGGGACGCTGATCAACACAGGGGCCATCCTCTTAGGCGGCGTGTGCGGCCACCTGTTCGGCAGGCTGCTCAAAAGCCGCCACCAGGAAACCCTGACCATGGCCTGCGGGGCGGGCACGCTGTTTATCGGCATGGCCGGGGCGCTGAACTATATGCTGCACCATGATCTGTTCCCGGACGGCGGGTCCATGCTGGTGGTCGTCTGCCTGGCTCTGGGCGGCCTGGTGGGGGAGAGCATCGACATCGAGCGGGGGCTGGAGCGCTTCGGCGAATGGCTGAAGGTCAAAACCGGGAACGCCAAAGACCAGGGCTTCGTGAACGGCTTCCTGACCGCCTCCCTCACCGTCTGCATCGGGGCGATGGCCATCGTCGGGGCGATTCAGGACGGCCTGACCGGCGGCTGGTCCACCCTCGGCGCCAAGGCCGTGCTGGACCTGATCATCGTGATGGTCATGACCTGCTCTTTAGGCAAGGGCTGCATGTTTTCCGCTCTGCCGGTCTTCCTCTGGGAGGGAGGCTTGACGCTGCTGGCCTCGGCCCTCAGACCGCTGATGACGGACGCCGCGATGGGCTATCTGTCCCTGGTGGGCAACGTGCTGATTTTCTGCGTGGGCATCAACCTGGTCTGGGGGAAAAAGATCCGGGTGGCCAACCTTTTGCCCGCGGTGGTCTTCGCGGTGATCGCGTCATTTTTGCCTATCACGTTTTAACTGGAGAAAAAATACTACAACGAATCAATAAGGAGTTGTTGCTTCCATGATTCACGCCATTTTGACGATCGACGACATCCCTTCCGCCAACACGCCGGCGATCGTGGATTACTTGAACGAAAAAGGAATCCAGGCGGTGATGTTCATGGAGGGAAGGCGGCTTCCCCTCTTTCCAGAGGAGGCCGTCTACGCCCTGCGCCACGGGATGATCGTGGGCAACCACAGCGAGAATCATCCCTCCTTTGACCGGCTGACCCTGGAGGAGGCGATCCTGGAGATCGAGACCTGCGATCAGCGCCTCGACCGCCTGTATGAAAGCGCCGGGGTGGAGCGCAGGTATAAGCCCTTCCGCTTTCCCTACGGGAACAAGGGCGGCGAAAACAAGGCGGCGCTCCAGCGCTATCTGGCAGAACACGGCTTTCACAAGCTGGACGACCGGCAGATCCCCTATCCCTGGTGGAAGGAAAGCGGCCTGGACCGGGACATCGACACCTACTGGACCTTTGATTTTATGGAATACAGGATCCGGCGGGACAGCGATTTTACCCTGGAGGACGTCTTCAAACGCATCGAAGATCCCCATCCGGGGGCCGGGGCGGCCCTGCTCAAGGACCCGGGCCGGCACATCCTGCTTTTGCATGCCCACGACGAAACGGAGGAGCTGGCCCCAAGGTATTATCAGCTGTTCATCGACCGGCTGCTTCATGGCGGCGTGGTGTTCGACCGGCCGGAGTTCCTCCCGGCCAAATAACCTGCCGGAGGAGCCGAATAAAGGCTTTATGGTCATTTTATACAAAATGGACGGGAAAAAGCCATGAATCTTTGTGCGCTTTTTCCCTATATTTTTTGGTTGATTTCGGGTATAATACAGACAGTCAAAATCTTTGGAGCCGGGCGCAGCCCGGCCGGACCACAAAAAAGGAGGAGTTTCCCATGGCAAAAGTATCTCTTCAGCATATCAGCAAGATCTATCCCGGCGGCGTAAAGGCTGTTGACGACTTCAACCTCGAAATCGCCGATAAGGAATTTATCGTTCTGGTCGGTCCCTCCGGCTGCGGTAAGTCTACCACCCTGCGCATGGTCGCCGGTCTGGAAGAAATCTCCGAAGGCGAACTGTACATCGGTGACAAGCTGGTCAACGACGTCGCGCCGAAGGACCGCGACATCGCCATGGT
>DGRV01000052.1:5986-11402 GCA_002391225.1 Christensenella sp. UBA4379
CAGAACTACGCTCTGTATCCGCACATGACCGTGTTTGACAACATGGCGTTCGGTCTGAAGCTGCGCAAGACCCCCAAGGATGAAATCAAGAAGCGCGTGGAAGAAGCCGCCCGCATCTTGGACATCGAGCACCTGCTCAACCGTAAGCCGAAGGCTCTGTCCGGCGGTCAGCGTCAGCGCGTCGCCCTGGGCCGTGCTATCGTCCGTGAGCCGAAGGTCTTCCTGATGGACGAACCTCTGTCCAACTTGGACGCCAAGCTGCGCGTCGCCATGCGTACTGAGATCACCAAGCTGCACAACCGTCTGCAGACCACCTTCATCTACGTTACCCATGACCAGACCGAGGCCATGACCATGGGCTCCCGTATCGTCATCATGAAGGACGGCGTCGTCCAGCAGACAGATACCCCGCAGAACAACTACGACTATCCCGCCAACAAGTTCGTGGCCGGCTTCATCGGCAGCCCGCAGATGAACTTCTTCGACGTCACCTTCGACGCCAAGGGCGACGATGTCTGGGCCGTGTTCGGCGAGAACCGCGTCCGCGTTCCCAAGGAAATCCTGGCCCGCTTTAAGGACAAGAGCTTCCTGCAGAAGGAAGTCACCATGGGCATCCGTCCTGAAGACATCGACGACAACCCCGAGTTCGTCGCCGCTCATCCCGACAGCACCATCAAGGTTCACGTGGAAGTCACCGAATTGATGGGCGCCGAGACCTACCTGTACTTCTCCACCTCCGGCAAGGAGAACAAGGAAGACAACGTCATCGCCCGTGTTGATCCGCGTACCGTGACCCGCACCGGGGACGACACCAAGGTCGCGCTGGACACCAGCCGCCTCCACTTCTTCGAGAAGGACACCAAGAACGAAGAAACCATCCTGAACAGGAAGTAATTCTTCCCATGTTCCTATCGCAGCCGCTCCGAAAGGGGCGGCTGTTTTAAAAAACAGGTATAAAATTTTTCCCTTGCTTCAAACAGCACTTGTCTGAAAGACGGGCCCGTGCTATCATGGGCCTGTTTTCATGATGAAAGTGCGAGCAAGGAGGTTCATGCCATGCGCGACATGACGGCAGGAAAGCCGATCGGGCATCTTTGGCGGTTTGCCTTGCCGGTGCTGCTGGGGAACTGGCTGCAGCTGATGTATAACGCGGTGGATTCCGTCATCGCCGGGCGCTTTATCGGCAAGGAAGCCCTGTCCGCCGAAGGGATCGCCGCGCCGGTGATGAACCTGGTCATCCTGGGCATTTCCGGCGTGTGCATCGGGGCGGGCGTGCTGATGGGGGAGGCCTTCGGCGCGCACGACCTGAAGCGGGTCCGAAAGACGCTGGGCGGCATGCTGCGCTTTGGGCTGATTTTCAGCCTCATCGTGACTGCCCTGGGCATTCTGCTGACGCCGGTTCTCTTGACCGCCCTGTCCGTCCCAAAGGATATTCTGGAAATTACGGGAATCTATCTGCGCATCACCTTCCTGGGCGCTCCGTTCACCTTTTTGTACAACGCCCTGGCGGCGGGCCTCAAGGCCGTGGGGGATTCCAAGACGCCCCTCAAATTCCTGGCCTTTTCCGCCATCCTGAACGCGGCGCTGGACCTGTTTTTCTTAGGGGTCCTGCACTTTGGGATCGTCTGCAGCGCGGTGACGACGGTGGTCGCGGAGGCAGCCTCCGCCTTCCTGGCCGTGTTCTACATGGTCCGGAAAACCCGGGACATCCTGCCGGGGAGGGAGGACGTCCGGCGGGACCTGCCGCTGCTCCGGCGCATCCTTTCCTATGGGGGGCCGACGGCCCTGCAGCAGATGCTCCAGCCCATCGGCAAGGTGCTCATCCAGGGCCAGGTCAACGCCCTGGGGGTCGACACCATCGCCGCGTACAACGCCGTCACCAAAGCGGACGACTTTGCGTGCATCCCGGCCCAGGGAATTTCCTCCGCCGTGTCCACCTTCATGGCGCAGAACCGCGGGGCGGGGAAGAAGGAACGCCTCCTGCCCGGCTTTTTTGCGGGGCTTCGGCTGGAGCTGTGCTACGCGGTCTTCATCTGGGCGGTGACGTATTTCCTCCGGGAGCCCTTCGTGAACCTCTTTATCCGGGAAGGGGATGCGCCGCAGATCGTGCGGATCGGGGCGGATTATCTGCAGCTGATGGCGTTCTTCTACGTCTACCCGGCCCTCACCAACTGTATGCAGGGCTTCTTCAGGGGCATGGGGCGGATGGGCGTCACCATCGTGCTGACGGGCATCCAGATTACGCTTCGAACCGTTTTCACCTACCTGCTGGCCCCGGCCATGGGCATCCGGGGCATCGCCGTGGCCTGCGCCGCCGGCTGGACGGCCATGCTGATCGCTGCCTTCATCCTGTACCGGCGGACGGTGCGGGAGACGGGACTGTCCAAGACTGCCGCCTGATCATTTCATGTGTTTGAAAGGAGAAACCTCGTGAATTTTGTGAAAGAAATCAAAGGGATGCTGCGGGATAAGAATGGGAAGAAGCTGGCCCTCCTGTCTTTCGGGGTCTTTGTGCTGATCGCGGCCATTGTGTTTTTCGCCGCCTTTAAGCTTTGCGAGAACATCTACATCAAACAGATGAATGATTACCTGGGGGAGATCCCGGGGATGATCGAAAGCAGCAGGAAGGAGCTGGACCTGCGCGGCCGCATTTACGATGACGACGTGCTGACGAGGGCGGAGCTCGGCCTCAAGATCTACCGGGAAGGCGGGAGGCTTTCGGACCAGGAGAAGCTGGAGCGGGTCCGCGGCGCGGTGTCCGCCGACAGCGTCTCCTTGGTGGACGGGCAGCGCCAGGTGCTTTTCACCACCGGGGCGGTGAGCCCGGAGGAGCATTTCCGCTCCTGCCTTCAGACCCTGGAGGAAAGAAAGCCCAAATTGGAGCTTTATCCCGCCGCCGAGGCAGCCGGGGAGGAGACGTGGAAGAACGACGGAAGGGGCTTCGTGATCCTTCCGGTCCCGGACAGCGGGGAGCAGAGCCTGGTCTTTGAATTTACCTGCGACACGATGCTGGAGATGTACAACGCCCTGAACGACTGGTCGGTCATGCTGGGACAGCTGTTTTCCAGCGGGGACATCGCGGCGTACGCCAAATCCGGTGACAGTCTGACGGGCTATCCGATGGACGACCTCACGCCGGAGGAGGTCTCCCTGCTGGAGGAGGACCTGGAAAAGGTCTTCCAAAGCAGCGACAGCTTCCGCAGCACGGAAAACGGCGGGCTGGTCCGGATCGTTACGCTGCTGGTCCGCCGCTATCTGGCGGCGCTGGCGCACGACCCGAAGGGAGATACGGACCTCCTTCTGACCGTGCCGCTGAGGAACGTGATCAGAAACGCTATTTTCATCGCCGCGTCCATTGCGGCCATCATCGCCCTGGGAATGGTGCTGCTCCAGGTCTATGTCTTCCGCCGCCTTCAGAAGGAAAAGGAAGGAAAAGGCAAAGCGGCGTTTTCCCTCAGGCAGGTCTGCCGGACGACGTGGCCGGGCCTTTTCGTGGTGCTGGCCGTGACCCTCGTTTTCTCTTCCATGCTGCTGCTGCTGGAGGCCCGGTCGAACGCCGCCTTCTTCGCGGTGAACAACCGGGAGAGCCTCGAAAACGAGATCGAATGGCGCAAGAGCCAGGAGGAAACGATCCGCGGGGCCTTTAAGGACTTTTACCGGACCCGTACCCAGACCCTGGCGGCCTATCTGACGGACCACCCGGACGAGCAGACCCGCGCGGGGCTGGAGGAGCTCAGCCGCATCGCCGGGAGCCAGTACCTGATGCGCTTTGACCGGGACGGGCGGGAGGTCGTCTCCAGCAACAGCTATACGGGCTTTACCGTGGGCGAAAACCTGAGCGAGGGATACCGCGCGGTGCTGATGGGCTATCCCAATGCCGTGGTGGGACCGGAGACGGATCCTTATACGGATCAGTCCCAGATCGGCGTGTCGATCCTGATGACGGACAGACAGGGACGGGCGGACGGCTTCCTGCTGGCCGTCTACAGCGCCGGGGACCTAAGTGCGGAGCTCAAACGGATGAGGCCGGAATACACGGTGAACCATTTTGAAACCCAGAAGGGCCACTGCGCCGCCATTATCAACGACAAGGACGGCACCTTCGTCGCCCATACCGACCCCAAGATGATCGGCATAAAGGCGGAGGATGTACTGGAGGCGGTGCAGCCGGGCAGCGGCTTTGAAGGCTTTACCATGTACGGCAGGCAGAACGTATACGTCTCCGCGAGCGCGGCGGACGGGAGAACCCTTTTGTACCTGGTGTCCTCGGCTGGGGACGCCTATGCGCGGAAGGTCGCGGTGGTGATGTTCCTGGCTGTCATGCTGATCCTGGTGCTGCTGTATTATCCGGCCGCCGGCGCGCTGATCGCCGGGACCGTGCGGCAGGCCAGGGAAACGGCCGAGGCTTATGACAATCAGAAGAACCCCCTGCTGGTCTTCCTGGACGGCTACGTCGTTTTTCTGACGCTGTTTGTGATCTTTGCCCTGGTTTCCTCCGCCAACGAATGGTGGACCTCCTTTGATTATGTGTTCTGCGGACAGTGGTCCAAGGGCCTGCATCTGTTCTCCCTGTGGGGGGCCCTGTTCGTCCTGGTGGTCACCCTGTTCTGCCTGTTCGTGATCCGGAACGTGCTGAACCTGCTGGAAAAACGTCTCAACCTCCGGGCCAAGACGATGATCCGGCTGGCGGGCAGCCTCATCACCTATGTCGCCATCATCTTCCTGGCGTTCTGCATCCTGGGCATGTTTGGGGTCAACACCACGGCCCTGATGGCCTCGGCCGGGATCATCTCCATCGCCGTCGGTATGGGCGCCCAGAGCATGGCGGCCGACCTGCTCGCCGGCTTCTTCATGATGCTGGAGGGCTCCGTCCGCGTGGGCGACCATGTAACCATCGGCGGCGTCACCGGCCACGTGACAGACATGGGCATCCGCACCACGGAAATCACCGACGCCGACGGAAACGTGGTGGTATTCAACAACAGCAAAATGACCGGCCTGATCAACCGCAGCCGCAAACATGAACCGCAGGAGGATGAACCCACCCCCGAAAAGGAAGACTAAATCAAAAACTTCATCGAGGAGGTGATCAGGGGGATTCTTCCCCCTGATTACAATCCGCAGCAGCGACATGCGCGGTGCGGGGTTCTGAGCGCCCGGAAAATGTGCCGGTGGCACATTTTCAGCGAAGAACGGGCCGGTAGGCTCTGGACAGGTATTTTTGCGGAGCAGAATGACACATGGAAAGCGAAGCCCACTCCACTTCTGCGGAGCAAAAATACATACCTTGCGGATTTTCCGCCTGGGGCTGTGAGGGCCCGGAGATTGTGCCAGTGGCACAATCTCACCGAACAGCGGGCCGGTAGGCCCTGGAGAAGGGACGAGAGGCAAATCCGTCGGGGGGGTCCGTAGGGGG
>DGRV01000052.1:11463-11607 GCA_002391225.1 Christensenella sp. UBA4379
TCCGTAGGGGGGCGCAAGCCCCCCATGCGTGAATTTACATTTCGGTTTTCTTGACGTAAAGATCGGAAGCTTATATAATGGAACCAATCGACATCCCGCCGTTTTCGCGGGATCAAACGGAAGCGCTTGAAGAAGGGAAGGAGG
>DGRV01000047.1 GCA_002391225.1 Christensenella sp. UBA4379
ATCTATCTGGCAACGGACCCTGACCGCGAAGGAGAAGCCATTTCCTGGCACCTGGCCGCCGCCCTGGGCATTGATCCTGCTTCCCCCTGCCGAGTGGAGTTTAATGAGATCACCAAAAAAGCGGTGCAGCAGGCCATGAAGGAGCCCCGCGCCATCGACATGGGCCGGGTGGACGCCCAGCAGGCGCGGCGTGCGCTCGACCGGCTGGTCGGCTACAAAATCAGCCCGCTGCTCTGGGCGAAGGTCAAAAAGGGCCTGAGCGCCGGCCGGGTTCAGTCCGTCGTAACGCGCCTGGTGGTGGAGCGGGAGGACGAAATTGACGCCTTTATTCCGGAAGAATACTGGGACGTCACCGCCTCCGCCGAGCTGCCCAACGCCAAGGGAAAGAAAAACATCTATTCCTTTACCCTGACCCATCTGGACGGCAGCAGGGTTTCCCTTTCCTGCGCGGAAGACGCTGAAAAGGCTCGGAAGCGCCTCGAAAACACCTCCTTCGAGATCACCCAGGTGAAGCAGGGCGAAAAGCACAAGCAGCCCGCTCCGCCCTTTACCACCTCTTCCCTGCAGCAGGAGGCCAGCCGCAAGCTGAACTTTACCACCATGAAAACCATGCAGGTGGTGCAGCAGCTGTATGAAGGCATCGAGATCGCCGGGGAAGGCGTGCAGGGCTTGGTCACCTATATCCGTACCGACTCCGTCCGGGTCAGCGACGAAGCCCTGCAGGCGGTGCGGCAGCTGATCCCCGAGGTCTACGGTCCTGACTATCTGCCCGCCCAGCCGAATGTCTATAAAGGACGGACCAACGCCCAGGACGCCCACGAGGCCATCCGGCCGACCGACGTCACCCGCCGCCCGGAAAACATCCGCGAATCCCTGAGCCGGGATCAGTACAACCTATACCGCCTGATCTGGAACCGGTTCGTTTCCAGCCAGATGACCCCTGCCGCCTACGACACCATGTCCCTGACGGCGGAAGGAAACGGGGCCACCCTCCGGCTGAACTGCGAGCATAAGGCCTTTGCCGGCTTTACCTCCATCTATGAGGAAATCGGCGACGACGAGCAGGCGGAAAAGGAATCCCAGCTGCCGGCCTGCAAGGAGGGCGAGAAGCTGACTGTCGGCCAGGTCCACTGCACGCAGCACTTTACCCAGCCGCCTTCCCGTTATACGGAAGCTTCCCTGGTCCGAACCCTGGAAGAAAAGGGCATCGGCCGGCCTTCCACCTACGCGCCGACCATCACCACCGTGCTGACCCGCGGCTATGTGGCCCGGGAAAAGAAGCGCCTCTTCCCCACTGAGCTGGGCCGGATGGTCAACAGCTTGATGGTGGAATACTTTGGGCCCATCATGGAAGTGGATTTCACCGCCCAGATGGAAACGGAGCTGGACGAGATCGAGGAAAAGAAGGAAGACTGGCACAAGGTGCTCGAAGACTTCTACCCGCCGTTTGAAAAAATGCTGGAGAAGGCCGAGCAGGACATCGAGAAGGTCGTCATCGCCGACATCCCCAGCGACGTCATCTGCGACCAGTGCGGGGCGACCATGGTCTATAAGATGGGCCGCTTTGGCCAGTTCCTGGCCTGCCCGAATTTCCCGGAATGCCGGAACACCAAGCCCGTGCTCAAGTATATCGACGCCCCGTGCCCCAAATGCGGCGGACGGCTGCTGGAAAAGGTCTCCCGGAAGAACCGCAAGTTCTACGGCTGCGAACATTATCCGGAATGCGACTTCGTCTCCTGGGATATGCCGGTGGCGGAAAAATGCGAGAAGTGCGGAAGCATGATGATCCTCAAACATTCCCGAAAGGGAGAAACATGGCACATCTGTTCCAATGAAAACTGCCGGAACAAGGTGCAGGTCAGCCTTCCGGAGGAAAGCGAGGAAGCATGATGGGGATCACCGTTATCGGCGCTGGCCTCGCTGGCTGCGAAGCGGCTTGGCAGGCCCTTCAGCGGAACATTCCGGTCACCCTGGTTGAAATGAAGCCCTGGCGCATGAGCCCTGCCCATCACAGTCCAGGCTTTGCCGAGCTGGTGTGCAGCAACAGCCTTCGCTCGGACAGGCTGGAAAACGCCGTCGGCCTGATGAAGGAAGAGATGCGGAGGCTGAATTCCCTGATCATGAAGGCGGCTGACGCGTCCCGGGTGCCGGCCGGCGGAGCGCTGGCGGTGGACCGGGAGAGCTTTTCCGCCTACATCACCGACGCCCTGCGCAGCCATCCGCTCTGCACGGTGGTGGAGCAGGAGATGACCCAGATCCCGGAGGACGGGATCACCGTCGTCGCCACCGGGCCGCTGACGAGCGATGCCCTGTGCGAGGCCATCAGCAAGCTGCCCGGAGTCAGCACCCTCAGCTTTTACGACGCCGCCGCCCCCATCGTCACAGCGGATTCCCTCAATATGGACCGCGTTTTCCGGGCCAGCCGCTATGGGCGGGGAGACGATTATCTGAACTGCCCGATGACGGAGGAGGAATACAACCGTTTTATCGACGCCCTGCTGGACGCTGAAACCGCGCCGGTGCACGGGTTTGAGGAAACGCGGGTCTTCGAGGGCTGTATGCCGATTGAATCCATGGCCCGCAGAGGACGGATGGTGCCGGCCTTCGGGCCGATGAAGCCCGTCGGCCTGACCGACCCCAGGACAGGCCGGGAGCCCTTTGCCTGCCTGCAGCTGCGCCAGGACGACGCGGCCAATACCCTGTATAACCTGGTCGGTTTCCAGACCAGGCTCAAATTCCCGGAACAGAAAAGGGTCTTTGGTCTGATCCCGGGGCTGGAAAACGCGGAATTTGCCCGCTACGGCGTCATGCACCGGAACACCTTCCTCCAGTCCCCCGGCTTTCTCTCCCCCGTCTATGAAGCGCTGAACCGGCCCGGCCTGTTCTTCGCCGGCCAGATGACCGGTGTGGAGGGCTATGTGGAAAGCGCGTCCTCCGGCCTGGTCGCCGGACTGAACGCCGCCAGAAGGGTGTTGGGTGAAGAACCTCTCGTCTTCCCGGAGGAAACCGCCCTGGGCGCGATGGGCGCTTATGTGGCCCGGTCGAACCGAAATTTCCAGCCGATGAACATCACCTTCGGCCTGATGCCGCCGATCCAGGCCCGGGTCCGGGACAAGAAAAAACGCTACCAGATGGTCAGCGAGCGGGCGCTTCAGGCGCTGGACCAATGGATCAGCGACAGCAGAGGATAAACTGATGAGTGAACTCGATATGAGCACGTGGGAACGGCGGGACGCCTATCAATACTTTTCTTTCTTTTCCAACCCGTTTTACATGGTCTCCTTCCGCCTGGACGTAAGCGACCTCTACCGCTATACCAAAGCGCGCGGCCTTTCGTTCTACGCGGGGATGATCTGGGTCTGCACCGAAGCGCTCAACCGGGTGGAAGCCTTTCACATGACGGTAAGAGACGGAAAGCCTGTGCGCCTTCCCCGCCGGGATCCGAGCTTCACCGCCCTCAGGCCCGGAGCCGAGCAGTTTCACATCGTGACGATGGAACACATGGACGACATGGACGCCTTCTGCCTCACGGCAGACAGGCTGAGCAAAACCCAGGACAGTTTCCTGGACGAGGAAAAGGAATCTGATCAACTTATCTACTATTCCTGTCTGCCGTGGATCGACCTGACCGCGATGACCAACGAGCGGAATCTTTCCGCCCCCGGCGCGCTGGACGACAGCATTCCCCGGCTGTGCTGGGGCAAATACACGGAAGAAAACGGCCGGAAAACCCTCGGCGTTTCGATGGAAGTCAATCACCGGCTGATCGACGGCGTACACATCGGCCGGTTCGCCGAACAATTCGGCGAAATCACCTCCGGCCTGACCAAATAACCAAATACAAAACGGAACCGCTGCCCTTGTTTTTTTGCAGCGGTTCCGTTTTTTAAGTTCGTTTTTACTGATCCGCCCGAAGGTCCAGAATGACCAGCTCCGGGCGGTTATAAATGCGCGGCGCCTTCGTAGATTCACGGGCCAGGCCCCGGCTGACGATCATCTCTGTACCGCTTTGTTCGTAGCGGCCGCCGGCATATTTGGGAAACAGCCCCTGGTTTGGGGCGAAAAGGCCGTTCACGATTCCTGGGATCCGCCACTGTCCGCCATGGGCGTGGCCGGCAAGAACCAGGTCGAAATCATAGGAGGCATACAGGTCAAAACATTCCGGCCTGTGGGTCAGGAGGATCATATAAGCCCCGCCTTTGGAAAGAGCGCCCAGGCGGGCCAGCTGATCACGGAAGCTGTGATCGGCAGGACCCTTTGCCCCCTTTCCTTCCCAGGCGTAAGGGTCGTCCAGGCCGCAGAGGTTCAGCCTGTCTCCGCGGACGTCCACCGAAACCATCTGCCCGGCGATCCGATGGACACCCAGGCTGTCCAGTTCGGCCATTTTTTCGCTGAAATCATCCCGCCAGTATTCGTGATTGCCCGGCACATAATAGCAGGGATATTGAGGAGCGACGCCCTTGAGAAATGTCAGGGTGTTCCCGTCCGGCAGATCGTCGTCGTAAATGTCGCCGCCCAGCAGAATCAGGTCCGGTTTCTCCCGGTCGATGGCGTCCAGCAACTCCCGCTGGTCCGGCCCGTAGGCGCAGGAATGAAGGTCCGTCACCAGCACGATGCAGATGGGATTGGTCAATCCTTTCGCCTTGATCTCATACCGGACAAGGTTCAATGGATTGTACAGACCGGGGAGCAGCAAACAGAGAAGCCCCGCCAGGGTCCACAGGATGATCTTCAAAGTTTTGCTCATGGTGCTGTCCTTTCAGAGAGCTTGGGGAGGAAAGCGGCTTTAAAACACGGCCGATCCGCTTTCCTCTTCAGTCTCTATGGATTCGAGCCGGGAGAAGCTTTTCCTGCCATGGGTTTGTAAATTCTTCCCGTCCTCCAGCAAGCCACATGAACGATGGACAGCACTAATACAGCGATTTTACGAATCCGCTTCCTCCTCTTCGTTCGGAGCGGACGCCAGCTCCATAACCGCCTTGATTCTCCGCTCAAACTTTTCTGCGGGGATCAGCGCAATGCCCTCCTCGTCGCTCAGGACGATCAGCCGCTGGCCTCCGGTCAGGCCGAACATGCGCCTGGCCTCTTTGGGGATCACCAGCTGTCCCCTTTCGTTGATCGTGACGGAGCCCCAGATGTTTTTACCCGCCGGCGCGGGCGGGAGAATGCCGACCCCCTCCACGGTCTCGGTTCGGATCAGGCTGTCGACTGTCGTCCCGTAGACCTTTGCCAGCAGGGCGCACTTTTCAATGTCCGGGATGGTGATGCCCTTCTCCCATTTGGCGTAGGCCTGGCGGGAGATGCCGATTTTCTCCGCGACCTCCTCCTGAGAAAAGCCGTTTAGATTCCGCAGCATGATCAGATTGTCCGTCAGCATCCTGATCCTCCTTTACAGGTCGATCCGCTCAAAACGGCGGCAGGCCGTTTGAAGGGACAGAAGCGTCATCCCCGCGTAAAGCGCCATTCCCGCAGCCAGCAGAAGCATCTGCAGGCCGATGTGCTTCGTTCCAAAGGCGTTCACCGCCTCCAGGCCGGGGATGTGGTGAAGCGTTTCAAACACACCGATGGACAGGAATGCTGCCGCCGCGTACCAGACAAAGGGACGCCCAAGCTGATAGGCGGTCTTAAAAAACCCACCCACGAAGATCCAGTTAAACAGGCCGAAGATAAACAGGGCAGCCCCCAGGGCGAACAGGTTCGCGTTCATCAGGGCATTTTCCAGATAAACGGGCGAATTTTGAAGGACGGTCATCCGGAGAGCTACCGCCAGGCCCATCACCACCAGGGAGCAGAGTTCGATCAGGCAGACAAACAGGAATTTCCCTTTGACGACGGAGCTTTTCGCGATAGGCAGCAGGACGGAAAAGACGATGTCGTTCGCTTCCCGGGCGGACTGGAAGCTGAAAAAGATGCCCAGCGTCACAAAAAAGGCAGCGCACAGGACAGGATAGCCCGGAATCAAAAACATGAGGCCGAAGGCGATAAAGAAATACGTGATCGGCGAAGCGCTGAGCCTGAGCTCCTTGATCAGGATATTACGCATTGAGGTCCCCCCTTTCGAGCCTAAGCATGGTATCCTCCAGCGTTTCGCCGGCCTCAGACAGGCGGGCGGCAAATTCAGCCTTCTCCAGGGCGGCGACGATCCTGCCCTTGGAGATATAGACGATTTGGTCCGCGCACCGTTCAATATCGGAAATGATATGGGTGGAAAAGAAAACCGCTGTCCCCTCTTTTTTGAGCTGCTCAAACAGGTCCAGCAGCTCGTTTCTGGAAAACGGGTCCAGGCCGCTGGTCGGCTCATCCAGGATCAGGGCCTGCGCCCGGTGGGAGAGGGCCAGCATCAGGTTGACCTTGACCTTCATACCCTCTGAAAGCTCCAAAGGCGTTTTTCCCTCGTCCAGGCTGAACATTTCAAGATATTTCCGGTACAGCCCATCGTCCCAGGTACTGTAAAACCTTCGAACAATGGCGGCGATGTCGCGGATCTTTTTTCTTGGGTACCAGTTGAGCGTTCCGGTGGAATATCCGATCCGCTGTTTGATCTCCGTTTCGTTGCCGATCAGCGGCAGGGAAAAATAATCCACCTCTCCTCTGTCCGGGTGAATCAGGTTCAGCATCGCTTTGATTGTCGTCGTCTTTCCGGCCCCATTTCTGCCGATGAAGCCGGTAATCTTTCCCGCTTTGATGGCAAAGGAAACGTCCCTGAGTTCAAAGGACGGGTACTTCTTGCCAAGGCCGCGCACTTCCACTGTTTCCATAAGCGTCTCCCATCTGTTTGATTTGTATGAAAATTGTAAAGCACGGTTGCCCTGCCGTCAACCAACCGAAGATAACAGAATCAGTATGATTTTTGTTCTGTTTGGTTGCCGTCATGATTTGCATAATAATCGACTGTTTGTGATATTTACTGATTTATTTTCAAATGGTATACTGTCTTCAACAGAAACCGGAGGAGGAATTGGTATGATTCGAGTCGCCATTGTCGGGACGGGCGGCATCGCCCATGCTCACATGGAAGCCTATCAGACCCTGAAGGACCGCTGTGAAGTCGTTGCGCTGGTGGACATCATTCCGGGCAAGGCGCGCCGCTTCATGGAAGAGTTCCATCTGTCCTGTGACACCTACGAAAACCACGAAGAGCTCCTACCCCGCCGGGACATCGACCTGGTGGACGTCTGCACCCCGCCCTACGTGCACGCCTCCATCAGCATCAACTGCCTGCGCAGCGGGAAAAACGTGGTCTGCGAAAAGCCCATGGCCGCCTCCCTGGAGGAGTGCGACGCCATGCTGAAGGCCCGGGACGAAAGCGGCAAGCTGCTCTCCATCATCGCGCAGAACCGCTTCAGAAAGCGCATTAGGGACCTCAAGGCCATGCTGGACAGCGGCCTGGCCGGCCCGGTGCGCCACGCGGAAATCGACAGCTTCTGGTGGCGCGACCACTGCTATTACGACCTTTGGTGGCGGGGCACCTGGGAAAAGGAGGGCGGCGGCTGCACGCTGAACCACGCCGTGCACCACATCGACATGCTGGGCTGGATGATGGGCCTGCCCAAGAGAATCACCAGCGTGCTGGCCAACACCGGCCACGACAACGCGGAGGTAGAAGACCTTTCCGTTTCGGTGATGGAATACCAAAGCGCCCTGGCGACGGTCACCGCCTCGGTCGTCCATCACGGGGAAGACCAAAAGCTCGTGTTCCAATGCGAGAAGGCCCGTGTTTCCGCCCCGTACAGCTGCTTCTGCTCCCAGGCCATGCCCAACGGCTTCCCCCTGAAAACGTCCGACAAGGCCTTTGAAAAGCAGATGGAGGAGTACCTAGCCTCCCTGCCTCCGCTTCCCTACGAGCACCATACCGGCCAGCTGGACAACGTGATGACCGCCATTGAAACAGGCGGTCAGCCGGCCATCACCGGCGAAGACGGGCGGCGCACCATCGAACTGATCACCGCCATCTACAAGGCCGGCTCTACCCGGACCCCGGTGGACCTGCCGCTCAAAAAGGACGACCCCTTCTACACCGTGGAAGGAATCCGGGCGAACGTCCCCCATTTCTATGAAAAGACCGTTTCCGTCATGGAACAGGAAGGCACGCTGACCTTCGGCAGCGACCTGGGTGAAAAGGAGAAGAAATAAGATGAACGTAGCAGACGGCATGAATTACGCCCCTCAGGGCAAACCGGAACCGGTGGTCAAACCCGGTGAATTCGTTTTCTCCGCGGCCCATATCGACCACGGCCACATCTACGGCATGTGCAACGGCCTGACGGAGGCCGGCGGCACCATCAAATATGTCTACGATCCCGACCCCAAAAAGGTGGAGGCCTTTTTGAAGGCCTATCCGCAGGCAAAGCCGGCTGAGAGCCTTTCTCAAGTGCTGGAGGACAAGGAAACCAAGATGGTCTGCTCCTCCAACGTGACCAGCGAGCGCGGCCCGCTGGGCGTCAAGGTGATGGAGGCCGGCAAGGATTACTTTGTCGATAAGGCCCCGTTCACCACGCTGAATCAGCTGGACAAGGCCAGGGAAACCGCCGCCCGGACGGGACGCAAATACATGGTCTATTATTCCGAGCGGCTGCATGTAGAGGGCGCGATCCTGGCCGGCTACATGATCGAGCAGGGAGAGATCGGAAAAGTGATCAGCGTCACCGGCTTTGGCCCCCACCGCCTGGGCGCGGCGGGACGGCCCAAGTGGTTCTTTGAGCGCGAAAAGTACGGCGGCATCCTGTGCGACATCGGCAGCCACCAGATCGAGCAGTACCTCTATTTTGCCGGAGAGGAAGACGCCGAGGTGCAGCTGTCCCGCATCGGCAACTACGCTCACCCCGAATATCCCGAGCTGGAGGATTTCGGCGACTGCTCCATCACTGGCAAAAACGGCACCACCAACTATTTCCGAGTGGACTGGTTCAACCCCGACGGCCTGCGCACCTGGGGCGACGGACGCACCTTCATCCTGGGCACGGAAGGCTTTATCGAGATCCGCAAGTACATTAACCTCGCCGCCGACCAGGTGGACGGCAACCACGTGTTCCTGGTCAACGGAAAGGGCGAAAAATACGTCAACGCCACCGGCGTGACCGGTTATCCCTTCTTTGGCCGGCTGATTCTGGACTGCCTGAACCGCACGGAAACTGCTATGACCCAGGCCCACGCCTTCAAGGCCGCGGAGCTCTGCCTGAAGGCCGAAGCCCAGGCCGTCAAAGTAACGGGGCTCTAATTCAAGGCCGGAGGAAACGCTTATGTACAGAGTTGGGATCATCGGCTGCGGCAACATCTCCGCCGTGCACGCCCGGACCCTCCAAGAGCTGGAAAACACCGAGCTCGCCGCCTGCGCCGATCTGATTCCGGAGCGGGCGGCCAGATACAGCTGTGCCGCTTACACGGACTTTACGGAGATGCTGGAAAAAGAACATCTGGACGCCGTGCACCTGTGCACGCCGCACTATCTGCACCCCCTGATGGCGCTGGAAGCGGCAAAAAGGGGCGTCGCCGTGTTCACGGAAAAGCCCCCGGCCATCGATCAGAAGGGGTGGGAGTTGGTCCTGAAGGCCGCCTCCCTCGTCCCGGTCGGCATCTGTTTCCAGAATCGCTACCACCCCGGCATCGGGCTGATGAACCGCATGATTCAGGGCGGGGAGTACGGGCCGCTTCGCGGCATCCGCGCCTTCGTCACCTGGAACCGGACCAAAGGGTATTATGAGGAAGCCGCCTGGAAGGGCCGCTGGGCCACGGAAGGCGGCGGGGCGCTGATCAACCAGTCCATCCATACGCTGGACCTGATTCTCGGCTTTCTGGGCGCGCCGGACCAAGTCGAAGCCACGATGCGGAACCACCACCTGAAAGACGTGATCGAGGTGGAGGACACGGCGGAAATCTATCTGCGCAGAGGAAAAATCCCGGCCCTCTTGTACGCCTCCACCACCTACAGCGAGGATTCCCCCGTGATCCTCGAGGTGCAGCTTGAAAAAGCGGCGCTTCGTCTGGAAAGCGACACGCTGACCGTCATTGCGGACGGTCAAAAAAAGGAAATTCCGCTGGAAACCGATCAGGCCATGGGAAGGACCTACTGGGGCTCCGGCCACAAAGCCTGCATCGCGGATTTCTACCGTTCCATTGAAACAGGAAAGGCGTTTCAAAACAACCCCGCTTCCTGTGAAACCACGATGAAAACCATGTTCTGCATTTATGATCAGTGCAGAGAGACTTTGTAAACAAACCAGATATTTCGGTTTTCATCTGAAAAGGCGCCCGTCGGGGTGCCTTTTCCAATTTTGTTTTTATCCCTTGACTGCTCCGTTGGTCATTCCGGCCACGAAGTAGCGGTTAAAGATCAGGTAGATCAGCATCATGGGGATCAGGGAAATCGCGGTGCCCGCCAGCATCAGGTTCCAGGAAGAGGCCATCGCCCCGGAGCTTTTAAGCCGCATGATGCCGACCACCAGGGGCATGCGCTTGGGATCCGTCATGGTAAAGACCATGGGCAGCATATAGTCGTTCCAGCTGCTGCGGAAGGCCAGAATTGCCACCGTGGCGATCAGCGGCTTGCACAGCGGGAAAATGATGTTGTAATAGATCCGGAAAAAGGAACACCCATCGATCTTGGCAGCCTCGTCGATCTCCGTGGGGATCGTGCTGATATAGCCCCGGGCGATAAAGAGGTTGGTCACGTTCATGCCGAACACGCGGATGATGATCACGCCCCAGAGGCTCTTGTTTAAGTGAATGACCTTCATGATCATCAGCAGCGGATAGAGCGTCAGCGTCCCCAGGGACACGAACATGGAGGAAATCATCAGGTAATAGATCGCCTGCTTTCCCCTGAACTTGCCCCGGGAAAAGGCGTAACCGCAGCAGGTGCTGGACAGGATGGCCCCGACGACGCAGAAGAAGGAAAGGAAAACGCTGTTTTTCGTATAGGTTGAAAAGTCCGCCATCCTCCAGGCCTTCTCGTAGTTTTCAAAGACGAACTTCTGCGGGAAGATGGTGTTGGCCGTCGTCAGAATTTCCATGTTGCTCTTGAAGGAGGACATGAAGGTGAACAGCACCGGGAAAAAGGAGATCACGAAAAACAGGGACAGGAAGAGATAAACGGGCGCTTTTCGGAGATATTTTTGGAGCTTCATCCCTTCACACCTCCCTGGATCCGTTTGGTGCCCTGCACGTACACCAGAGTGACCAGGCCCAGGAACACGGCGGTCACCAGGGACATGGCGGAGGCGTAGCCGATGGCGACATTCCGGCCGGATTTGCCAAAGAAGAATTTGTAGATATAGGTCATGACCACTTCGGTCTGGCCGCCCGGCTGACCGTCCGTCAGGGAGATGACCAGGTCGCAGACCTTGAGGCTGCCGATGATGGCCATCAGCAGGACCGATTCAAAAATCGGCGCAATCATGGGCAGGGTGATGCTGAAAAACTTGCGCAACCCCGTCGCCCCGTCCAGCTCGGCACATTCATAGATCTCCTCCGGGATGCTCTGCAGCGCCATCAGGAAGAACATCATGTTGATGCCGTAATTCTGCCAGACCGAGGCGATGCCCAGCACCAGCATGGCGTTGCCCTTGGTGCTGAACCAGTTGATGGGCCGCCTAATAAATCCGATGCTCTGCAGGATGGAGTTGACCATGCCGTTGAAGGAGGCGAACAGAAGGGAGAAGATCAGGCCGATGATCGCCGCGGAAATGACTGCCGGCAAAAACAGCGTGACCCTGAAAAAGCCGATGCCCCTGAGCTTCTGGTTGAGCAGGACGGCCAGCAGCAGCGCCAGGGGGATTTCCGCCAGCAGCTTAAAGAAAGACAGCGTGACCGTGTTGACCAGGGAGGTCCAGAAATCCGGGTCCTTGGTGAACACGCGCTGGAGGTTATGCAGGCCCGTCCAGTTCGGCACGGAATAGCCGTCAAAATCCGTAAAAGCGTAGCGCAGGATGTAGATGATCGGCACATAGCTGAACAGGATGAAGCCCAGCAGGAATGGCAGGATCATCAGGAACGCCTGCCGGTTGTCCTGCCTCATTCCCTTGTTGCGGATGGCCGCCGACTGGTTTTTCATGCTGACCTCCTGGATGAAAGGATTGTGGAAAAGAGGCGCGCTGGGACAAAATGCCCGGCGCGCCTCCTGAAATCATCGTATTACTTGTCGCGGGTGACCGTGTAGCCGGGCTGGGCGATGTAAGACGCCTGCACTTCGGGGTCGAGGGCCTTAAAGGCGGTGTTGAGCCGGTCATCCAGGTCCTTGAGGACGGTTTCCGCGTCCTCGGTATAGCCGCCGGAGAGAAGCTTGGCCAGGGTCTCACGGGCGGACAGGCCCTCATACTTCAGCATGCCCTTGGGGTCCGCCATCCGGATGACGAGCTGGTCATCCTTGAAGGTGGAAAATTCCTTCCAGCCGTAGACGTCAGATTCCTTCGCCATGTTGACCACGCTGCTGCGATATGGAATGTACATGCCTTTTTCGTACATTTCCACCAGGTTTTCGTCCGAGTAGAACCACTCCAGAACCTTGGCGACCTTCGCGGTGTCCTTCTTGAGAGCCATCTTGGTCACGCCCAGCAGATCGACCGCGGTGACCATTTCCTTGTACCCATACCCATCCTCGGTAAAGGCCGGCGGATCGCAGACCACCCACTTGCAGACGGCGGGGAACTGCTCGGTATAGACAGCCACGTCGAAGCTGGCGGCCATCACGATGCCGATGCGGCCGGCGGAGAACTGGGCTCGGGCGGTATCGGCGTCAAGGTTTTCAAATCCGGGGAACATGCTGCCGTCCTCGATCATGCCCTGCAGGTTTTTGATGATCGGCAGGCCGTCGGCGTAGCGGTAGGAGCCGGAGACGGCGTCAAAGCCGAAGTGGCCCATGTCCGGGGCGGAAACGCTGTAGATGTAATGATCCTGGCACCAGCCGCTCTTCAGGGCGAGGAAATAACCGAACGCGCTGCCCTGCGCGGCCTCGGTGATCAGGCGGGCGTCCTCGCGGACCTCGTCCCAGGTCTTCGGGGGCTCCTTGATGCCGGCCAGGTCAAACAGATCCTGGTTGATGATCATCTTGTAGGAGGTCAGGCTGTAGGGCAGGGTGTAGACCTTGCCGTCAAAGATCTGGTCGCCGACGATCAGATCGTCCGGGTTATAGAGGGACAGGAGAGCCTCGCTGCCTTCCAGATCAGAGATCGGGACAGCCTTTCCGGCCTGCACGAAGCCGGCGAAATTGTTGGTGGACGGACGGAAGAGGTCCGGCCCGTCCTCGGCCTGCATGGCCACCTGGATGGTGTCGGCATAGTCGGTGCCGTAGACCGTATAGTCGATCACGATGCCGAGCTCCTTGCCGATGGTCGCGTTGAATTCCTCCACCTGCTTGTCCCGGACAGACTGTTCATGGGCGTTGTCGCTCCATACGACGATGTGCTCCACCTTGTCGGCGTCCGCCAGCGAAATTACCGGGACGCAGGCAAGCACCATCACGATGGCCATGAGCAGGGCCAGCCACTTGCACTTCATAACACGTACCTCCTTGAATCAGGTTGTATTCGCGCATACTGCGCTGATTGTTGTATCAATATTAGCATCCTTCTCCCATTTTGAACAGTCTGAAAATTTATATACCCTGTTTGAATCCCTCAACGCAGAAAAGAGCCCCGGCGAAAACACCGGGGCTCGCAAAAGCAGAAAAGAAACCTGTCAGCCGCTCTTCCCTTCGGTACTGCGCCATTCGCTGGCGACGGCCGAACCGATGATCATCAGCGCGCCGATCAGGTTCATCGGCGTCAGGGGTTCCCGCAAAAAGACCGCAGAAAAAATCAGCGCTGAAACCGGATCGATATAGCTGAAAATGGCGATCGACTGGGTCCCGAGCCCGTCCATGCTGCCAAAGTACAGCACGTAGGCAACGCCCGTATGGACCAGCCCTACGACGGCCAGCAAAAGGACCGTGACAGGCGTAAACGGCTCTTCCACTTTGCCCCCGGTCAATAGGAGATAGGGAATCATCACCACTCCGGCGGAAAAGAGCTGCACCGTGGTCTTCCGGTAGGCCTCCAGCCCGGGCGCCTTTTTGTTCATGATGATTACGATGGAATAAAACAGCGCCGCGCCCAGGCCCAGGAGAATACCGCGCATCCCCTCTTTCCCGGCGCTCTGCGCCTCGGTCACCCCGGACACCAGGATCATGCCGCCGACCGCGATCAGCGCGCAGAGGACTTTTTTCCCCGTGAGCTTTTCCCTGAAAATCAAGGGAGCAAGCAGCATCACGATGGTCGGCTGCATGTAATAGCAGAGGGTCGCGACCGCCACGGTCGTATAGTTATATGCTTCAAACAGAAGTATCCAGTTGATTCCCATGGCGGCCCCGGACAGGGCGAGCCACAGCGTCTGGCGGAGGGACAGCCTCTCCCCTCTGCCCTTCCCCGTCAGCTTCATGAAAAGAAGCAGAAAGAGGCTGCCGAGCATCCCCCTGGAAAAGGCCAGGAAAGCGGACGAAACCGGCAGATACCGCCTGAAAACGCCGATGGTGCCGAAGATGAGCATGGAAAGAACGAACATGGTTAGGGAACGCGGGTCGTTGTTTTTGGTGTCGGGCACGGTGTTGTCTCTCCCCTGTGAGGATATTCCGGATCATCGATCCGGGCGCTTTTTTCGGGTCCTCCCCATTCAGCCGGAGCGTCTGTTCAGGGACTCAGCGATGTGATCAAAGTGAATGACGTGGAGCTGGCGCACGACCTCGCTGACGGATTTCATGCCGAACTTTTTTAAGATGCTGTGAATCTGCGTTTTGACCGTGCCCAGAGACACGAAGCGGTCCTCTGAGATCTGCCGAGCGTTCATTCCCTGGTAGAGGCTTTTGAGCACCTCGAACTCGCTGTTGGACAGCTTGGTCAGCACGTTCAGCGAATACAGAAGACTGACCTGTTCTTCCTTGACGCGCTTGAGCTCGTCGATGATCTTTTCGGCATACTGCGGCCGGAGCACCAATTGGTTTCGGTAGGCGTTCCGGATGGAGGTCAGGATCTGATCCGCGGCGTCGGTTTTGATGATATAGTCGATCACCCCGGCGCAGTAGGCCTGAAACAAAAGCTCATCGTCCTCCAGGATCGTCAGGATGATCACCTTCGTGTCCGGCAGCTCCGAGAGGATCTGGCGGGAGGCGGTGATGCCGGCGGTCCGGTTTTCCATCTGGATGTCCATCAGGACGATGTCCGGCTGAAGCCGCCGCGCCAATTGGACGGCCTCAGCGCCCGAGGAGGCCGTGCCCACCAGCTCCATATCCTCTTGACGGGAAAGTAGGTCTGAAAAATAACTGCAGATTTCCGGATTGTCGTCCGCCATGATGATGCGGATTCGGTTCATCTTTAGAAGCTCCTTTCCCTGGGCAGAAGGATGTCCACCTGCGTGTAGGACCGGCCCGGCTGGTCGCAGCTGCGGATACGCATCTCCCCCATCTGGGCGTTGATCACCCGGAAGGCGTAGGGCAAGCCGATGCCCCAGTTGGTATTCTTGGATTTGCTGGAGACAAAGGGCAGCATGACGCGCCGAATCTCCCCCGGGGCGATCCCGGGCCCGTTGTCGCGGATGGAGATGCGGGCCCGCGCCCTGCTGGCGTCCACTTGGACGGTCAGGTGCTTGTCTTCGCTCTGGGACAGCTCCAGGGCCTCCGCCGCGTTGTCAAAGAGGTTTTTAAGCGCGCTTCTGGTATGGTATTCGTCCACCAGGCAGCGGACGGGAAAATCGCAGTAACGTTTTTCGCATTGAATGTCCGAAGGCAGGGTGGCGTCCCGGAGGGCCAGGTCGAGCAGGCCGCGGATATCCGTCGGCTCCATATGCAGGTGCAGCTCCCGGATCCGGTTCAGGGAGGCGGTGATCATGTCCATCCTCGTCCGCGCGACGTCGCTCAGGCGCTCAAGCTTTGTAAGGCCCTCCGGCGTTCCGTAGGCCTCCCTGGCCTGCCCGGCCAGGATCATGATGCTGAACATCAGGTTCTTTTCGGAATGAAAGACGTCCAGCAGATTCCGATTCAGCTCCTCGATGCTGTTTTTCATCGCCCGCTTTCTGGAAAGCAGGACGAGCTCACCGCTGAAAATGCGTCTGCTCCCCGCCAGGAGAAATACCAGCATCAGCAGCGAAAAGCCAGGGAAGATCAGCATGTAGCGCGTCGGCACCCGGATGATCCCGCTGAAATACCAGAACCCGCTGCGAAAAACCGCGTCAGCGCTCTGCACGAAAGGCGGCAGGAAGAACACGGCGTAGAATACGGAATCGTACAGCAGCAGGATGCCGGTCAGCAGGAAATAGGTGTCCGCAAAATACGTGGTCAGCCGCTTCCAATAGGCGAAAGAGAGGACCAGCACGGGGAGAAGAATATAAACCAGGCTGAGCCAGCGCATCGCCGTGTCCACCCGCTCGATCCAGAGACGGTAGCCCTCCCGGGCCCCCGCGTTCAGGGCGTGGTAAGTCAGATAGATCCTATAGGCGGATCCGGGCAGGTACATCGTCAGGTAAGCCGCCGAAAAACCTGCCGCGCCGGCGATCAGGAGGATCGTCCAGAGCCTCAGGCGGCGGCTCTGCTTCAGGTTGCGCAGGATCAGAAAAAGCATCAGCAGAATACCTAAGAAAAACAGCATGCAGCCGGCCACCCGCATCCCCTGAACCCGGGCCAGCGGCTGACGCCATCCGCCGATAAAGCGGTACAGCGCGAGGTCGACCGAGCGCAGCGGGAAATCCCCCGGCGGGGAATACATGGACGTGTTATAGCTCTGGAACACGACGGCCACGGAGGCCAGGGCCATCCCCGCCGTCATCAGGAACAGAGGCAGGCCGTAGCGGCTGCGCAGGGAGAACCAGAGCAGCAGCCCGGCCGTCACCGTCAGGATCAGCACGCTCAGCGCCACACAGCCCGCCTCCTTTCCGGGGTTCCATGGAACGATTCGTATGTCAGAAAAAAACCTATTCTTTCCCCTTCGGTGCTTCGTGGGAACAACACCATATTAATATCAGCTATTGCTATCCAGGTGAAAACCGGTATTATTTTACACCTTTTTCCAACGTATTTCAATGGCGGGGGCTTGCCAAACCGATCGGAAGCAGCTCAATGGGACGCGTAAGCTCCTGGAGCGATGTATTTTTCCTGTACGGTGTTCCGGGTTTCTTGTGTTTGCGCGTCTTCCCGCATATAATGAAATCCTGCAGGCAGGGGCATGATGCGGCGGACTGTCGTCATATGAAAGATGCCGGAAAGCGGGGAAAAAACGCATGCAGTATATCTTTGTGCACGGTCTGTCCGGCTGGGGCAGCTATGACGCCGCCTACCGGAGGATGCCCTACTGGGGCATGCGCGGCGGGGACCTAATGGCTTGGCTTCAGGAGCAGGGCTTTGACTGCCGCGCCGCCTCCGTCGCGCCGACAGGCAGCGCCTGGGACCGGGCTTCCAAAATGCGGCACCAAGCCTCTGTTGCAATGCGCTCCGCCCAGATCGGCGCCTACACAGGCCATACCGCCGGGGCATCAGGGTAGATGAAACCTGGCGCGAAAACGACGGCCTGGTCAATACAATATCCGCCAGGGTGCCCTCCGGCGCTCCCTGGAAACCCCTGGACAAAAGCAGCATCCGCCCCGGCCTTTGGAATGTGTTCCCAACCGTCGACGGATACCACATGTGGCTACAGGGAGGCCTTCTCCACTGTCACGACATCCGAGACTTCTACCTGGATCTGCTGACGATGATCAGGGATATTCTTTAGTGTCTGCCCTCTACGCTTTCCGCATATCTTTTCACAGGTCTGCCTGGTTTTGACTTTATTTCACATAATTCTGTGTCATTTTGAAGCAAATTGATTGCACAATGATGAGATATAAGGTATAATTGGGTTGGGAGGTGTTATGATGACCACGATCAGTATCAGGTTAAACGATCAGGACAAGAAGGCGCTGGATGAAATGTGTGATGAGATGGGCATGAGCCTTTCCACCTTTTTCACCATCTATGCCAAGCGGGCGCTGCGGGACCGCAAAATCCCCTTTGAAGTGACAGCTCCGGCTGATCCCTTCTATTCTGAAAGCAATATGAGAGCGCTGGCCGAATCCGAGCAGCAAGCCAGGGACGGGAAGGTGATCGTGAAGACCATGGAGGAACTGGAGGCCCTGGCCAATGCCTAACCTGATCTTCACGGAAAAAGCGTGGGAGGAATACCTTGGCTGGCAACAGGATAAGCAGACCATGAAACGCATCAACGAGCTGTCCAAGGAGATTCAGCGAACCCCTTTTGACGGAAAGGGCAAGCCAGAGCCCTTAAAGCATGATGATTCCGGAAAATGGTCCAGGAGAATCAACGAAGCCGACAGGCTGGTATACAGAATCACCAGGGATGGAATCCTCGTTCTGCAATGCAAGGGCCATTATTGACAAGCCTTTCCTGCGACGGTCGGTTTATCAGCCGGAAAGTTTTTCAAAACGATTCCATCTCCCACCTATTCTGATTCCCGGCAAAAAAGGAAAAGTCCCTTGAAATCACTGGAATTTCAAGGGACTTTTCCTGGTACGCCCGATGCGATTCGAACGCACGACCTTCAGAGTCGGAGTCTGACACTCTATCCAACTGAGCTACGGGCGCAAATGATGGGGCCAGGTTCTTTACTGACCGAGATGATTGTAGCATAATCAGACCCGTCTGTCAAGCACGCGAGGCTTCACAAATTCCTCGCTTTGCCGTTTTTTTGGGTTGCCGGCTCTTGTATTTTCGCTGTCTTCATTGTATAATGAATTGATGGACAGCGGATAGTCTCTGCTTTCAGCATCCATTCTTTGACCTGATCCCGATGAAGGAGGAGATTCCTATGCACAAGTATGTTTACCTTTTTACAGAAGGTAACGCGAAAATGCGTGAGCTTCTGGGCGGCAAGGGCGCTAACCTGGCTGAAATGACCAATATCGGTCTGCCGGTGCCGCAGGGCTTCACGATCACCACCGAAGCCTGCACGAAGTACTACGAAGACGGCCGCAAGATCAACGACGAAATCATGGCCGAAATCATGAAGAACGTCGAGCTGATGGAACAGATCAACGGCAAGAAGTTCGGCGATCTGGAAAACCC
>DGRV01000026.1:0-24607 GCA_002391225.1 Christensenella sp. UBA4379
CCTGCATGTCCTTGTTGTAGGCCAGGGGGATGCCCTTCATCACCGTCAGGAGGGCCGTCAGGTCCCCATATACCCGCCCGGTCTTGCCGCGGATCAGCTCGGCAACGTCCGGGTTTTTCTTTTGGGGCATCATGCTCGAGCCGGTGGAATAGGCGTCGTCCATCGTCATGTACCCGAACTCCTGGGAGCTGAAGAGGATGCACTCCTCACAGAACCGGCTCAGGTGCATCATGCAGATGGCCGCGGCGGACAGGTAGTCCAGCAGGAAGTCCCGGTCGCTGACCCCGTCCAGCGAGTTCATGGACACTGAGGCAAAACCCAGCTTTTCCGCCACAAAGGCCCGGTCCAGCGGGTAGGTGGTGGCCGCCAGGGCCCCGCTGCCCAGCACGCAGACGTCCGCCGCCCGGTAGGCGTTTTCAAAGCGCCTGAGGTCCCGGCTGAACATCTGGAAATAGGCCATCAGGTAGTGGCCCACGGTGATGGGCTGTGCCTGCTGCAAATGGGTGTAGCCGGGCATGATGTCGCTGACGTGCGCCCGGGCTTTTTTCAGCAGCAGTTCGCACAGGGCCCGGACCGCCTCCATCGTATGGGCGGCAGTTTCCTTGGCGTACAGGTGCATGTCCAGGGCCACCTGGTCGTTGCGGCTGCGCCCGGTGTGCAGGCGCTTGCCCGCTTCGCCGATCCGCGCGGTCAAAAGCTCCTCCACCCGCATGTGGATGTCCTCGCTCTCCGGCGGGAAATCGACCTTTCCTTCCTCGATGTCGGTCAGGATGCCGTTTAAGCCGTCCCGGATCTGCTCAAAATCCTCCCTGGAAATGATCCCCTGCCGGCACAGCATCTCCGCGTGCGCCAGGCTGCCCGTGATGTCCTGCCGGTACAGGCGCTGGTCAAAGGAAATCGAGGAATGAAAATCGTCCACCGCGTGGTCCGTTCCCTTGGAAAACCGTCCGCTCCAAAGCTTCATGCTGCTGCCCCTTTCCGGATCAAACGCCGGCCCAGCCGGCCCTGATGATTGTCCGTGTACAAGAATAACACAGTTTTCGTTCAGCGTAAAGGGAAAGAAGACGCTTCCCCTCCTCAAAAAATATGTGTAAAAAATTTTCCATAGTGGGCAGCCTGCCCACCTATTGAAACTGGAGGTATGGTATGATAAGATGAATCAAAACAACTGAAGAAGGGGGCTTTCCCATGAAACGGACGTTATCCCTGATCCTCTCCCTGGCGCTGGTCCTCTCCGTCTGCTGGGCCGCGGCGGAGGAGGAGCAAAAAAACAGCTACTTTTTCGGTGAAAACGTATACGGCATCCTGAACACCGGCGAAAGAGCCCTGGCCGACGGCATGGACCCCAAATGGGTGCTGGAGGAGATGAAAAAGGGCGCGGAAGAGATGGAATGCGAGGACGCCTTCACCAGCATCTGCGAAAACATCGCTGCCTACGGAGGGAAGGACTACCAAAAGATCGCCCGCGTGCTGGGGGACGAAGAGCCCCTGCGCGATTTGGACATCGACAACCCGGCCCGCAGCAGGATCGGGAAGCAGGGCTGGACCGTCTATGACCGGCCCGAGGTCTCCGACGCGATGGCGGACATGCTCTCCGACCAGAACGCTGAATACTGCTTTGAAGCCGGCTGGTGGGGCGAAAGCGAGTTCCAGTCCGTCTTCGGCGTCAGCTACCAGAAGTTCCAGCCCTCCCGGCCCCGGCCCGGTTATGTCTGCGTCATTGTCCGTAAAGGGGCCCAGCGCGCGCCGGAGACGGCCTGGGACGCCGCGGGAGACCGGGAATACCGCTGGGACTTTCCCCTGTACCGGGCGGTGGGCAACCTCGTCTGGGGCCTGGGCGAGGACGCCCCGGTGCTGACGGGCAACCCCCACCTGGCCTCGGTCTTCTGGGTGTTCGACCTGAGCTATCCCTTCTACGCTTCCTACGGCTCGGAGGGGCAGATCAAGGGGTACAACTGCAAAACGTCCCTGACCGTGGAAACCGCCGCCAAAAAGGAAAAGATCGCGGAGATTTCCGCCTCCGAGGAGCTCGGCTCCACCATCTACTCCTGGTCGGACGGCGTCGCGCAGGCGGACGTCCCCAATTTCGAGGATGCTGACGCTTACGACGCCTTCCTGAGTTCCGTGCGCCTGGCACTCCTCAAAGAGCGCAGCGCCGCCGCGGAGAACCAGCCGATCACCGCCCGCAACGTCCAGAAGCGGCTGGATGGCCTCCTGCTCGGCCTGGCGGAAAAGGCCAGCGACCCCTGGGAGGCGGCCATCTACGAAGGCGGCGCCCGGGACGTTTCCTGGGAAGACGGCATCGTCACCTTCCGCCTGCGCTCCTTTGACCCGGGCCTGGACAACATGTCCTCCTACCAAAACCGGGAAGATTCTTTCGGCTGGCTGAGCAGCGCGTTTTCCAGCGCCGAAAACAGCGAAATCGAAACCTCTCTTAAGGTCTTCACCGGCGTTTTCACCCACTCCAGCCAAAGTGCGATGAAAAAGGCCGTCGCCGCCGCCGCGCAGAAGGCCAAAGCGGCCTTTGAGAGCAAGGACATGAAGCAGGCCGTTCAGGACTGGCTCTTCCTGTCCCCCACGGAGGGGAAGGTCCGAAAGGCGGACGACCTGCTCCACCCCGGCACCAGCTTCACCTTCTGGGCCAGCGATCTGGCCGAGCACCTGAGCGGCTATCTGCCGGAGGGGGCCCTTTCCGCCCTGTTCTACGCACAGAAGTACCAGCGGCTGAACACCGCGGGCGGGCCCAACGCCCTCACCCTCCAGTGCGCCGGGGCCGACCCGGCCCGGCTCCTCTCAGACGCGGCGAAAACGGCCCTGGACCAGCTGGCCTATTCCCCCGCCAGCGCCCGCTATGACGGCAGCTGGTACGACCTGTTCCTGGAGACCCTGGCGAAAACCGCCCTGGATGAAAAGGACCAGGGAAGCTACACCTTTACCATCCCGATCCATCTCAGCCAGAACAAGATCAACGACCTGCCCGCCAAATATCTTGAATACCTGAAAGCCTTCCGCTACGGCGACGTTCTGGAGCAGTTCCAGAATACCGCGGACAAGCTGCCGAGCATGGCCGCTCAGGCCCTGCCCAGCAACGGCCGGCTGTCGGGGGGCAGAAGCGGCACCCAGGTCAACCTGGAGGTGACGGAAAAGTCCAGCCCCACCTACGTGCAGATCCGCAAGGATTCAAACGGCCAGATCGCCGCCACCGCCTTCGTGCATCCGGGAAAATCCGTGACGGTCTACATTCCCAGCGGCTCCTACCGCATCTACTACTGCTCCGGCCCCTACTGGTATGGGGAAGACGAGATGTTCTCCGCCCTGGGCAGCTACCAGAAAAGCGAGCCCACGCAGATCAAGGGCACCAACTACTACCACACCTTCACCCTGGAAACCGTGCAGGGCGGCACAACGGAAATCTACCCCGCCGACCCGTCGGAATTCCGCGAATAACAGCGCTTCATCCAGCATGAATCCCACGTTCCGGGCCCGCCTCAACGAAGGCGGACCCGGATTTTTGCTTGAATTTAACCTCATTTATTGACAATCCGCCGCAAATGCTGTATATATGAAGGGTTGTTGCAGGATGGGTCTGCAGCAGCGCGTTTAGGGAGAAAAAGGAGGCCGCGATTCATGACGGTACTTTCGCAGGAGGTCGACCGGAGACGGACCTTTGCCATCATCAGCCACCCGGACGCCGGGAAGACGACTTTGACCGAAAAGCTCCTGCTCTACGGCGGGGCGATCCGTCAGGCGGGCAGCGTCAAGGCGCGCAGGGCCGAGCATTTCGCCACCTCCGACTGGATGGAAATCGAGAAGCAGCGCGGCATCTCCGTGACCTCGAGCGCGATGCAGTTTTCCTTTGACGGCTACCACATCAACATCCTGGACACCCCCGGCCACCAGGACTTTTCGGAGGACACCTACCGCGTGCTCGTCGCGGCGGACAGCGCGGTCATGCTGATTGACGCCGCCCGCGGCGTCGAAGAGCAGACCATCAAGCTCTTTAAGGTCTGCCGGATGCGAGGCATCCCCATTTTCACCTTCGTCAACAAGATGGACCGGGCCGCCAAGGACCCCTTCCAGCTGATGGAGGAAATCGAGCAGGTACTGGGCATCCGCTCCTGCCCGGTCAACTGGCCCATCGGCGTGGACGGGGATTTTCAGGGCGTCTACCACCGGGACGAAAAGGCCGTCGAATTATACACCAGCACCGACCACGGGCGGACGATGGCGCAGAAGACCGTCATCGGCATCGACGACCCGGCCCTTGAGGGCGCTCTTTCCGAGCGGTACCGAAAGCGGCTGCAAGACGAGATCGAGCTGCTCGACGAAGCGGGCGACCCCTTTGACCTGGACGCCGTCCGCAAAGGGGAGCTGACCCCGATGTTCTTTGGCTCCGCCGTCACCAACTTCGGCGTGGAGCCCTTCCTGACCCGGTTCCTGCGCTACACGCCCTCTCCCTCCCCCCGGGAGTCCGATCAGGGGCTGGTGGAGCCGACGGACGAGCGTTTTTCCGGCTTCATCTTTAAGATCCAGGCCAACATGAACCCCGCCCACCGGGACCGCCTGGCCTTCCTGCGGGTGGTCAGCGGCACCTTTACCAAGTCCATGACGGTGTGGCACTCCGGCACAAATAAGGAGATCCAGGTCAAGCAGCCCCAGCAGTTCATGGCAGACGAGCGCGAGAGCGTCGATACCGCCTACCCGGGCGACATCATCGGCCTGTTTGACCCCGGGCTCTACCGCCTGGGCGACACCCTGTGCGTTGGGCGGAAGATGCGGTTTGAAAAGATCCCCGTGTTCGCCCCGGAGCGCTTTGCCCGCGTCCGCCCGCTGGACAGCATGAAGCGAAAGCAGTTCCAGAAGGGCATTTCCCAATTGTCCGAGGAAGGCGCCATCCAGACCTTCCGCCGGGACGAGACCGGCCTGGAGGAATTCATCGTCGGCGTGGTGGGCGAGCTTCAGTTCGACGTGCTGACCTACCGCCTCAAGGGCGAGTACGGCGTGGACCTGCTGATGGACCGCCTGCCCTACCGCTTCGTCCGCTGGGTCAGAGAAACAGAGATCCCGGTGGAAAAGCTGAACCTGACCTCCACCACGGCCCGCGGCTATGACGCCCACGAAAACCACGTCCTCTTTTTTGAAAACGACTGGTCCATCCGCCTGGCCGGAGAAAAGAACAAGGGCCTTGAACTAGATGAGATTGCGCCGAGAAACGCAGACTGATCAGGTAGGAGGTTGTGCTCCCTGCGGTCGCTCAGGTAGGAGGTAGCGCTCGCATACGCTCGCTAAGGTATATACCTCCTACCTCCTACTTCCTACCTCCTACCTCTCTCATAATTTATTGACTTTGGAAGGAAGATGTCCCATGATCCGGGAAGATATCCGTAATATTGCTATTATCGCTCACGTCGACCACGGCAAGACGACCCTGGTCGACCAGATGCTCAAGCAGGGCAACGTCCTGCGCACCAACCAGCAGATCGCCGACCGCGTGATGGACTCCAACGACCTGGAGCGCGAGCGCGGCATCACCATCCTGGCCAAGAACACCGCCGTGCATTACGGCGACACCAAGATCAACATCGTCGACACCCCCGGCCACGCTGACTTTGGCGGCGAGGTGGAGCGCATCCTCAAAATGGTGGACGGCGTGCTGCTGCTGGTGGACAGCTTTGAAGGCCCCATGCCTCAGACCCGGTTCGTCCTGTCCAAGGCGCTGGAGCTTCATCTGCCCGTCCTGCTGGTCATCAACAAGGTGGACCGGCCGGACGCCCGCTGCGACGAGGTGGTGGACGAGCTGGTGGACCTGCTGGACGAGCTCAACGCCGATCCGGATACCCTGGACCGGCCGATCCTCTACGTTTCCGCCCGGAAGGGCACCGCGACGACCGACCTTTCCCAGCCCGGTACGGACTTAAAGCCCCTCTTTGACGCCATCCTCCATTATATCCCCGCTCCCGAGGGGGAGGCGGAGGGCCCCGCCCAGGTGCTGATTTCCACCATCGACTACAACGACTACGTCGGCCGCATCGGCATCGGCCGCATTTCCCGCGGCAAGCTCACCGACGGCATGATGGTCGTCCGCTGCAACGCGCGCAACGAGGGCGCCGTCACCCCGCCCTGGCGTCTGACCGCCCTGTCCGTCTTTGACGGCCTCAAGCGCGTGCCCGCCCAGGAGGTTTCCATGGGCGACATCGTGGCGCTGACCGGCCTGCCCGACATCTCCATCGGCGATACCGTCTGCGCGCCGGAAGCCATCGAGCCCCTGCCCTTTGTGGCCATCACGGAGCCCACCGTCACCATGACCTTCTCCGTGAACGACTCTCCCTTCGCCGGCCGCGAAGGCCAGTTCGTGACCAGCCGCCACCTGCGCGCCCGCCTATACCGGGAGTTGGAGACGGACGTGTCCCTCCGCGTGATCGACGGGGACACGCCGGACAGCTTCGAGGTCTGGGGCCGCGGTGAGCTGCACCTGTCCATCCTCATTGAGACGATGCGTCGGCAGGGCTACGAGTTCCAGGTCAGCAAGCCAGAGGTCCTCTACCGGGAGATCGACGGCAAGAAGTGCGAGCCCATCGAGCGGATGGTCTGCGACGTGCCCCAGGCCTACGCCGGGGCGGTCATCGAAAAGATGGGCCGCCGCCACGGCACCCTGGAGCACATGAGCGGCCTGGACCGGGTACGCCTGGAGTTCCTGGTGCCCAGCCGCGGCCTGTTCGGCTACCGCAGCGAGTTCATGACCGATACCCGCGGCGAAGGCGTCATGAGCGCTGTGTACGACCACTACGAGCCCTACAAGGGCGATATTCCCCACCGCAGCGTCGGCGCCCTGGTCTGCTTTGAAACCGGCGACGCCACCCAGTACGCCCTGTACTACGCCCAGGAGCGCGGCACGCTCTTTATCACCTCCCAGACCCCGGTCTACGCCGGCATGATCTGCGGCCAGTCCAGCCGCCCGGGCGACATCGTGGTCAACGTCTGCCGTCAGAAGCACGTGACCAACATGCGCAACGCCTCCGCCTCGGAGGACAGCCTGCGCCTGGTCTCCGTCCACCCGCTGACGCTGGAAGAGTGCCTGGAGTTCATCGATGACGACGAGCTGCTGGAAATCACCCCGAAGTCCCTGCGGATGAGAAAGCGTGTCCTCTCCCACGAGCAGCGGGCCAAGAACGCGGCGAGACAGAAAAACAATTCGTAATGCTGAATGCGTAATGCGTAATTTTTAGTCATTTGCGGAGGATTCCTGAATGGTATCGTCTGAAGAAACCGGGTCTATGCAAAACACTGAACAGGGTGAACAGCCCCGGCTGTCGGTGGATTACAGCATCACGCTGGACATCTTTGAGCGTTTCTACCGCCACAGGGTGATGATGCACTGCCTCAAAACGCTGGGGTTGCTGGTCCTTCTGCTGCTGGCAATCAACGTCATTTTCGTTGCCTATTACGCCGCCGCGGACGGCCTTCCCTTTTGGACGGTGCTGGAAAGCTCCCTGTTCCATCAGGATCCCATCATCTGGCTTTGGTACGCGGCCCTCTTCCTGTTTTACATCGTCATGACCCTGGTGGTCCGGCCGCAGAAAACACTCCGTCAGGTTGCCGAGGTCTTCGGCAGAGACGGACAGTGGCGCTACCATATCGACTTTTTCGACACCTATCTGCGCGCCCGCGGCAGCGGCCAGCAAAACGACGCCCGCAAGGACATCGAATACGGCCAGATCAGCAAAATCCAGCTCAGCCGCTACGACCTCCTCCTCCTCACCTCCCGCCGCAACGGCCTGACCATCTACCGGGAAGGCCTCCAGGGAGATCAGGAAAAGCAGATCCTTGCCCTGCTGCGGGAAAAATGCCCGCAGGTCAAAGGGATATAAACCACTTGACATCCCATCAAATATTGCCTATACTGATATTGCCTAAAAATTATTGGCAATATCGGTATAGGCAATATTTTTTAGGCAATCTCGTCTCGGAGGTTGCTTATGTTCCTCGGCCGACATTCAGAGCTGAATGAGCTTGAAAAAAGATGGGCATCTGACCGATTTGAAATGGGCATCGTGTACGGAGCCCGCAGAATCGGGAAAACCTCTTTGCTGAAGGAATTCGTGAAAGAAAAAAATGCCTTCTATTTTCAGGCCCGCCTGGAAGAAGAAAAAAACAATCTGGCGGCCTTCAGCAGAGAGTTTCATCTGTTTTTAGGGCAGAATTTGAGCAGCGTATATCTGTCCTTTGAGGACGCCCTGAACGACGTCGCCCGATATGCGCGGCAGCGAAAAATGATTTTCGTGATTGATGAAATCGCTTACCTTTGCAGCAAGAGCCAGGCCATGCTTTCCACCCTGCAGTTTTTCATCGATCATGCGTTTCAGGAAACAGGCATGCTGCTGATTCTGTCAGGAAGCAACATATCTTTCATGGAAGAGCTTTTAAAAAGCCGGAACAGTCCCCTGTATCAGCGAGCCACGTTCCAGATTCATCTTCAGAAGATGCTCTTTTCTGAAGCCAGGTCTTTCATTCCAAGCTATACTCCTGAACAGCAGATAGAAACTCTGGCGCTCTTTGGAGCTCATCCGTATTATTTGGGAATGATCCGACAGACTCTGTCGCCGGAAGAAAACATCCGTGAGCTTCTGTACACCAAATTCGGCACCCTGACAGACGCTCCGGCAAAGGTCCTGCCCGCCGGCACCAGCGCCTCCCCCATGTATCATTCCCTTCTCAAAGTGATCGCCCACGGGAAGCGCTTCAGCAAGGATATTGCGGAAGCGGTCGGACAGAGTACCGGCTACATCAGCCAGTACCTGAATGCGCTGATCGAGACACAGGCCATCGAAAAGCGAAGCTCTTTTATCAAAAACCAGAAAACCAACTATTATGCCGTGGCTGATCAGCTGCTTCGCTTCTGGTATCGCTTCATTTTTGAAAAGCAGGACCTGATAGAGCTTGGCTACGGAGATTCTCTTTTCCGCGAAGATCTCCCCGGCATCCGGGATTTTCTGGCCCGCGGTTTTGAAGACGTGGCCATTCTCTGGCTGGAAGAACAGAACCTGAACGGCAGGCTCCCCTGCCTGTATGAACCTATCCGAAACTATGTTGTGGAAAAATCACAGCTAGGACGTTCCATCGAATTGGACGGGCTGGCCGCCGGGTACGGTGCGAATGCGCACCGCCTGCTGGTGATGGAATGCAAATATCGAAACATTCCATTTGACAAGCAGATGCTTTCCCATCTGCAGGAAAGCGTTTCCATCTTTGACCGCTATTCGGAAATGGATTTGTACATTTTTTCTAAAAGCGGTTTCACAGACGCTGTCGCCCAGCTGGATGATCCGCACCTTCACCTGATCACGCCTGAAATCATGTGTCAGCCTTACACATCGCCCACTTCCTGATCCGAAGCGGGCTTTTTATTTTTTCGCAACGCGATCTTCACGCAGTCTTGGAGATCCCGGATGACGTATTCCGCGTGAACGCCCTCGGGCAGGGGGGGCGCCGGAGGGGTTCAGCCAGCAGGCGTCGATGCCTGCGTTGTTGGCCCCGCGGATGTCGCTGTTGGCCCCGTCACCGATCATCAGGGCGTCCTTGGGGGAAACGCCCAGGGGCCGGAGCGCCTCGTAAAAAATGCCGGGCCGGGGCTTGGACACCCCCAATTCCTCGGAAATCACCATGCCGGAGATCAGGTCTTTTAGAGCAGAGCGGGCCAGGCGGCTTTTCTGAATGACCGTCATCCCGTTGGTCACGATGACGACCGGCAGATGGGCGGCGATGGCCCGGACGACTTCCTCCGCGTGGGGCAGAAGGATGCTCTGCTCCCCCAGCAGGGTCACGAACCGCTCCGAGGCCTCCGCCGGATTTCCTGGGATGGGATAGAGGTCATACAGCCTCGTAAACCGCCGCAGCCGCACCTCGCTCTGGGCGATCTCTCCCCTTTCCAGCGCAGCCCAGCACGCATGGTTCACCGCCTGGTACTGTTCGTACCGGTCCGGATGGAAGTACCCAAGCTCGTCCATCAGCCGGTTCACCGCAATCCGGTTGCCCGCCTGAAAGTCCATCAGGGTGTCGTCGTTGTCAAACAGGATCACCTTGTATTTCATTTTACCCCCCGAATCACAAAAGGGACCGTCGCCGGTCCCTTTTACGATTGATTTGTTTTTCAATTACTTGCCAAGAACTTTCATCGCCGCGGCGCAGACGTTGTCCGCGGTGAAGCCGAACTCCTTGAACAGGATGCCGGCGGGGGCGGAAGCGCCGTAGTGGTCGATGCCGAGGGCTTCGCCGTCCAGGCCCACGTACTTGTACCAGGGCATCGTGCAGCCGGCCTCCATGGAGACGCGGGCGCGGACCTGGGCAGGCAGGACGGATTCCTGATACTCGGGGCTCTGGCGCTCAAACAGCTCCATGCAGGGCATCGAGACGACGCGGGCGTCGACACCCTTTTCGGCCAGGAGGTCCTTGGCCTGCATCATCTGCTCGACTTCGCTGCCGGAGGCCATCAGCAGGACGTCCGGCACTTCCTTCTTGCTGTCGGCCAGGATGTAGCCGCCCTTCATGGCGTTGCAGCCGCTGTTTTCGTACTGGGGCAGGTTCTGGCGGGTCAGCACCAGGGCGGTGGGCAGGCCGTAGGTCAGGGCGGTCAGCCAGCCGGCGGCGGTTTCCTTGCCGTCCGCGGGGCGGAAGACCAGCAGGTCGGGCGTCGCCCGGAGGCCGGACAACTGCTCGATGGGCTCGTGGGTCATGCCGTCTTCGCCGACGCCGATGGAGTCGTGGGTCAGCACGTAGGTGACCGGCAGCTTCATGATGGCGCTCAGACGCATGGCGTGCTTCATGTAATCGCTGAACACGAAGAACGTGCCGCAGAAGACCCTCAGACCGCCGTGCAGCGCGATGCCGTTGCAGATGGCGGCCATGGCATGCTCGCGCACACCGAAGTGGAGGTTGCGGCCGGCGCGGTTTTCAGCGCTGTAGTCGCCGCCGTTTTTGATGTAGGTCTTGTTGGAGGGCGCCAGGTCGGCGGAACCGCCCACGAGGTTGGGCAGCAGGGCGGCCAGCCGGTTGATCATCTCGCCGGAGGTGGCGCGGGTCGCCATCTTGCCCTCGAAGGCCCAGAGCTTGTCATTGAGGGCCACGTCGTCGCTGATTTCGCCGGAGAACCACTGGTCCCATTCCTCAGCCAACTCGGGATAGGCCTTGCGGTATTCCGCGAACATGGCGTCCCAGGCCTTTTCCTTTTCGGCGCCCTTTTCGCCCGCCGCTTTGCAGTGGGCATAGACTTCGTCGGCCACGGTGAAGGGCTCGTCCGGCATGCCCAGCTTGCGGGCGGCGGCCAGCACGTTTTCTTCGCCCAGGGGCTCGCCGTGGGCGGCGGGGGTGCCAGCCTTGGCGTCGCAGCCGTAGCCGATGATGGTCGGGCAGACCACCAGCGTCGGCCGGTCGGACTTCCTGGACTCCTCCAGGGCGGCCAGCACCTGCTGCCAGTCGTTGCCGTCGGCTACCTTGATCACGTTCCAGCCGTAGGCCGCAAAACGGGCGGGGACATTCTCGCGGAAGGCGATGTCCGTGTTGCCTTCTATGGAAATCTCGTTGTCGTCATACACCAGCGTGAGCTTGGACAGTTTCAAAGTCCCGGCCAGGGAGGCGGCTTCGGAGGAGATGCCCTCCATCATGCAGCCGTCGCCGCAGATGGCCCAGGTGCGGTGGTCGACCACCGGGAAGCCCTCGCGGTTGAAGTGGGCGGCCAGCATGGTCTCCGCGATGGCGAAGCCCACGGCGTTGGCGACGCCCTGGCCCAGCGGGCCGGTGGTGGTCTCAACACCCTTGGTCAGGCCGTGCTCGGGATGGCCGGGCGTCTTGCTGCCCCACTGGCGGAACTGCTTGATGTCGTCCATCGTCGTCCCAAAGCCATACAGGTGGAGCACGGAATAGATCAGGGGGCTGGCGTGACCGGAGGAGAGGACGAAGCGGTCCCTGTCCGCCCAGTCAGGATCGGCCGGGTTCACCTTCAGGGCGTTCCCGTACAGGGCGTAGGCGATCGGGGCCATGCCCATCGGCGCGCCGGGATGACCGCTCTTGGCCTTCTGCACCATATCGGCAGCCAAAATGCGGATGGTGTTGATGGTTTGCTGGTGAATGTCAGACATCTTCTTGATCCTCCAATCAAAGTTGGTTTGTGGGAATTAGGGACTGGGGATTAGGGATTAGGGATTAGGCATTAGGCATTACGAATTACGCATTCGACCATTGACCTCCTACCTACTACCTCCTACTTCCTCCCTTCTACTTGCCCTTTGTCATTCTCCGCTTTTTTCTTCAATAAATTTCTTCAGCGCTGTCAGGTCCACGCCTTCTTCGTTCTCCAGCACCTGATACAGCCCCTGGGCCATCTGGAGGACGCCGCCTTCCACGTCGCTTTCGATGTTCAGCGGCATCACCGGGTCGTGGACGGACAGGCGCAGCAGGAACCAGCCGTTTTCCAGGCCGCCGTTTAAGTCAAAGTTGATGCGGATGCCTTCCCGGTTGTCCGGCGCGATGTGCCAGCCCCGGGCGAAGGTGGCGTAGTCCATCACCTTGTCGATGATGCGGTGGGCCAGGAGGGTGTTGTCGTCAGAGGAAAGGGGCAGGCGGAGCTCCACGCTCTCCTTGGGCTCCTGGAGGTCGGCGATCAGGGAGGAAAGCTCCTTGCCCTCCTGCTTGAGGCGCATCGCTTCGGCGATCAGGATGGTGGCCAGGTACATGCCGTCGTCCAGGAAATGGTTCTCCCTGAGGGCCGCGTGGCCGCTGGTTTCGATGGCCAGCGGGCAGTCCACCCCGGCCTCGTTCAGGCGGATGGCCTCGTCGATGACGTTGCGGTAGCCGCGCTTGAAGCGGTAATGGACCCCGCCCCATTCGGCGATAAACCGGGCCAGGCCGGAGGAGGTCACAGAGTCGGTCACGATGGTGCCGCCGGGCTGGGCGTTCAGCAGGATGCAGGAAATCAGGGCGATCAGGCGGTTGCGGTTGATTTCCCGCCCGGCGTGGTCGACGATGGCCGCGCGGTCGCAGTCGGTATCAAAGATGACGCCCAGGTCCGCCCCGTACTTTTTCACCGCGGCGCTGATGGAGGCCATGGCCTCCGGGTTTTCAGGGTTGGGAATGTGGTTGGGGAAGGTGCCGTCCGGCTCCAGGAACTGGCTGCCCTCCACCCAGGCGCCCAGTTCTTCCAGCATGTCGGCGTAGAAGCCGCCCGCGCCGTTGCCGGCGTCCACGATCACGTGCAGGCCCAGCAGGGGCTTGACCACGTCCTCGGCGTCCAGGGCCTGGCGGATGCGGCCGGCCAGGAAATCCCGGTAGGCCGGCAGGAAATCCCGCTTTACCAGGGCGCCGGTCAGCACCGGGGAAAGCTCCACGGTCTCCGCCCGGCTGATCACCTCGTCCAGCTCCTTCCCGCTCAGACCGCCGTGCGGGAGGATGAACTTGATGCCGTTCTTCTCCATCGGCTGGTGGCTGGCGGTGATCATCAGGGCGGCGTCAGGCTGGAAGCCCTCGGTGATCAGGCACATGAACATGGCCGGCGTCGTGCACAGGCCAAAGTCCATCACGTTGACGCCCATGGCGCGCAGGCCGTCTGCGGCGGCGTTCAGCAGGGCTTCGCCGGTCACCCGGGAATCCCGGCCGATGGCCACGGAGCGCAGCGGCGCGCCCTCGTCGCTGCGCCACTGGGCAAAGGCCGCGGTAAAACGGGAAACAATCTCACTGGTCAGTACGGCGTCTTCGCCGTAGGCGGTACCCCGTATATCGGAGCCGCTCTTTAATTTCTTTAAGTCCATACATCCTCCGTTGATAAAAGCGGGCGTCTTCTTGCTTCCGGTTCCGGCGCGGCTGCCGCCGCCTCCGCGGCGCATTCCCGAATGAGCCGCCAGGCGGGCGTGAGGGCCCGGAAATCCCGGGCCAGCCGCTCCGTCAGGCCGGGCGAAAACGCCCATTCATAACGCGGGTTCCGGCGTTCAAAATAAAGGCTTTTGCTTGCGTAGAGCCCCTGCAGCGGCTCGGGCACCTGGGGCGGAATCTTGTACCTGCGGAACCGGTCTCCCCCGACGTTAAACCGGTGCCCCTCGCTGTGATCAAGGACCTCCGTAACCCCCTCCGGGTCCCGCAGGATCCTGGCCCTGAGGGCGTTCATGGCCTCCCGGTTTTCGCCCCAGAGGCCGGCCCCCCAGCTCAGGCGGTCCGGCCCGAACTCAAACCAGAAAAACGGCTGGCCGTAGCGCTCCACCCCGCCGGGGCGGAAGGCGATCCAGTGATGGTCCCGGTAGGGGGACTTGTCGGACGAAAAGCGGGTGTCCCGGTAGATGCGGGACAGGCACTTGTTGGGCCGCACCTCCATCTCCGGGTCGATCTTCCGCATGACCGGCCCCAGCTCGTCGATCAAAGCAAAAAAAGGCTCCTGCACGATTTTTTTGTACTCATCGCGGTGAGCTTCCATGAAGGTTTTGTTGTTATGAAACCGGATGTCCAGCAGAAACCGGACGGTATCCTCGGTAAAGCCGGGAAACAAGCAGAACTTCCCCCTTTTCGTCGTTCAAACGGCTGGGTTTATTATAGCCCAACGGGAAGCAAATTTCAATGGAAAAATCGTTTTTAGAGCAATTCTCCGGGAGAAAACCAGCACATTTTTATTCATCAGGAAGGAAAATCAAAAAGATTTCCCGCGCGGTCTGTCACGACAGAGCCGCCCGGGAAACCTTCCTTCAGTTCCTTTTCAATCCGGTTTGCTTCCTGGTTCACGACGCTTTAGAATAATCCATCACGGAGATTTCCTGCGCCAACGCCTTAGATAAACGAACCAGCTGTTCCAATCTCTCCGCCACTTCATCCGTGTAGTATTTTTCCTTGCATTGTTCACATTCTTCGCAGGGCACATTTTTGATGATAATCACACAGCCGTTCACATTGACGACATGAGTCGTCGTCGTCTGTTTGACCGTATCACATTTGCAGTACATACACATATTTTTTCACCACTTGATCCAATTGCTTTTTCCATACCGATTATAGCATTTTTTATTCCTTCATGCAAATCGTTTTACACACCCTGTTCTTTTATGGTATACTCCCACGGAAACCTTCGGTGACCCGAGCGGGACCTCCGGCCCGGCGGAAAGGAACGGAACTCCATCATGAAACAAAAAACAGCGCTGGTCATGGAAGGCGGGGCCATGCGGGGCATGTTCACCTGCGGGGTGATCGACGTGCTGATGCTCGGCGGCGTCTTGTTTGACGGGACGGCGGGCATCTCCGCCGGGGCTGTGTTCGGCTGCAATTTCAAATCCCGCCAGATCGGCCGGCCCATCCGCTACAACAAGCGCTACTGCGCGGACCCCCGCTACTGCAGCCTCCGCTCCCTGATCCGAACCGGCGACCTCTACGGGGCAGATTTCTGCTACCGGGAGCTGCCGGACGAGCTGGACGTGTTCGACCGAAAGGCCTTCCGGGAAAACCCCATGCCTTTTTATGTCGGCGCGACGGACGTGGACACCGGCCGCTGCGTCTATCACCTGTGCACGGACGGCGAGGAGGAGGACATGCGCTGGCTCCGCGCCTCCGCCTCCATGCCCCTCGTTTCCCGGCCCGTGGCCGCTGGCGGCCGTCTTTTGCTGGACGGCGGCATTTCGGACGCCGTGCCTTATGCCTATATGGAGGGCCTCGGCTTTTCCCGCCAGGTCATCGTGCTCACCCAGCCCAGGGGCTACCGGAAAAAGCCCGCTTCCGGCCTGTTCCTGACGCGCTTTCTGTTAAGACAGCACCCCAAAGTGGCCGAGGCCCTGGCCGTCCGCCACGACATGTACAACCGCCAGATGGAGGACATCGGCCGGCGGGAGGATCAAGGCTCCGCCCTGGTGATCCGTCCGCCCGAAAGCCTGCGCATCGGCCATACGGAAAAGAACCCGGCGGAATTGGAGCGGGTCTACCAGATCGGCGTCCGCGAGGCGGAAAAGCGGCTGGAAGAAATCCGGCAATTTCTCAATCAGGAAGAAAAGAACGGTTCTGCCCGTCCGGACTGAACCGCTGTACATCGGAGGAACCCTCATGAACCTGATCCCGGTCGTCCTGGCCGTCCTGGCCGCGCTGAATCTCCTCTCCTTTTCCCTGATGGCCGCCGACAAGCGCCGCGCCAGGGCCGGCCGGTGGCGCATCTCGGAAAAAACCCTGTTCCTGGCCACGGCCTGCTTTGGCGGCCTGGGCGGCGTGCTGGGCATGACGCTGTGCCATCACAAGACCCGGCACTGGTATTTCCGGGTGTTCTTTCCCCTGCTGCTGATCGCTCAGATCGTTCTGCTTTTTCTCGGATGGAGAATGCTTTTTTAAAATACTGCCTGCACCAGCGCCATATAGACCGCCGTGCCGGCCAGGATGCTGATCAGCGAGTTTCGCTTCCACACCTGCAGCAGCACGACGCAGGCCGCCGCGATGGCCTCCGGCAGGCCGTGGGGCGGAGCAGCCGGCTGTACGTCCTTCAGGCAGTAGATCACCAGCATCCCGATGATGGCCGCCGGCAGGACCCTGCCCAGATAGGTGACGTAGGGCGGGACGTTCCGTTTGAATACCAAAAAGGGCAGGAAGCGCAGCAGCATCGTTACCAGCGCCATCACGCCCACAATCATTGCAGATTTCACAGTCTCGCCTCCTCCCTGTGCCGAAGAAGCGTCAGCACGGCGGTGATCAGCAGCATGGCCGGGATCAGGAACCGCTCCGGCCCAAAGATCACCAGGCACAGCAGGGTGCAAAGCAGGCCCGTCAGCGCCGGGACGTGGTCCCGCGTGCGGAGCCACTGCTCCGTAAAGGACGCGATAAACAGGGCCGTCATCGAAAACTCGATTCCCGCGGTGGAAAAGGGCAGCACCGCTCCCAGCAGGCTGCCCAGAACGCAGCCGGTCACCCAGTAGCAGTGGTTGAACAGCGACACGAGGAAACGGTAGCGGTGCGGGTCCTCCCCCTCCGGCGCCTCCCCGTCGCACAGAAGCGAATAGGTCTCGTCCGTCAGGGCGAAGATCATATAGGGCTTGTACTTCCCGGCGTCTTTGTACAGGTCGATCATGGAGACGCTGTAAAACAGATGCCTGGCGTTGACCATGAAGGTCGTCAAAGCGACGGTGATCAGCGAAGCGCCGCCGGCCAACAGGTTCACGCCGACATACTGCATGGAGCCCGCGTAAACCAACAGCCCCATGGCCAGGGCGTACCATACCCCAAAGCCGGCCCGGTTCAGCAGGATCCCGAACCCGATGCCCAAAACGATATACCCGGCCATCACCGGCAGTGTCTTGATCAAAGCCTTCTTCATGCAGTCCTTCCCCGTTTCTCCGCTTCCGCCTACCGGCGGCCCCGCAGGCCCTCCGCAAACGGTCAGGAAGATACTACCATGAGAGACATTGATCTTCAACGAATTGCCCTGAAAAAACCTTGTGTTTTTATTGTATTCGAGCAACTGCCGCTATTGGAGATCGTTGATCAGCGGTCTTTTTTGTTTTCCGGATGACACTGCCCGCATGGTTGATACTTACCCATTAATTCTTCTGGGGTAAGTGTTGAATGTGCTCGATTCTCAGTACTGATCAACAGTGTATTGGGACAATTAGAAAGATGAAATTTCTTTGTTTTTGTGTTCAACACGTACAATCCTTCTATAAAAGCCGGGTGCAAAGCATCATAGTGGCCATTAGCATAGCCTGCCCTGTATATTTCCGCTTCTCTCTCCGTCAGCCCTTCCGGGAGCACTGCTTTTTGTGATTGTTCCAGTGCATACCAGTCATCTGCCGTATAGAATTTCAAAAGTCCGTTTGACTCAGCAAATACAACCCCCATTAGAGACGCAAACACAAGTATGATTGCTATTCTACGCTTCATAAATATCCCCCTGTTTATAGTTGCTTATAATACATCTCGATCATCTTTGCCATTAAGTGGCGGCGTTCAACCAAGAACCTATCATAATCTTCAACAGTCATATCAACAATATCAGAAGGCAACGCATTTTCGGTCATATTTTCTTGTAATACTTGCAAGTCGGTAATATTGCCAATCTCTGGCTTTTTTGTATCGCACTGCTGGATTGCTTTGGAAAAGTATACAGCCGGAGCATCATCGCTAATTGCCTTATTAACTTGTGTATCCAAATAGGTGTAGTTCGCAACCTGATTGTAACGTCCCTTCGCATCAACACCATTCTTTTTCAGATATGCTTTAGGAAAGATATGATGTACATCGCCAGAGATATTCAATAGATCCGCAATCATTGTCCCGTGGGCAAACAGAGAATTTTTGTTGAGTGTAATCTGTGCAGCCAGGAAAGTGTTGAAAGCAGGGCTATTGACAGATGTGGTTTCCAGGTTTTGAGGCAACGTCACTTTCCAAAATGTATCTGATAGCGCGGATTTTTCCGTTTCTTGGAAGAAAGCTAAAAAACCTTTTTCTTCAATACTGCGAATATCCCTGCTCATGACCGTTTCAGGAGAACCCACATATCTGCCGGTTAGCGTGGAGAGAACAAACCATTTTTGAATGTGATGCTTAATCTGTGCGTTCGGAATGGAAGGATCATCCACCAACTTCAAATAAAGCATGTAAGCAAAATCCAAAGTCATCTGAGATGTCAGCAACTTTCCAGATTTGAAACCTGCTCCTTTGATCGCTAATACAAATTGTGCAAAGTTGTATTCGTTAATAAATGAGCGAATACCCGCTTTCAGTTTATTATAGGAATCATCAACAATCTCTTCTTTGTATTCTCTTGTCTCAAAATCACGACCAGACAACAAGCTGACTAGTTCTGCTAATCTTCCTCTGCTGAATTTATACATAAATGCTACGCGTAGCATGTCGCCATAATCTGGGTCGTAAATATCTTCAAAATCCTGGGCAAGCCATTTGATTTTATTGGCAAATGGAGTTTTCGCAAATTCAGAATCTTTTGCTATCGTGGGATAGAAGTCAGGCTTGACTGCTAAATGACAGAAATAATCCACTACTTTGCGAAGCACATTTCCACCATGCGCAGTATCAGCAGCCATTTTAGACATAACAAAGTCCGATTGGCTCAACGCTGTTCCTCTAGAATTGATTCTGATGAATATTTCTGTCACTTCATCTATATCCAGAGCATGATCCAGTTCAATCACACCAATTTGGCGATTGGCTATCCCCTTTAACTTCTGCAACGTATCGGACAATTCATCTAAATCCACACCTTCATTTGCTTGAGCATAAGCATTTTCAAAAGCTCGCTGCTTGAAGTCCAATTTAAATACTTCCGAAATATCAGGAATCCAACGCTTGTCTTTTAAATGCGATGCATCCTGAACCTCAAAACGCTTGGTCGGATCAGTAGCTATGGGGTTAAAAGCTATTTTGATTCTATCCTTATTGAAATCATCATCCAGTACTTCTATTCCTGAAATAGCAGCCATAAGAGCGGTCACTCGCTGTTGACCATCAATCAAAACATGTTTTCCGTTGGCTGTGGCTCCATCCTTTGTGCGAACATCAGGATTTTTCCAGGTAATGATATATCCTGTTGGATAGCCATTGTATAGAGAATCAATCAAATCGCGAACCTGACTTCTCTTCCAAACGAAAGGACGTTGAATCTCAGGGATGACAAATTGCTCAGCTTCAATTAATCCTAAAATAGCTCCAACCGAATATTGCATCAGAGTGAATTTCTCACCAATCATATAATCGACACGCCCTTTCTATTGCCAATTCAATTGGTAATATAGCATAACGAAAGCAACAAATCAACGAACAATCGCTAATGATCTTGGCATATCATCCAATTTGCCCAAAAATTAAAAAGAAAGGCAGAAATCAACTGCCATCCCCCTCCGCCGCTGCGTATCAATGAGTGTCCATGGCAATAGATCCGGATCAGAAAACGGAGGGGTTTTGAGCATGAAAGAAGAAACACGATTGGTTCCCTATGTCCTCTTTGGCCTGTTCATCACGCTGGTGGGCATTTTCCTGATTCCTTTTGCGGATATTCTGGGAAATCCCCAAACGACGTATCTGGACGGCCTGCGCAACGTTTTCACCTACATCTTTGCCACGGCCTTCGGCGCATCGTTCGCCTATTCACTGTACCGCAGCGAGAGATAAACATTTGAAAGCAGATACCCTTCATATACCGGACTGACGGTGTTCACATAAAAAAGGGTCTGTTGCAGACTTCGATGATTCTGCAACAGGCCCTTTTTCCATGAACAAATATTACCCGATTATATGCAAATGCCCGGAAAACAGTAATCTCCGGGAGGTTTGGTGGGGTTCTGAACGCCCGGAAAATGTGCCGGTGGCACATTTTCAGCGAAGAACGGGCCGGCAGGCCCTGGAAGCCCCTCCATTTTAAATCCGCAGCAGCGACATGCGCGGTGCGGGGTTCTGAGCGCCTGGAAAATGTGCCAGTGGCACATTTTCAGCGAAGAACGGGCCGGTAGGCCCTGGGCAGGAATTTTTGCGAAGCAGGCTTGACCTGCGAGAGCAAAAATACATTCCTTGTGTCTTTGCCGCCTGGAGCTGTGAGGGCCCGGAGATTGTGCCAGTGGCACAATCTCACCGAACAGCGGGCCGGTAGGCCCTGGAGAAGGTCCGAGAGGCAAAGGCGTAGGGGGTTCCCGAAAGGGGGTTCTGAGGGTCCGGAAAACTGTCCAGTGGACAGTTTTCACCGAAGAACGGGCCGGCAGGCCCTGGTTGTGTCCCCCTTGCGAGCCAGTTTTACTCTTCTCCAAAGTCCGTGTCCATCGCCACCTGCAGGGTATAATCGGGGAAGGCCTTCTGCACCTGTGCGACCACTTCCTGATACACCGCCCGGCGGTCCTTGGCATCCAGGCTTACCACGATGTCAAAGCGCATGGCCTTCTTGTCCTTGATCAGGTAGAAGCCGTGCATCTGCCGGACATGCTCGTGGGACAGGACGATTTCCCTGACCTTCTCCCTGGCCCGGATGATCTCGTCGTCCTTCGTGTTCACCGAATAGACGCCGACGGCCGTCAGGATCACGTGATGCTCCCGGAGGACCTTCATCGTGATCTCCCGGATCAGCTGGTCCAGCTGGTCGGCCGAATAGGTGTCCGGCACCTCAATGTGGATGGAGCCGTTCCAGGTATCCGGACCGTAGTTGTTCAGCACCAGGTCATAGGCCCCCTGCACGTCCGGGAAGCTCAGCACCGTTGCCCGGATGGCCTTGGCCAGCTCCGCGTCGTTGCGCTCCCCCAGGATCTGGGAGACGGTGTCGCGCAGCATCTCGATGCCGGATTTGATGATCACCAGGGAGATGATGGCGCCGAGCCAGGCCTCCAGCGACACGTGGAACACCATGAAGATCACGGCGGCGACCAACGTCGAGGCGGAGATCACGGAGTCCAGGGTGGCATCCTCGCCGGAATTGATGAGGGAATCGGACTTCACCTTTTCGCCGACGCTCTTGACGTAGCGGCCCAGCAGGATCTTCACCACCACCGCCACGCCGACGATGACCAGGGAAACGGCGTTATATTCCGGCGTCTCCGGATGGATGATCTGCTTGACCGATTCCACAAAGGACGTGATGCCCGCGTACAGCACGATCACCGAGATGATCATGGCGCTCAGGTACTCGATCCGCCCGTAGCCGAAGGGGTGCTTCTTGTCCGGCTCCCGGCCGGCCAGCTTGGTGCCGATGATGGTGATGATGGAGCTGCCCGCGTCGGAAATGTTGTTGACCGCGTCCAGCACGATGGCGATGGAGTTGGTCATCAGCCCGACGACCGCCTTGAACGCGGCCAGGAAGACGTTGGCGATGATGCCGATGATACTGGTTCTGACGATGATTTTTTCGCGGGACCCTTCATTCCCGCCCGTTGGATTCAGTTCCGGATGGTTGCTCATGGTTTTGCCTCACTTGATGATATTTCTTGCAAATTCCGCTGCCGCCTGCAGGTCTTCCTCGTTGGGCCGGCCCTTGTGGATGCCCTTGAATTCCCCCTTGCAGTGGAATTCCCGCTCGTCCATGGGGATGCCAACGCGGTCCGCCTCCGCCTTGACCTTCTTATAGGTGGAGTTCAGCATGGCCGCGGAACCGAAGTTCACGATCCTGCCCACCTTGCTCTTGTCCAGGGAACGGACAAAGTCCCGGACTTCCGGGTCGATGCTGAAGGCGTAATAGGAATTGCCGAGAAACAGGACGTCCACTGGCTCGGTAACGGGCGTGCTGATCGGCAGGGCCTTCGCCCCGACCGCTTCGGCGACCGCCTCGGCCAGACGCCGGGTGTTGCCGGTTTTCGTATAGTATCTGACTGCGACTTTCATATTCGCTTTCTCCTTTTCATCAAGCCTTTTCCCGGCTGGTTTTCCCGATCCGGTCCGCCAGGGCCAGGTAGCACCAGCCCACGGCCATCAGGAACAGGAACAGCGCCAGGATCCACCACACGCAGCCCATGTAGGGCAGCTGGTCCGTAAAGCCGAATGCCCCGGCGGGGCTCCCCCAGTTGAGGAAAAAATAGGGGTAATTCTGCCCCCTGGAAAATTCCCAGCCCCGGACATAGGCGATGCCGGCGTAAACGGCGTACAATAGCGGCGGAACGATCACCCAGACGACGTGCTTCCGGTCGATCTTAACCCCCGGGAACACCACGAAAAAGTCTGCCACCGCCGCCAGCGGGACCACCAAATGGGTCAGCGTGTTCTGCATGTTCCACGCCGTGCCGCCGAAAAGCGGGGCGAGCAGCACGGCGAACACGACCCCGGTCAGCGTGATGGACACCGTGCCCACGAGCTTTACAACGTACCAGGCGCGGGGGATCTCCCCGCCTTTCAGCAGCAGAACACCGCCAATCGCGCAGATCAGCGCGATGGCGATGTTCGACTGTATCGTAAAGTACATGAACACCCGGTTCCCGCCCATGAAGGAATTTCTGCCCGCCCTGGCGCTTAAGAAGACCCCCACGGCCGCGCAGATCACCACCGCCAGTTTCAGCAGGCAGCTCACCGTTTTCCTGACCGGCGAAAGTACATTCACGCCGAATCCTCCTTACTTATAAAAAGACAAAAAGCCCCTGCTGTATATCAGGGTTGCCTCCGGATATACAGCAGGTTCATTGTTTTTAGAGCGCGGCGACTACTGCAGCCTTGACGTCTTTCATATCTACGGTGGGCTCGAAGCGGGCGATGACCTTGCCTTCGCGGTTGATCAGGAACTTGGTGAAGTTCCAGCCGATGTAGGTCTTGTCGCCGTACTTCTTGTTGTTCATGTCCGCGAACTTATTGAGGGCGGCGTTCTTCAGCCCCTTGCCGAAGCCCGTGAACGGCTTTTCGGAAGCCAGATAGGCAAACAGCGGGTCCGCCGTTTCGCCGTTGACGTCGATCTTGGCGAACTGGGGGAACTCGGTGCCGAATTTCAGCGTGCAGAACTGATGAATCTCATCGTCGCTGCCGGGAGCCTGGCCCGCGAACTGGTTGCAGGGGAAGTCCAGGATTTCAAAGCCCTGGGATTTTAGTTCCTTGTACATCGCTTCCAGGGGCTCATAATGCGGGGTGAAGCCGCAGCCGGTCGCGGTATTGACGATCAGCAGAACCTTGCCCTGATACTCGGAGAGACTGACTTCCTGCCCCTTCCTGTCCTTCACGGTAAAATCATACACAGTGCTCATCGTGATGTTCCTTTCATTGGTCGTTCTCTTTGTTTTTTTGACGGTCCAGCAGTTCATAAAGCAGCAGATACAGCGTCCTTGCTTTTTCGGGAGGCAGGTCGATGCAGCTGGCCACATGGGCGGGAACGTCCTTCACCTTTTCCTGCAGGGCCCGGCCTGCTTCCGTCAGCGTGATCTCGACCACGCGGTCGTCCCGGCGGCTCCGCCGTCTTTCCACGTACCCGGCCTGCTCCATCTTTTTCAGCAGGGGAGAAAGGGTCCCGTTGTCCAGCATCAGCTTTTCGCCGATGTCCGTCACGGAGAGGCCGTCCTGCTCCCACAGCACCAGAAAGACGATGTACTGGGTATAGGTCAGCCCCAGGGGCTTCAGCCAGGGCGTATACAGGCCGGTCACGTTCCTGGCCGCAGCATACAGCGGAAAGCAGAGCTGATTGGCCAGCTTCATCGCCTCACGATCCTTGTTCATGGCTCCTCCCTTCAATGCGTTTGATACAAATATATTTTATCATACACATTTCGCCGTGTCAAGATTTTTCCCCAAAGTTTTGTCAGTCCCTCTTAAAGAGATCCCTGGTATAGACTTTTTCCTTCACGTCGTCCAGGACGGCGTCGTAGCGGTTGGCGATGATCGCGTCGCTGCTGCGCTTGAACTGCTCCAGGTCGTTGACGACCAGGGAGCCAAAGAAGGTGGAGCCGTCCTTCAGCGTCGGCTCATAGATGATGACGGACGCGCCCTTGGCCTTGATCCGCTTCATGACGCCCTGAATGGAGCTCTGGCGGAAGTTGTCGCTGTTGCTCTTCATGGTCAGGCGGAACACGCCGATGGTCACGATCTTTTCCCTGCCCGGATCGTAGCGGTTCCCCTCCGAATAGGAATAATAGCCGGCCACCTGCAGCACCCGGTCCGCGATAAAATCCTTGCGGGTCCGGTTGCTCTCCACGATGGCCTGGATCAGGTT
>DGRV01000026.1:24733-58827 GCA_002391225.1 Christensenella sp. UBA4379
CGTAGCCGAAGGAGGGGTTGTTGTAATGGCTGCCGATCCTCGGGTCCAGGCACACGCCGTCGATGATGTTCCTGGTATTCAGCCCCTTCATTTCGGCGTAGGTATCCAGCTCGTTAAAATAGGAAACGCGCAGGGCCAGGTAGGTGTTGGCGAACAGCTTGACCGCCTCGGCCTCGGTAAAGTCCATAAACAGGGTCGGGATGTTCTCCTTTTCCGCCCCCTCCTGGAGCAGGCGGGCAAAGACCTCCGCCGCCTCCCGCGTTCCCCCGTCGCAGCCGACGATGATCCGGGACGGGTACAGGTTATCATACAGGGCCTTGCTCTCCCGCAGGAATTCGGGGCTGAAAAGGATCCGGTCCGTCCCGTACTTTTCCCGGACGTGGCGCGTATACCCGACCGGGATCGTCGATTTGATCACCATGAAGGCGTCTGGGTTGACGCTTTGGACCAGCTCAATCACCGCTTCCACCGCGGAGCAGTCAAAAAAGTTCTGCTGCGGGTCATAGTTCGTCGGCGCGGCGATGATCACGAAGTCCGCGTCCCGGTACGCCGCCGCCCCGTCCGTGGTGGCCCATAAATTCAGTTCCTTCTCGGCCAGGTATTTTTCGATATATTCATCCTGGATGGGGCTTTCCTTCCGGTTGATCAGCTCCACCTTCTCCGGGACGATGTCCACCGCCTTCACCTCATGGTGCTGGGCCAGCAGCACGGCCATCGACAGGCCGACGTAGCCGGTGCCCGCCACGGCGATCTTCAGCTCCTCAAATTTCCGCATGGCTGTTTCTCCCTTTCCTCCACTTTTCTTCGGCCTCCTATTGTATCATGGGTGAACCCCGTTTACAATCTCCCCCGGCTTTTAAAAAACAGGCTCCCGAAAAGAAAGCCGTTATTTCAAAAAAAGTTTTTGTTTTTTTCATCCCGCGCTGCCACCTCCCTCGGGACGCGCGTATCTACCAGTGCAGGCCGAAATGAGCCTGCTTCAAAACAGAAATTTTAGCGCGGCATGGACCGCGGGGAGGAAAAAACATGAGCATGATGCAGAGCCTGAGCCTGGAAGAGTTGGAACAGATCAACGGCGGCGCAGCAGACCCCATCGTCGAGTATACCGTCACCTGGGAAGACGCCAGCGGCAACAAGTATTCCTACACCGTCCGCAACGGCCAGCCCGTCCTGCCGGACCCCATCATCAGCCAGACCGTCACCTGGCAAGACGGCAGCGGCACCACTCACTCCACCACGGTCAACAACTGATTAAAAGACCATATACGACAGAAAAAAGCGGCTTCGGGCCGTTTTTTTCATTTGGAGGGATGGCGGATCGGGTTATTTTTGACACAGTTGCCGTATGGATGCTATACTGAAAAGAAGAGCAAATGACACGTATCCATTCATAAAACGCAGGGAGGCAGGGTATGCAGCGATTGACCGAGCTGATCCGGAAAGACATGGTCCCGGCGCTGGGCGTGACGGAGCCCGGCGCCATCGCCTTTGCCGCGGCGAAATCCCGGAGCCTGGCAGGCGGTACGCTGACGCGCCTGACGGTATCCATGAACAGCGGGCTATATAAAAACGCCTATTCCTGCGGCATCCCGGGGGGCCGAAGAGGTGGGCGCGGTGTTCGCCGCCGCCCTGGGGTACGCGGCGGGAGATCCCGCCAAAGGCCTGGAAGCCCTCAGCTCCGTCACGGAAAGGGACCTGGAGACGGCCCGGAAAATCGTGTCGGCAGGCCTGGTCACCGTCAAAATGACGGAAATCAGCAGCCGGATCTTCCTGCTGGCAAAGCTGGAAACCACGTCGGGGACAGCGGAGGTGGAGATCCGCGGCCGTCACAATCAGATCACACGGCTGGCCGTCAACGGGCGGGACATCCCCCTGAATGCCGGCGAAGCCGGACCGGCCCCGGAAGCGGAAGGAGAAGCGGAGGCCGCCCTGATCCGCTGGCTGACCCTCCGGGAAATGCTGGACTATGCGCTCCACGTGCCGGCGGAAGAAATCGGGTTCATCCGGGAGGCATTCCGGGTGAATATGGAGCTGTTTGAAGAGGGAAGAAGGAGTAAGAGGACCATCTTCCTCCAGCACCTGCTGAAGCAAAACGGAGGCTCCGTCTTTTCTGATAACGAAAGGCGGACGGCGTCCCTGCTGTGCAATGGGGCGATCGAGGCCCGGGTGCTGGGGCTCAGCAAACCGGCCATGAGCATCACCGGCTCCGGCGCCCACGGCATCATGGCCACGATGCCGATTTACGCGGTCTGGAAGATCCGCGGCCTTACCGAGGAGGCCCTGCTGAGGGCCACCGCCCTGAGCTATCTGATCTGCATGTACATCAAGGCGTATTCCGGGCGGCTGTCCGCCCTGTGCGGCTGCGCCCTGGCCGGCAGCACGGGAGCGGCCTGCGGGCTGTGCCTGCTGAACGGAGGAGAAGAGGCCGCTATCGGCCGTGTGATCAGCAACATGGCCTCCAGCCTGACGGGCATGATCTGCGACGGCGGGAACCAGGGCTGCGTGATGAAGGGAATCGCCGCCTGCGACGCGGCCTTTGCGGCGGCCGAGCTGGCGCTGGACGGCGTGTGCGTAGACAGCGTGCACGGCATCAACGGCCATACGCCGGAGGAAACCATGCGGAACATCGGCCGAATCGCTTCCCCCGGCATGACGGAAACAGAGCGGACCATTGTTGAAATTCAGGCGGAAAAGGATGTACAATGAGGCGGGAATGAAGGAATTGAGCCTTATACCATCGTGAATCAGGACATGTAAGATTGAACAACACCATGAAAACTATAAGGAGCTGTGATACCCGGCATCTTTCAAATGCCGTCTTTCACAGCCCTTTCTTTTAGTCAACGACAGAAAAAACAGCTTGAAGCAACATCCAATCAGGTCAAATACTCTAAATCCTTATTCTTGATAATATGCGATATTATATGATATCCCGGTCAACAAGATATTAGGTAACTTCCTCATTTGCTTTTTTCCAACGATATGATGCTTTTGTTCCAATTGTCCTTCGCTCAATTGCATCTTCAGATAACAATTTTTGGATAGCGCGATTAACGGTGGCTTCACTAAGGCTATGACATAAAGCAAGTATTTCAGCTCTAGATAACCATTTGTCTTGCTGCTGGATTAACTGGGCAACAAGATGCTGTTTGTCTTTCTTCGCAGCCATCGACCTTTTGCCGCACTTCATACATCCACGCCCATTGGTTCTGGAATATATAGCGGCTTTCCATTTATACCCGCAGATATGGCATTTCCATGCAACTACTTTGTTGCTCTGCACGGTATAGGAAGACGGTGGTAGAGGATTTTGCTCATAATCCCAATCAGCAAGTAATTCCGGCTTTAAAGTAGCTAGGTCACTTACACCGGGCCGGACAACTTTTCCAGCACATGCTGGGCATCCTGATCCTGCAGATCTGTCTGCAATACGAGCAGAGTAGTGATAACCACATACTTTGCAGATAAAGCTGGCTTTCTTGGCCGAGCGGTAGGAAACTTTGTTTGGAGGAAGGATATTTTCAAATTTGTCCCATTCTGCAGCAATGTCTGGCCGCATGGTCTGCAGATCGTTATATCCTTCCCTTACTTTTAGTCCTGAACAATATGGGCAGCCGTGTCCTGCTGTACGGTCAGCAATGGTTGCAAACCATCTGTTTCCACACTTAGAACAGTGCCAATGTACTTTAAATTCGCTCTTAGCTGAGATAGAGGCCGGGTTTAGTTTGCCATTTTTCTCAAAATCCCATTCAGGAATCAGTTCGGGACAGATGGCAGCAAAAGACTTTTCTGAGAGGGCGTCTCCATAGCAAGCCCGTATTTCAAGGAGGTCTCTGTCACTGTTGATGTCCGGGATTGTCAGCTTTGCTCCACTGTTATGCATGATGTGAACAAATATCTCATAAACGGCTTGATCCATGTAATGGTATCCCCGGTGTGTCGGCGAGACCTCTATCCGGATGCTACCGTCTTCCACTGCCTCTGAGCTGATGTCACGGACACGGATCAACAGAATGCCCTGATCTTTAATAAGCAGGCCTTTCTTCCTGTCTCTCTCTGGATCGGCATGCCAATGAATCCCATCGTATTCAACGCCAATCTTCAGACTGGGAATGTAGATGTCAATTTCTTCCCCATTGGGCATCCAATCTGGTCGGTAATTCATGGTGTCCGGATATACCTGTTTCAGGTAGAACAGAATGATTTGTTCCGGGAGAGAAGAAGAAAAAATCCTTTTACATTTGGGGCATCCGGTGCCTGTGTTTCGGACTGAAATTGCTGCTGTCCATTGATGACCACAGGTGAAGCAAACCCAATGAACTCGCTTATCAGTGTGCGCGGTGACTTCTGATGGAAGTGAAGAATTCAATTCATAATCCCATTCTTTTGCCAGTAAAGGGTTTACTGTCTCGAGATCGTTGATTCCGGGGATGACTCTGACACCGGCACAAACTGGGCATCCTTGTCCTTGTTTCTGCGTTCTCTTGCAGACGGGCATCTCCCAGCTTGAACCGCATTTATTGCACAGCCACCAGGCTTTTGTTGCGGCATGCGCTGATACTATTTCGGGCGTAATATCACCGTTTTTTTCAGCATCCCACTCTGCAGCAATCTCAGGATACAAATTTGCTAGGGTTTTCCCTTCGGCTATTTTTCTCTGATGGTTTTTTTCAGCTGCTCGTTTTCTGCCACAAACCGGGCACCCCTGCGGCTTTGATGTGCGACTATTGGGAGATGCTTTCCATCGATAGCCACATGTACTGCACTTCCACCAGTACAATCGATGGCTTCCTGCTGCTATCTGATCCGGAGTAATCCCATTATTTTCAGGGATATCGAATTCTCTTGCAACGTTCGGGAAAGATTCCGCAAGGTATCTTGTTGGATTATGAGACATAAAGGATCCTCCTATTAGCAAGATAAACATATCAGCCTATAATAAAGCTATACTTTTATACAAATAACTGAGAAAAAAGGAATTGATCATGTTTGAGTAATATATCTGATTTCAGCCAGCATTTCAGCTACCGATGGTGTTCCATTTATTCACTCCTTAATGCTGATAATTATAACTGTCCTGTTCCTTCAGCGTCAAGGAGGAAATCACATGGACGGAAAAATTGATTGGGAACTGGAGCTTGCAAGGCTGCACAAAGTAATTGCAGCAGCTGACGCGGTTGTGGCTGCGTTCCATAATCAATTATTGGATGGTACGTACGAATGTAACGCGAACATTATTAAATGTCAGCCGATATTTGATGAGTATCTTTTCCAAGCTATCATAAACAGCGTTCAAGCTACAATGAAGCTTGTGACAGAGTGAGAAGAAAAAGCCATGCAGGAGAGCGCCTTGATCATTCCTGATTTGACAAAGTCGATGGCCTGGGTACCTGAACAACACCAGGGAAATAAGAAACTGAGTGAGAACTTTCCCTGCTTTTGTATGTGGTGATTTCGCGGGAAAAGTGAAGTGATCTCTTACACGCGCGAGTCTGAAAGGATCAGCTTCTAGCCCTGTGTGGGTTTTGGTATCGGTTTTGGAGAGACGGAGGCCGGGAAAAGAGCGCAGAAAACAAAAACAAATCCCCCGATTTCTTTGTGAAATCAGGGGATTTTGTCTGGAGCTGATGACCGGATTTGAACCGGTGACCTCATCCTTACCAAGGATGCGCTCTACCTACTGAGCTACATCAGCGACAACGGTGTTATATTAGCACTTTCTGCCGCGGTTGTCAATATTATTTTCAAACTTTTTTGAAAAACGGAAAAAAAGCACTTGCGGGGCCGGGCGGAGCTGTGATATAATCAACTTTGTGTGAAACGGACGGTCCGCTGCGGACGCACAACAGACCGATGGGTCTGGTCCGTATGAACGTCTATGAGGGAAGGAGGAAACCAGAAATGAGTGAAATTATCCGTTCTATCGAAAGGCAGCAGCTCCGTACCGATCTGCCTTCTTTCCGCGTCGGCGACACCCTGCGTGTGTTCGTCAAGGTTGTGGAAGGCAGCCGCGAACGTCTTCAGGCGTTCGAGGGTACCGTGATCGCCAAGCGCAACGGCTCCAGCCGGGAGACCTTTACGGTCCGCCGTGTTTCTTACGGCATCGGCGTGGAACGCACGTTCCCGCTGCATTCCCCCCGCGTCGACCATATCGACGTGATCCGCCGCGGCAAGGTCCGCCGCGCCAAGCTGTACTACCTGCGCAACGTGCAGGGCAAAGCAGCCAAGATCAAGGAAGCCGACCGCCGGTAACAGCCGCCGCTTCCTTCCAGCCCGCCGCCGGGATTCCGGAGGCGGGCTTTCTGTATCTCTCAGTCCGTGGTGACGACGGATACCGGGTCGGCCCACTCGATGCCGTGGTCCGCGAAGCTCTGATAGACCAGCTCGTTGAGCTTCTGCAGGGTCGGCCAGTAATCCCCCGAGGTCGTCCAGAGGAACACCTTGTAATTGACGTAGGTGCGGGCATAGCTGTCCACCACAACGTTGGGCGGGAAATCGGGCAGGAGGGTGGTGAGCTTTGAAACGGCTTCCATCAGGGCGCTCTTTACCTCGTCCGGGGAATGACGATAGGCCGCCGTGTAGACCTGGGCGATGCGGCGCTTCCCGCTGGAGGTGACGTTGGTCACCGGGGAGGTATACAGGGAGCTGTTCGGCAGATAGATCCTGGTGCCGTCCGGGGCGGTCAGCTCGGTGTACAGCAGGCCGATGTCCTGCACCGTGCCGGAGCCGGAGGAGGTCTGGATAAAATCCCCCACCTCGAACTGGCGGCCGGACACGAGGATCATACAGCCCGCGATGTTGGCCAGAACGCCCTGGAGGGCCAGGCTGATCGCCACGCCCAGGATGGAGAACAGGGCCACGAAGGTGGTGATCGGCACCCCGACGCTGTTGGCCGCCACCATCAGGCTCAGCAGGATCAGCCCATAGCGCACCATGTTGATCAGCAGCGTGTGCAGGGATTTGTTGATCAGCTTCGAGCGGTTCAGAAACCGCCTGAACAGCTTGACGATAAAATGCGTCGCCACCAGCAGCACCAGCAACAGGCCCAGGGCGGTCAGCAGCTTGGCCGTGCCCGCGCTCTGGAGGATGCCGACGACCTGCTGCGCCTCTTCCGGCTTAATCAACGAGGACGGATCCATGAATTCTTTCCTCCCACGGCAAAATCATCTTACATGAAACAGTAAAATCATCTTGATTATAGCATGGAAAATTGATAGAATCAATAAAATGGGAGGGAGATCGGGCATGGAGAAGATCAGTCTGGCAGGCGAATGGCGGGCGAGCCTCCGGGAACCGGAAGAGCAACCGCCGGCCCGGTGGGAAGGGCGGATCACCCTGCCCGGGACGACGGCTCTGAGCGGCCTGGGAGACGAAAACCAGGACCGCTGCGAAGGGTACCTGACGGAGCGTTTCCCCTTTGCCGGCCGGCTCTGGGTGGAGAGGGACTTTACTGTCTCTGGTTGGGCGGACAAAACCGTCGTGCTGACCCTGGAGCGGACGCGCCTGACCCGCGTGTTCCTGGACGGGCAGCTGATCGGCCGCGGGGACAGTCTCTGTGCCCCGCACGTCTTCGTCCTGCCCGCCCTTTCAGACGGGCGGCACACCCTTTCCATCGCGGTGGACAACACCGGCTATCCGACCGCCGGCGGACATATGACCTCCCCCGACACCCAGACCAACTGGAACGGCATCACCGGGGAAATCAGCCTGACCGCCGGGAAAACGGTCTTTCTCTTTCCCAGGACCGAGGTCCGGGACGGGGAACTGCTGATCTCCTGCCGCGTCCTGGGGAAATGGGACGGGGCGTGTTGGGCGGAGCTTCCCGGCTGGACCGGCCCCGCAGAGGGCCGCATCCAAGGCGATACTGCCCATTTCCGGATCCCGCTGCCGGAGAATATTCCCCTGTGGGACGAAGAGCACCCAAGCCTCGTCACGGCGCGCATCTTTGCCGGAGACGATGCTCTGACCTTCCGGACCGGCATCCGCCGCCTTTCTACTGCCGGACGCCGCCTGCTGGTCAACGGGCGGGAGGTTTTCCTGCGCGGCAGGCACGAGGGCCTGCAGTTTCCCCTGACCGGCTGCGCCCCCTGGGACACAGCCTCCTGGCGCAGGGAAATGGAGACGGCGAAGGAATACGGGCTCAACCACATCCGCTGCCATACCTGCTGCCCGCCCGAAGCTGCCTTTGAGGCCGCGGACGAGCTGGGGGTATATATCATCCCCGAGCTTCCCTTCTGGGGCACTGTGCCCGCCCGGGGCGAGGAAGCGGACGGCGGCAGGGAATGCGCCTATCTGGAGGCCGAGGGCCTGCGCATCCTGGAGGCCTTCGGGGCGCACCCGTCCATGATCTGCCTGAGCCTGGGGAACGAGCTGTGGGGCAGCCGAGAGCGGCTGGACGAAATGATCCGCCTGTTCCGGGCGGCAGACCCCGGGCGGCTCTATTCCGCCGGGGCCAACAACTTCCAGTTCGCGGTGGAAAGGCAGCAGGAGGAAGACCTGTTCGTGGGCGTCCGCCTGGGCGAACACCGGCTGCTGCGCGGCTCCTACGCCCGCTGCGACGGCCCCCAGGGGCGGATTCAGACCGGCCTGCCCGGGACGGACTGGGACTATGACGGAGCCGTCCTCTCCGGCGGGGACAGCGCGGGAACGGCCGGAGAGCTGAACATCCAGCGGGGCACGGAGACGGCCCGGGTAACATCCGCGGGCGGCGAAGCCTATGTGCCGGACATCCCGGTCGTCACCCACGAGGTCGGCCAGTACGAGGTCTACCCTGATTTTTCGGAGATCACCGCCTACCGGGGCGTCCTGGCCCCCAGGAACCTGGAGGTGATCCGGGAGCGGATGGCGCAAAAGGGTCTTTTGCCCCTGGCCGGGCGATATCGCCGCGCCTCCGGAAAGCTGGCGGCGGACTGCTACCGCATGGAGATCGAAGCGGCCCTGCGCAGCCGGGAGCTGAGCGGCTTCCAGCTGCTGGACCTGATCGACTACATGGGCCAGGGCACCGCTATGGTAGGGATGCTGGACGGCCTTCGGCAGAGCAAGGGACTGATTGATCCGGCGGACTGGCGCCGCTTCTGCGGGCCGGAAACCGTGCTGGCACGTTTCCCCCGGTTCGTCTATTCGTCGGGCGAGCCCATTCCCTTCCGCGCGGTGATTTCGGACACCCGGGCGGAAAAAGCCGAAGGCCCGGTGCTGTGCGAGCTGATCCGAAACGGAGTAACGATTGAAAGCATCCTCCTGACGCCCGGCCCGTGGGACGGACGGCTCCGGCAGACGGAGCCCGCCGCCTTTACCGCCCCGGACCTTCCCGGCCCGGAAAGGCTGAGCGCCCGCTTCCGTTTGGAGGATGGGACGGAGAATGCCTATTTCCTTTGGGTTTTCCCGGAACTGCCGGCCGCCGTCACGAAGGACGGGGTCCGCATCCCAGAGGGCTTTGTGCCCTTCGTCCGGGAAGCGTCCAAAGCGCAGGGCCCGGCCATCGTAATCCCCGATGCGGAGGGAAAGCTGCCGGCCGAATACTGCGGGGATTTCTGGTGCTACCCGATGTTCAAAAGCATCTCGGAGAGCATGGGAAAGCCCGTGGCGACCGGGACGATGGGCCTGCTGATCGACCCAACAAGCACGCTTCTTTCCGCCTTCCCGGCGGACGACTATACCACGCCGCCCTGGTATCCGCTGCTTAAGCGCGCGCACTGCGAGCCGGTTCCCGCAGACGCGGTGCTCGCGGTGGAAATGATCGACCACTGGGCCCGGATGGAACGCCTGGGCCTGATCTGGCAGGAAGGAAAGGCCGTCTTCTGCACCGTGAGGCTGTGGGAAGCGGCCGATGAGCCTGCCGCCAAATGGCTGGCCCTTTCTTTAGGCCGGGCGGCGCTGGCGGCATCGCAGGAGGAAGAGAACAAACCATGAACCAGAAACACCGGTGGACCAAGGGCAGGATCCTGAACGGGGTGATCGCCCTGCTGCTGATGGCCATGATCTTCATGTTTTCAGCGAACACGGGAGATGAATCCTCCGAGCTGTCCCGGAAGGTCACAGAGCATCTGATGCGGTGGATTTTCCCGGAATACTCCGCCATGGGCGGCGGAGCGCAGGCCGGGGCCTTTGCCCTGATGCACTTTCTCGTGCGCAAGCTGGCCCATTTTTCGGAATACGCCCTGCTGGGGGCCGCGCTGCGGCAGTTTTTGTGGACGTTCCCGCTGAAGATTCCCGGCCTCCCCGCCTGGCTGGCGGCTACCGTGTACGCCGTGCTGGACGAGTGGCACCAGACCTTCGTATCCGGCCGGGCAGGCCAGTTCAGGGACATCTGCATCGACAGCGCCGGGGCCCTGTTCGGCGTGCTCGTGGCGGCCGGGATCACGGCGGTGGTCATGAGCCGGGTCCGCCAGAAGCAGACCATGAACCGGATCCGCTACTGGCAAAACACCATTTGACAGGAAAGCATTTTTCAGTTATTCTTTTTCTTGAACATACGAAAGGAGCGATGTACCATGACTGCAAGCAAGGTATTTTTCACCAGGGAAATCACCCCGGAAAAGCTGATCGAGATATACAAGGCCCTGAACAAGCCCCTCCACGGCAAGATCGGCGTCAAAATCTCCACCGGCGAGAGCGCGAAGAGCAACTACCTGCGCCCTGAGCTGATCGGGCCGCTGGTTCATTATCTGAACGGCACCATCATCGAATGCTGCACCGCTTACGGCGGCTCCCGGCAGGACGTGGCCGATCACTGGAAGGCCATCGAAGAGCGCGGCTTCAAAAACATCGCTCCGGTGGACATCATGGACGAGTTCGGTGAAATCGAGATCCCGGTCCACAACGGCTGCCACCTGGATAAGGACATCGTGGGCGAGCATCTGAACAACTACGACAGCGTGCTGATCCTCTCCCACTTTAAGGGCCACATGATGGGCGGCTTCGGCGGAGCGCTCAAGAACATCTCCATCGGCATCGGCTCCACCCACGGCAAAGCCTACATCCACAGCGCCGGCACCACCACCGACCCGGTGAAGTGCTGGAATCCCCCGACCCCGCAGGACGACTTCCTGGAGTCCATGGCGGACGCCTGCAAGGCCGTCCTTGCTTACGTAGGCGCGAAGAACATGCTGTACATCAGCGTAGCCAACCGCCTGAGCGTGGACTGCGACTGCGACGGCAATCCCCATGAGCCGGAAATGGGCGACCTGGGCATCTTCGCCTCCACCGATCCCGTGGCCCTGGACCAGGCCTGCTACGACGCCGTCATCAACGCCCACGACTGCGGCAAAAAGGCCCTGATCAAGCGGATGAACTCCCGCCACGGCATCCACACCGTGGAAACCGCCGAAAAGCACGGTCTGGGCAGCAGGAACTACGAAATCGTAGAAATCTAACTTATCTAAAATATAACCGCTGGTTCCGTTTTAGGACGCAAAGAACCCCGCATCCGTTCCGGCATCATGCCGGGCGCATGCGGGGTTCTTATTATATTTTCTGCCTCAGCGTTCGGATTCGCCGTGCTTTTTCCGCAGCTCTTTGCTCAGCTGTTCGGCGTATTCGTCGGTCAGGCGGAACTTTTTGTGGAAGATGAACAGGGCGACGAGCAGGCCGATGACCGGGAGGACCGTCATCATCAGGCGCAGGCCCGTCAGGGTCTCGGCGGACTGGCGGATAATTTCGCCGGTGTCCTCGGTATCCCCCACCAGGTTGATCAGCTTGAGGCCTACGCCGGTCAGGAAGACGGCGACGCCGGCGGCCGCCTTGACCACGAAGGTCTGCATGGAGAAGATCACGCTCTCCTCGCGGCGGCCAGTTTTGACCTCCCCGTAGTCCACGGAGCTGGACAGGAAGACCGTGGTCAGCACCGTCAGCACGCCGTTGGCCATGAAGACCAGCGCGCCGGGCACGCACAGGAGGATCAGGTTATGGGTCACGCCCGTGAGGCACAGGGTCAGGATGACGATGTAGCCCAGGATGGCCAGGCCGCCAGCCAGCCGGAAGATCTGCTGGTTGGTGATTTTTCTTGCCCGCAGGAGGGGATAGAGCACCATCATGCCCAGGATCTGGAAGGCCCCGCCCACGGAAGAGAACAGGGTGAAGCTGCCCCGCCAGGTCTGGCTGCCGTTGCCGAAGTCATACTTGAAGAAGTAGATGATGAAGTTGCTGGTCAGGTACAGGGCCATGTTGATCAGCACGATCGTCAGCACGACGACCAGGGCCTGGTCGTTATGGAAGAGGGAGGAAAACATCTCCTTGACGGAGGAAGTGCTCATGCGGCCGGTGTCCTTTTCCTTCATGAACAGGCAGCAGATGATTTCCGTGAGGATGAACAGGACGCCGACGATCAGGGCCACCATCCGGAAGCCCTCGCGCTCGTTGACGCTGCCCAGGGCGTCCCTGCCGCCCAGGAATTCCACGGCCAGCAGCGTGCCCACCTGCATGATGGCGGCGCCGATCCCGGCGCAGGTGCGGCCCACCACGGAGAGGTTTTCACGCTCCTTCGGCGTATCGGTGACGGCGGGGATCATGGACCAATAGGGGATGTCCATCATCGTGTAGGTGACGCCCCAGAGGATGTACATGACCGTGAAGAACACCATCAGCGTGGCCCCCTCCGCGTGAGGAGCGGCGAACAGGGCGTACAGGACCACGGCGTTCAGCACCGTGCCGCTGAGCAGCCAGGGACGGAAACGCCCCCAGCGGGACTTCGTTTTGGCCACCAGAACGCCCATGAAGGGGTCGTTCAGGGCGTCGAATACGCGGGCAAGCATCAGAATCAGGCCTACAAAGGCGGGATCCAGGTGCAGGATGTCCTGATAATAATACAGCACATAGTTAGCGGACAGGGCGTACACCATGTCCTTGCCGACGGCGCCGATGCCGTAGGCGATCTTCTTGCCGGTACTCAGGGTGTTCATGCAGGTTTTCCTCCAAATTACGTGATCATTCCGTGAAAAAGGCTCCCTCCGGAGCCTTTCATGGCTTCTATTCATTCTGCTGCTTGAAAAGTAACTGCATCATTCACAAACGAAGGAAGCAAAATTGACGCACAGCAGAAGAGGTGATCAGGGGGTGCTTCCCCCTGATTACAATCCGCAGCGGCGGCATGTACGCCGCGAGGAGTATTTTTGCGCAGCAGAACAATAGTTGGAAAGAGAAGACCTCCCCACTTCTGCGGAGCAAAAATACATTCCTTGCGGATTTGCCGCCCGGGAGCGTCGTAGACGCGAGAGGCAAATCCGTTGGGGGGTTCCGTAGGGGGGTCGCAAGACCCCCTTGCGATTATCGGAGATTTTCCGATTTTGTTCCGCTTTCGTCGGTCAAAGTGGCTTTTCCGTTTTTGACGGTCAGGTCGGCCACAGCGCCGGGCTGGTTCAGCAGAGCGGAAACAGCGGAGGCGCCTCCGTTCACCAGGTCCGGGAAACGGGACGGCAGGGCCAGCTCGGTGGTTTTTTCTTCAAACTCCCGGACGGAGGCCTCATTGGCCGAAACGCTGCCCACGCAGATCCGCCAGGACCATTCCATTGCCGCCTCGTCCCCCTGATCCACATTGGGAATCAGCTGGACGTCGGCAAACCACAGCGTTCCCCCTTCCCGGAGGTAAACGTCGCGCGACCAGCCCGAGATGGCGTCGTTCAAACGGGAAACGGTCTCCGTTTCCGCGCAGAGCCCGTCCTCCCGGATCCGGTAATAGGTGGCAAAGGCGAAATCTCCCCCGCCCTCGCCGCTCATCACGTAGGACAGCGGGTCGTAAAAAACCGTCTCCTGGGTTTCCCGGGGCTCTCCCTCGTCGGAAATCACGTAGCTGTCCATCCGGCCTTCGGCCATCACGGCGGCGTAGGGCTTATCAAAGGAGTAGCGGCCCCCCGTCGAGCGGGAGAAGGAGATCCAGCCCTGATCCGGCTTCAGGACGCCTTCCTCGGACGCGGCCTGGGCGACGGACCGGACGATCTGCCCGGGCACGTTCAGGCTCGTGACCTGACCCAGGGCGTTTTTGACCTTCAGGTTGAGGGCGTCCGCTTCGGAAGAAACAGACAGCACCTTCTGAATCGTCCGGGAGCTTTCGTCCGGCAGGGCCGGGTTCACCGTCCATTGGGGCTCCAGGGTTTCCTGCGGCTTCCCGTCCCCGCCGTTGGAACAGGCGCTGAGCAGCACCAGGGAAAGGGCGCAGACCAGGAAGAGAAGCAATCGTTTTTTCATGGCAGTCAAGCTTACCCGATTTCGCTCCCGGGGGCGATGCTTCCCGCGTCGTCCACGGTGAGCAGGCGGAGGGTGCCGGTCTGTTCGTCCAGGGCGGACAGGAGCATGCCCTGGGACTCCGTTCCCATGATCTTCCTCGGGGCGAGGTTGGCAAAGAGCACCAGGGTCTTGCCCACCAGGACGGTGGGGTCGGGATAGGCCTTGGCGATGCCGGAGAGGACGGTGCGCTGCTCAGAGCCCAGGTCCAGGGTGAAGGAGAGGAGCTTTTCGCTCTTTTCCACCTTTTTGCAGGCCAGGACCTTGGCGGTGCGGAAGGACAGCTTCTCAAAATCGCCGATGGTCACGCAGCCTTCCGGCGCTTCGGCGGGCTTTTTCTCCGCCTTGGGCTTTTCGGCCTTGGGGGCCGCCTTTTCTTCGCTGGGGCCGTTCAGGACTTCCAGCTCCTTTTTCACGTCGATGCGCGGGAAGAGGGCTTCGCCCTTCTGTACCTTGGTGCCGGCGGGCAGTCTGCCAAAAGAGCTCAGGGAATCCCAGGTCTTGAGGGCTTCGTCTTTAACGCCCAGCTGCTCAAAGATCCGGGCCGGGGTGTTGGGCATGAAGGGCTGGATCAGCACGGCCACGAAGCGGACGCACTCGGCCAGGGTCAACAGCACCGCAGCCAGCTCGTCCCGCTTCTCCGGGTCGCGGCCCAGGACCCAGGGCTGGGTCAGGTCGATGTACTTGTTGCACTCGCCGACGACCTTCCAGATTTCCGCCAGGGCCTGGCTGAACTGGAGCTTGTCCATCTGCTCCTCCACCAGTTTGGGCAGCTGGACGCAGTGCTGGCGCAGGGAAACGCCCGTGGGCTCTTTTTCGTCGATGCCATCAAACCCATCCGGCGTCACGCCGTCAAAATACTTTTCGATCATGGCCACGGTGCGGGATACCAGGTTGCCCAGGTCGTTGGCCAGGTCCGCGTTCATGCGGGTGAGGAAACTTTCGTTGGTGTAGTTGCCGTCCGCGCCGAAGGGCATCTCCCTCATCAGGTAATAGCGCAGGGTATCCACGCCGTAGCGGGCGACAATGGGGCCGGGATAGACCACGTTGCCCTTGGACTTGCTCATCTTGTCCATGCCGAACAGAAGCCAGCCATGGGCAAAGACCTGCTTGGGCAGGGGCAGGCCCAGGGCGTGGAGCATGATGGGCCAGTAAATGGTATGGAAGCGCACGATCTCCTTGCCCACCAGGTGGACGTCCGCCGGCCAGTATTTCCGGAACAGCTCGTCGTGGTCCGTCCCATAGCCCAGGGCCGTGATGTAGTTGCTCAGCGCGTCGATCCACACGTACACCACGTGCTTGTCGTCAAAGTCCACCGGCACGCCCCATTTAAAGCTGGTCCGGCTGACACACAGGTCCTGCAGGCCGGGCTTTAAGAAATTGTTGATCATCTCATTGGCGCGGCTGGCGGGCTGGATGAAATCGGGATGGCTTTCGATATAGTCAATCAGCCAGTCCTGATACTTGCTCATGCGGAAGAAATAGCTTTCCTCCTTCATCGGCTGGCAGGGACGGCCGCAGTCCGGGCAGACCTTTTCCCCGTCCTTTTCCACCAGCTGGGTCGCCGTCCAGAAGCTCTCGCAGGGAGTGCAGTACATGCCCTCGTACTCGGCCTTGTAAATGTCGCCCTGGTCATAGAAACGGCGGAAGATCTTCTGCACGATCTTCATGTGGCGCTCCTGGGTGGTGCGGATGAAATCGTCGTTTTCGATGTCCATCAGCTTCCACAGGGCCTTCGTTTCCTCGGCGATCTTATCCACGAACTGCTGGGGCGTCACGCCGGCTTCCTGGGCCTTTTTTTCGATTTTCTGGCCGTGCTCGTCCAGACCGGTCAGGAAATAGGTATCGTATCCCTGCATCTTCTTAAAGCGGGCCATGGTATCGGCCGCCACAGTGGTGTAGGTGTGGCCGATGTGCATGTTGCCGCTGGGATAATAAATCGGGGTGGTGATATAAAAGGTTTTCTTCTCCGGCATGATGATCATGTCCTTTCCGTATGGCATAGGGCGAAAACAGCCGCCGCCCTGTTTGTCCATTATAAGAGGAATAAACGGAAAAATCAAGAGCCGGCGCTCTTCTGTAAAAATACGAATATTTTTTGTGAAAAACTATGGTAATGTTCGAAAAAATGGGTTATAATGCAAGAACTGTTCCCGCCCGCGGCGGGGGCGGAAACCACCTAAAACATTTACCTGGAGGGGCATTATGGCGGACAAGGTCAAACGGGCGGAGCGCCTTTCTGTGATGGGGAAGATTCTGACGTCTTCGCCCAACAAGATTTTTACGCTCTCCTATTTCTGCGAAATGTTCGGCGCTGCCAAATCCACCGTCAGCGAGGACACGGCCATCCTGGCCCGCACCTGGCGCACCTTCCGTCTGGGCACGGTGGAGACCGTCACCGGGGCCGCCGGCGGCGTGCGCTACCGCCCGGCGGGCAACGTCCAGTCCGCCCGTCCCTTTATCCAGCAGCTGTGCGAGCGCCTGGCCGAGCCGGACCGGATGCTGCCGGGCGGGTATCTCTACCTGTCCGACATATTGGCGGAGCCTGAAACCGTCCGCCGCATCGGGGAACTCATGGCCGCCCAGTATTACGACGCCGGGGCTGACTTCGTCCTGACGATGGAGACCAAGGGTATCCCCGTGGCCCTGGAGGCCGCCAACGCCCTGCACCTGCCCCTGGTCATCGCCAGGCGGTCCATCAAGGTGTACGAGGGCGGCGCGGTCAACATCAGCTACGTGTCCGGAAACGGCTCCATCGAAATGATGTCCCTGTCCCGCCGGGCGGTCCGCGAGGGACAGAACTGCATCATCGTGGACGATTTTACCCGCGGCGGCGGCACAGCCCGGGGCATGTATTCCCTGATGGCGGAGTTCGGCATCAACGTCAAGGGGGCCTGCTTCGTGCTGGCCATGCGCGGCGCTCAGCCCGATGGGGAGGACGAAAAGGCCGTCATGATCCTGGACCCGATCGTCCCCGGAGCGCCGGTGGTGGTGAGACCAGGAAACTGGATCAAATAATTGGGAAGGGGACTCTGTCCCCTTCCCACGCTTTCCCCTGAGCGGATTTTCCTGTCGCTTCGCTCCCGGGCGGAAAATCCGTAAGGAACGTTTTCCTTTCGGAAAACCCCGCACATACCGGCAAAGCCGGTATGTACGATCTCCCGTGAGGGTGTTCCCCCTCACGCTCCCCTCACCACAGCCAGACCGGATCAAATCCCTGCCGCCCTGCGGGTTGGCTGCGCCAATCCGGCGAGTAAATCGCCGGACGGCTGCGGGATTCGCTCCGCTCCGGCTCCATCGGGTTTCTTTCACAACTGTTCTTTAGCCCAACAAAATGTTTTTTCTATAACGGAAAAACCTGTGCGAAACTCCCGCCGGCTTGATAAAGCCGACGGGGTGTTGTATACTTGATTCTGCGCTTTTCGGGGAACCGGGGGGCGCGGAATACGGAGGAAACATGCTGGCAATCGTAGGCCTGGGGAATCCGGGCGAAAAATATGAACATACCCGGCACAACGCCGGGTTTGATGTCGTGTCCATTTTAAGCGCGAAGTGGGACATTCCCTTAAAGAAGCTCAAGTGCAAGGCCCTGCTGGGGGAAGGCGTCGTGGGCGGCCAGAAGGTCGTGCTCATCAAGCCCCAGACCTATATGAACGAAAGCGGCCTGAGCGTCGCCGAAGCCCTGAACTGGTACAAGCTCGGTCCCAGGGAAATGCTGATCGTGGTGGACGACATCGACCTGCCCTTCGGCCAGGTCCGCGTCCGGGCTGCAGGCGGGCCGGGCACCCACAACGGGATGCGCAGCATCCTGCAGTGCACGGGCAGCGGGGACTTTCCCCGGATCCGGGTCGGCATGGGCTCGCCGCCCGCCGGGTGGGACCTGGCGGACTATGTGCTGGGCCATTTTAACACCGCTCAGGAGCGGGAGACCGCCTTCAGCGCCTATCAGACCGCCGCCGAGGCGGCCGGCTGCTGGGTCCGGGAAGGGATCGACCGGGCCATGAACCAATTTAACCGGAAACATGCTGAGTGAACTGAACGAACAAGTAAAAAACAGCCCCGCCCTGTCCGCTCTGGCGGACGCGGTCCGGGCGAATCAAACCGTCGCGCTGTACGACCTGTGTGAAGGCCAGCGCGCTTTTGCCGCGTCCTTTTTGCACCACGTTACCGGCCGGTGCGTTTTGCTGGTCACGCGGAACGAAAGCACCGCCCTCCGTCTGGCTGACGACTGCAGCCGCCTGAGCGGCAAGCCCTGCCGCACCCTGCCGGCCGAGGACATCACCTTTACCCCCGGCTCCAGCAGCCGGGAAACCCTGAACATGCGCCTGGAAACCCTGCTTCGGGCTTCCCGGGGAGAGCTGGCGGCCGTCGTCTGCACGGTGGACGCCCTGATGACCCGCTTCCCCATCCGGTCGGAATTGGAAAAGCGGGTCCTCCGCGTGATGACCGAGCAGGAGGCGGAGCCTGCCGAGCTCATCCGCCGACTGGTCAGCGCGGGTTATGAGCGGGTGCCCATGGTGGAGGGCAAGGGCCAGTGCGCCCTGCGCGGCGAAATCCTCGACGTGTTTCCCCCGGACCGGGAGATGGCCTGCCGCATCGAGTTTTTCGACACCCAGGTCGATTCCATCCGGGAATTTGACTGCGTCTCCCAGCGCAGCGCGGACCGCTTAACCCAGGTCCTGATCTCCCCCGCGGTCAGCGATTTTATCCCCGCCGGCACGGAACGGGAAACGGCGGAGGCCATCCGCCGCATGGTCAGCGACCAGGTGCGCAGGCTCCCCCAGGACCTGATGCTGGGCGGCATGGCGATTGATCCGACCGGTCAGGAAGGTGGCACCCGGATTTCCTCCCGCGTCGGCCTGGGCCTGCTGCTGGACAGCGCGGACACTCTGGAAGAAACCGGCTTTCTGCCGGGAGCGGAAAACTGGAGCGGGGTCGCCTTTCCGGCGGCCGGCGGCATCCGGTCCTGGCTCAACGACCCGATCGTGATTCTGGATGCCCCGGACCAGCTTTCCGCCCGGGCGGACGACCGGCTGCTGGGCTTTCAGGAGGATTTAAAAAACGCCCTGGAGCGCCAGGAGGCCGTGCCGGAGCAGATCCGGCTGATGCTGTCCTTCCAGGACCTTCTGCCCGAATGGAGCGGCCTTCCGCTGATCCTGGCGGAGGACTTCCTGCGGGATTCGGATCTTTTCCATCCCGATGCGTCGATTCAGTGGACGGGCCACGCCCCGGCTTCCTACCTGACCCGCTTCAAGGGCCTGGCGGACGACATCCGTACCTATCAGGACCAGCAGGACCGGGTGATCCTGCTGGCGGGCGGCGTCGCCCGGGCGGAGCGGCTCCAGGCCGCCCTGGACGAACAGGGCGTTCACGCCGCCATCCGGGAAGAAAAAGATCTGCTTTCAGAGCCCGGGCCCGTGATCCTGCCCGTTTCTATGAACCGCGGCATGATCCTGCCCGGAGAAAAGCTCTGCATCATCGCCGACAGCGACATCTTCGGCGCCGGCTACCGAAAGCCCCGGCGGAACGTGCGGGCCGGCGAAAAGCTGGAAGCCTTTACCGACCTCCACGAAGGGGACTACGTGGTCCACGAGCACCACGGCATCGGCATTTTCCGCGGCATCACCCGGGTGCAGACCGAGGGCACGGCCCGGGATTACTTGCTGATCACCTACCTGGGCGGGGACAAGCTCTACGTGCCCATCGACCAGTTCGAGCGGGTGCAGAAATACATCGGCTCCACCGAGGACCTGCCGCCCCTCAGTTCCCTGGGCGGCGGCGAATGGACCCGGCAGAAAAAGAAGGTCAAGGCAGGCCTCAAAAAGCTGGCCTTCGACCTGGTGCGCCTGTACGCCGACCGCAAAGCCACCCCCGGCCACGCCTTTGGCCCCGACACCCCCTGGCAGCGGCAGATGGAGGACGCCTTCCCCTACGAGCTGACGCCGGACCAGCAGCGCGCCGTCCGCGACATCACCGAGGACATGGAAAAGCCCGTCAACATGGACCGGCTGCTGTGCGGGGACGTGGGCTACGGCAAAACAGAGGTGGCCGTCCGAGCCGCCTTCAAGGCCGTCATGGACGGCAAGCAGGTGGCCTTCCTGGCCCCGACCACCATCCTGGTGCAGCAGCACTACCTGAATCTGCTGGAAAGGCTCAAGGACTTCCCGGTCTCCATCGACATGATCTCCCGTTTCCGCACACCGAAAGAACAGAAGGAAACCATTCAGCGCGTGGCGGAGGGCAAGGTGGACATCCTGGTGGGCACCCACCGGATGCTGTCCAAGCAGGTGCAGTTCAAGGACCTGGGCCTGCTGATCGTGGACGAGGAGCAGCGCTTCGGCGTGGGCCACAAGGAAGCCATCAAAAACATCAAAAAGACGGTGGACGTGCTCACCATGTCGGCTACCCCCATCCCCCGGACCCTGCACATGAGCATGGTGGGCGTGCGGGACATCAGCCTGCTTGAAACGCCCCCGGAGGAGCGCTACCCGATCCGCACCTACGTCATCGAGTACAACGACGCCGTCATCCGCGACGCCATCCGCCGGGAGCTGAGCCGCAAGGGCCAGGTCTACTTCCTGTACAACCGGGTGCAGAGCATCGAGGAGTTCCGCCAGCGCCTCCAGCGCATGCTGCCGGAGGCCCGGATCGCCATCGCCCACGGCCAGATGAAGGAAAACGCCCTGGAGGACGTCATGCTGGACTTTTTCTCCGGCCGCTACGACGTGCTCCTGTCCACCACGATCATCGAAAACGGCCTGGACGTACAGAACGCCAACACCATGATCGTCTACGACGCGGACCGCTTCGGCCTGTCCCAGCTGTACCAGCTGCGCGGGCGGGTCGGCCGCTCCAACCGGGCGGCCTACGCCTATTTCACCGTCCGGCCGGACCGGATGATTTCAGAGGACGCCCAGAAGCGTCTGAGCGCCATCCGCGAGTTTACCCAGTTCGGCTCCGGCTTCCGCATCGCCATGCGCGACCTGGAGATCCGCGGGGCGGGCAACATCTTCGGCCCCGAGCAGTCCGGCAACGTCTCCAACGTGGGCTATGAAATGTACGTCCGCCTGATCGAGGAGGCCGTTCAGGAGGCCCAGAGCGAGATGGAGGGCCGCCCCGCCGAAACGCCCCGGGCGGATACCCGCGTAGACCTCAAGGTGAACGCCTACCTGCCGGACAGCTATGTATCCGGCGAAGTGCAGCGGATGGAGATTTACAAGCGGATCTCCCTGATCCGCAGCCGCGTCGACCGCGAGGACGTCATCGAGGAACTGATCGACCGCTTCGGCGAACCGCCGGAGGAGGTCATGATGCTGATCGACATCGCCCATCTGCGCTCCCTGTGCTCCACCCTGGGTGCGCTCCGGGTATCCTGGCAGGCTCAGAGCCTGGTGATCCGCCTGGATCCCGCCCTGATGCCGCCGGTCGACCGGCTGTACACCGCCATGCAGCAGACGGACGAGCGCCTGCTGCTGTCCGCCTCCAAGGACCCCGCCCTCCTGTTCAGGGACAAGCGGTACGATGTCAGGGGGCTGCTTGAAAAAAGCGTGCCGGTCATCGAACGGCTCACGGAGCAGCTGAGCCAGATGAACGGAACCAGCAAGGAGGAAACATCTTGAGCGGAATCATCGAAGTACAAAACGTCCGCTACGCCTACGAGGAAGGCGGCGCCCTGGCGGTGAACGACGTCAGCTTCACCGTGGAGGAAGGGGAATTTACCGCCATCCTGGGCCGGAACGGCTCGGGAAAATCCACCCTGGCCAAGCTCCTGAACGGCCTGTATCAGCCGGACTCGGGCACTGTGCTGGTCCGGGGCATGAGCACCGCGGACGAAACGCATATCTGGGACATCCGGCAGACGGCCGGCATGGTCTTCCAGAACCCGGACAACCAGCTAGTGGCCACCATGGTCCGGGAGGACGTGGCCTTCGGTCTGGAAAACACCGGCGTCGCCACAGAGGAAATGCCCGGGCGGATCGAATCGGCCCTCCGGGCGGTCGGCATGGAGGCCTTCATGGACCGGGCACCCCACCTTCTGTCCGGCGGGCAGAAGCAGCGGGTCGCCATCGCCGGGATTCTGGCCATGCGGCCCCGCATCATCATCTTTGACGAGGCCACCGCCATGCTGGACCCGGCCGGCCGCCGGGAGGTGTTCGACACCGTCGAAAGGCTGAACCGGGAGGGCATCACCATCCTCTGGATCACCCATTTCATGGAAGAGGCGGCCAGGTGCCGCAGGATCCACGTGATGGACGGGGGGCGGATCGTCCTGTCCGGCACCCCGTCGGAGATTTTTGCCGACGCGGAGGCCCTCCGGGACCTTCGGCTGGACGTGCCCGCCATGAAACAGCTGGCGGACCGCCTGCAGGCCCAGGGCATTCCGGTGTCCGGGGACGTCCTGCAGGTGGAAGACATGGTGCGGGAGGTGAAACGGCTTGCAGCTGCAATTTGAACAGGTGACCCATACCTACCAGGCGGGCAGTCCCTTCCAGTCAACCGCCATCCGGGACGTCAGCCTGACCCTGGGCAGCGGGGAACTGACCGCCCTGATCGGCCACACGGGCAGCGGCAAGTCCACCCTGGCCCAGCACATGAACGCCCTGCTCGCCCCGACCTCCGGCCGGGTCCTGCTGGACGGGAAGGACATCAACCAAAAGGGCGTGTCCAAAAAAGAAACCCGGCAGCGGATCGGCCTGGTCTTCCAGTACGCGGAAACCCAGCTCTTTGAAGAGACCGTCGCCAAGGACGTCGCCTTCGGGCCGAAAAACCTGGGCCTGTCCCAGGCGGAAATCGACGCCCGGGTCAAGGAAGCCCTGCACCGGGTGGGCCTGCCCGAAGAGATCGCGGAAAAATCCCCCTTTGAGCTGTCCGGCGGGCAGATGCGCCGGGCCGCCATCGCCGGCGTCATCGCCATGCGGCCGGAGATGCTGGTGCTGGACGAGCCCGCCGCCGGCCTGGACCCCATGGGCCGGGAGGACATGCTCGCCCTGGTTCGGAGCTTCCACCAGGCCGGGACCTCCATCGTAATGATTTCCCACAGCATGGACGACGTAGCCCGCCTGGCCCAGCGCATCATCGTGATGGACCAGGGCCAGGTCGCCCTGGACGGGCCGGCGGAGGAGGTCTTTCAGGACGCGGACCAGCTGAACCAGATGGACCTGGACGTACCCCAGGTCTGCAAGCTGGCCCTGCGCCTGCGTGAGGAGGGCTTTGATTTCCCCCTCTGCTACCGCATGGAAGACGCCGAAAAGGCCCTCACCGCCCTGCTGAAGGGAGGGAAGCCCCATGCTTAAAAACATCACCCTGGGCCAGTATTATCCGGCGGAAAGCGTCGTTCACCGCCTGGACCCGCGGGTCAAAATCGTCCTGCTGATCGCCTTTGTGGCGGCGGTCTTCCTGGTGCCGAACCTGAGCGGCTTTGTCCTGATCGCCCTGTATCTGGCCCTTGCCTGCAAGCTGTCCAAGCTGCCGGTAAAATTGCTGATCAAGAGCATCAAGCCCCTGCGCTTCATCCTGATTTTCACCTTCATCCTGAACCTCTTTTTTACCGGCGGGACGACGGAGCTTCTGAACCTGGGCTTCGCCGTGCTGACCAAGGAAGGGCTGCTCAACGCCATCCGCTATTCCCTGCGCCTGGTCTTCCTGGTGCTCGGCTCCAGCCTGCTGACGCTGACCACCCAGCCCGTCACCCTGACGGACGGCCTGGAAAGACTCCTCTCCCCCCTCAAGGTGATCCATTTCCCGGCCCATGAAATGGCCATGATGATGACCATCGCCCTGCGCTTCATCCCCACCCTTTTAGAAGAAGCGGACAAGATCATGAAGGCCCAGTCCGCCCGCGGCTCCGACTTTGAAACAGGCCGCCTGCTGGAGCGGGTCAAAGCCATGGTGCCCCTGCTGGTGCCCCTCTTTGTCAGCGCCTTCCGCCGGGCCGGCGACCTGGCCATGGCCATGGAAGCCCGCTGCTACCACGGCGGCGAAGGCCGTACCCGCCTGCACGTCCTCAAAATGCAAAAAAACGACTGGATCGCCATTGGGGCAACAGCGGTGTTGATTGTGCTGGTGATAGTGGAGGGAAGGATTTTTAGTGTGTAGAGGCAGTATAAGGTAGGAGGTAGAAGGTAGGAGGTAGCGCTCGCTTTCGCTCGCTAAGGTATATGGTCTTCCGATGAAAGCATCCGACCATTCACCTCCTCCCTCCTACCTCCTACCTCCTACTTTCCGCCTTCCTTCCACTATCTCAAAACGATTATATTATGGAAAAAATATCAAAGCGTTTTCTTTTGACCGTCTCCTACGACGGTACGAACTACGTGGGCTGGCAGCGGCAGAAGAACGGGCTTTCGGTCCAGCAGGTGCTGGAAGAAGCGCTGGAAAAGCTGCTGGGCGGGCCGGTGCGGGTCACCGGGGCCAGCCGGACGGACGCGGGCGTCCACGCCCTGGGCCAGCGCGCCCATCTGGACAGCGCCACGAGCATCCCGGCGGAAAAGCTGCCCTTTGCCCTCAACACCATGCTGCCCGGGGACGTCCGGGTGCTGCAGGGCCTCCGGGTGCCGGACAGCCTGCACGCCCGTTTTTCCGTCAGCGGGAAGACCTACCGCTACCAGATCCACAACAGCCCCCACGCCAGCGCCCTGTACCGGAATCTCTCGGCCCATGTCCCGGTCCGGCTCGACGAAAGGCGGATGGACGAGGCCTGCCGGGTGCTGCTTGGAACGCATGATTTCGCGGCCTTCGCCGCCGCCGGCGGCAGCGCGAAGACGACGGTGCGCACCATCACCGAGATCCGGGTGGAACGGACGGGGGAAGAGGTTTTTCTGACCGTCTCCGGGAACGCCTTTCTGTACAACATGGTACGGATCATCGCCGGCACGCTGATCGACATCGGCCACGGCAAGCTCCCGCCGGAATCCCTTCAAAAAGCCCTGGACACCGGCGACCGCCTGCAACTGGGCGTCACCGCCCCGCCCCAGGGGCTGACGCTGATGGAGGTTCGCTACCCTGAAGTCTCCCTTTCGCTGCCCGAGGATGAACAGTAACTGCGCGAGGTGCTTTCATGGAATGTCAGTATACCGAAATGGCGAAGGTCTTCAAGGCGCTCTCCGACCCCAAGCGGGTCAAGATCGTCGACCTGCTGTCCTGCGGCGAAATGTGCGCCTGCGTCCTGCTCAAATGCTTTGAAATCTCCCAGCCCACCCTGGCCCACGACATGAAGGTCCTGACGGAAGCGGACATCGTCGTCGGCCGCCGGGAAGGAAAGAACATGTATTACTCCCTGAACTGGGAGAAGCTCCGGAAAATGGGCAAATGCCTGCAACTGATGTGGATGGCCCCAAAATGCACGGAAAAAGGCCGGGCGCAGAAGAACGCAATAGACGCAAAAAACGCGGAAGGCGCGGAAAACACGCCGTGCTGCTGACGTCGGGAGAGAACGTTAAACGTTAAATGTAAAATATTTAAATATTTAAATTTATCTATTGATTTAGCGACAGCGGTGGGATAGAATAGGGAGGCGCACACTCCCTATTATTTTATTTGGAGGAAGTATCCATGAAAAAAACTGCCGTCCTGCTACTGGCCGTAAGTCTCCTGCTCGCCTGCGCCTGCGCGCTGGCCGAGACAAGCGAAACCTGCACCTACACCGTCTTCAACGAGACCGGTGAAAAGATCGTCGGCCTGTACGTCACCGACAACCTGACCGGCGAAAAGAGCGAGAATCTCGTCGGGGAAGAGGGCCTGGCCAAAGGCGGGATCTTCGAGATCAACGGCACCAACAAGGAAGGGTATGAAATCACCCTGAGCTTCGTCACCGAAAGCGGGTACGAGGCCGCCTTTGAATCCCTTCACTTTGAGACGGTTCCCCTCACCCTGTTCTCCCGGGAGAAGGTGGCGGAGAACGTTGCCGCCGCCGGCCCGGACGCAAAGAGCGGCGCGACGCCCCTTTCCTTCTTCGCCCCCGTCTGCACCTATACCGTGCATAACGTGACCGGCGAAACCGTCACCGAGCTCTACATCACCGATAACCTGACCGGGGAAAAGAGCGAAAACTACGCCGGCGTGGGCCTGGCGGACGGCGCCAGCGTCGCCATCAACGGGACCAACAAGGCGGGCTACGCCGTGACCCTCAGCTTCAAAACCGAAAGCGGCTATGAGGCTGCCTTCCCCACCCTCCATTTTGAAACCGTCCCGATCAGCCTGCTGTCTGCCGACGCCCTGACCGGCGCGACCCCCATCAGCTTTAAAGCACCCTGATCAGCGGCTGGGACAAGAACTCTGCCCCAGGGCCTGCCGGCCCGCTCTTCATTTACATGCAGTGCCCCGCTCCATTTCCAAAAACGTTAGCCCTCCTGTTTTTCTCTGGAAGCAGGAGGGCATTTTATGAAGCCGCAAAAAATATCAGTCTGATTGTACTTTGGTGAAGGTCCTGACAGTTCCATCATCATAGCGGATTGTCAAAACGCTGTCGACAATTGTGTAAGTACCAGCGCCCATCAGGTCAATGCGATTCCCTCTGACCGAATAAAAACCAACATCATACCAATCTCGCTCTGAAGTGCCTGAGAATTCGTACGAAACAGCCAGATCGCCTTTACGGAACCAATCGGGTCTGGACAAATGATAAATGACGCTCCTGACCTAGCCCTTATTTGAAGCTGCGCCCAGCCTCAGATCCTGTTCGCAGGGAAGATCTGCTTTCCAGCTCCCGGTCAGACCGATTTGATCACCGGTACAGCCGGACAGCAAAAAAACCGCCAGAATGGTCATGATGATCAGCACAGAACGTTTCACTCAAGACCTCCTTCAATCATATCCCGGCACCTTTGTCTCACAGCGACCTGTTCGACTGATCCTCCAGCGCCATCAGCCGAAGACGGCGGTAGACCGCGTCGCACAGCTCGCAGTCCCTAAGGGCCCGGTGGGCCCCCTCCGTGTTCAGGCGGAACCAGGCGGCGACGGTGGTCTGCTTCCGGTCCGGCAGGAAGGGAAGATAGCGCCGGGAAAAGCGGAGCACGTCCACAAAGTCGTTTGTCAGCGGCAGGCCCAGGTGAGCCTGGCAGGCGTCGTACAGGCAGTTGACGTCAAAATGCACGTTGTAGCCCATCAGCAGGTCTTCCCCGATAAAGGAAAGGAAGGCCGGCAGCACCCGCGCAGGAGGCGGGGCGTCCCGCACCATCTCGTCCGTGATACCGGTCAGGGCGGTGATCCAGGGGTCCACCCGCCGGGAAGGGCGGACAAACCGGTCGAACCTCTCCGCCCGCTTCCCGTCCCGGACCCTCAGGGCGGCGATCTCGATGGGCTCCATGCCCGCGGGCGTCATATTGGTTTCGATATCGATCACGGTATAATCCCGGGGCAGGCAAAGCAGGCTCTTCCCCTTGAACGGACGCTGGTTCATACCTCCTCCCCCAGGGGGACGCGGAACGGCGTATCCGGGAAGGGCAGGGAGAGCGTGCAGCGCTTTTCCGCCTCTGTCTGCTCAAAATACGCGTCTTCCAGCGGCATCCAGCGGGAGAAGAACATGGAAGCCTTCTCCCCGTTCCGCCGGAGGATTCTTTTTTTACGCGTATCCAGGTCCGCCCGGACGAAGGCGGACAGGTCGTACAGCGGCGCGAGCGCCGGGTGCATGGAATAGGATCCTTCTACGATGATCAGCTGGGACGCGGGAACCGGGACGGCTTCGCCCAGAGCCATTGAGGAGCAGTCGAACCGGCGGTAGGAAAACGCTTCCCCGGACCGAAGGAACGGCCCGACCTCCTGTAAAAACCGCTCCCGGTCCACATTGCCGCCCGCCTCCCGGAACCGCTCCGGCGTCCGCTGCTCCGGCCGGAGGAAGAAATCGTCCATATGAATCACCGACGCTCCGTACACAGCGTGAAGCAAGGCCGCGGCTGTGCTCTTGCCCGAAGCGCAGCCGCCCTCCACGGCCAGCGTCACATGCCGGCCCTCCGAAAGACTCCGGTCGATCAGACCCATCAATGGAAGAAGAGACGCAAATTCCCTGGCGATCACCCGGTAAGCGGGACGGTAAAGCGCCCGGAATGTTTCGCTGTGAGACAGCATGGCCGGGGCCTTGGGAAGGTAGGCGGAAAGAAAGGCCCGGTCTTCCTCATCGGCAGGAGTTACCCCCATGCTGACCGTCTGACGGATTTCGTCCAGCGCCTCCAGGAACACGTCCTCCCCTCCAGTCCGGATCCGGGCGGAAAGGGAAAAGAGCTTCTGCACCGTTTCGGGCCGGATATTCCCTTCCCGCGCGTCCCCCAGGTGCAGGCGGACAAAACCATCGGACAGTTCCTCCGAAAGCCGCCCGGTCACCGGCGCGCCCTCCCATTCCCCCTGAAGCTGCGCAAAACTCCCCGCCTCGTCCGCGATCAGATGCCCGCAGCCCAGGCATGCCTGGTGCAGGGCTTTGATCAGGTCCTGGAGGCGGGCCGAAGGGTAGAGGGATTTTTGAGATTCAAAGAGTGAGCGCCAATCAAAAAGCTCCATCCGGCTGTCCTTTCCATAATGTTTTCTTTGTATCCGATGTTTCAGTTTATCAGACTGCTCTGCGTCCTATCGTGTCATAGAAAACACAGGGTCCGTCTTCATCCTTGCTTTCTCCCGAATGTTTTCACAGACCGATATTACCTTAATCTTCCTGAAAAGTAAACAAAAACTTCACTCAACTTCATCCAAAACTTCACTGTACTTCACTCAACTTCACTCAAACTTCACTGACTTCACCGCTGCTTCCCAATCCGGCGATTCTGTGGTATAATGGGGGTATCGGAAGAGAAAAACAGGCGGCGAAATTCTTTTGATGCAGTGAGGAGCAGATGTATCAGATCTTTGTGGTGGAGGATGAACTGCTGATCCGGCAGAACATCCGCAACATGGTCGAGAAAATGCAGGGGCCCTATGCCTTCTGCGGGGAGGCGTCGGACGGGGAGATGGCCCTGTCGATGATCCAGGAGCTGATGCCGGACATCCTGCTGACGGACATCCGGATGCCCTTCCTGGACGGGCTGGGGCTGATCCGTCACGCCAAAGCCCTGATGCCCTGGCTGAAGGTAGCCATCATCAGCGGGTACGGCGATTTTGAGTACGCCCAGAAGGCCATTTCTCTGGGCGTGGACCAGTATCTGTTAAAGCCGGTCCGGCAGGCGGAGCTGGTGCAGGCCGTCGAAGCGATGGCCGCCCAGATCGAAAAAACAAAAGCCGCCGGAAGCGGGATGCCCGGCGGGATGGACGAGGGCGAGGTCCGTCTGGCGCTGCGCCGTCAGTGGCTGGAGCAGCTTCTGTACGACCGGCCGGACCTGGATCAGCTCCTGGAAAAGGCTCAGGCCCTGGGGCTGGACGTCGTCAAGGCGCATTATCTGGTGACGATCGTGTCGTTCGACTCCTCCGACGCCGACCAGTACCAGCTCAGAAACGCCGTACAGAAAACGATGGAGGAAGCGGGCTGCGGCCTGTACCGGTTCAATTCCTCCGACCAGATGACCTATCTTACCTGCGACAGCGACCCGGACCTCCTGAACGAGCGGGTCTATCAGCTGGTCACCATCCTGCGCCACGAGCTTCGGGACCTGTGCCCCGTGGTCACCGCGGTGATCGGGCCTCGCGCCGGGCGGCTCGGCGCCGTCAGCGAAGCGTACCACGCCGCCGCCGGGCTGATGAAGGCCGTGCGCAACCTCTGCGTCGGCAAGGTGATCAACATGAACGACCCTTCCCCCGTCTCCCCGGAGATCACCCGGCTGGAAAGCCCCTTCGGCGAAGATTTCCAGCGCAGGCTGCAGTACGCCGGCCCGGAGGACGTGCCCGCCCTGATCGACGACATTCTGAACGGCCCGGACGGGGATCAGTTCGAGAGTGTGCTCGTCCGCTATAACGCCCTCCTGTCCCTTTTTAAAACCGCCGCCTGCCTGGCCCCTAAGGGTCCGTCCGCCGCAGAAAAGGCCGGGATCGACCGGGAGTTCGACCTGACCGCTGCCTCCGGCAGCAAAAGCGCCTTCCGGGAAGCGGCTGTCGGCATCCTCCAGCGCGCCCTGAGGGAACAGACACGCCGAAGCGGCGAAACGGAGGGCTATTTCTACGTGATCACCCGCGCCCAGCGCTACGCCCAGGAGCATTTCCGGGACCCGGACATTTCCCTGCTGAGCACCGCTCGGCACGTAGGCATGAGCGCCGCCTATTTCAGCACCGTCTTTTCCCAGACGGCGGGCCAGTCCTTTATCTCCTACCTGACGGGCCTGAGGATGGACCGCGCCAAGGAGCTGCTGACGGGAACGGACATGCGCCTGACCGACATCGCCATGGAGATCGGCTACAACGAGCCCAATTATTTCAGCCACGTTTTCCGCAAAACCGTCGGCATGACCCCCAAGGAATACCGGCAGCGGCATATTTCTCAGTAACCCCTTTGCACGATGATTCCTTCCGTCAGGTTTTCCGCGTCAAAGGACGTTTCGTCCACATAGGTATATTTGGCGGGGGTTTCCCCGCGCCGCAGCTGTTCGATGATCGCCCGCACCCGGGGGCCGTGCAAGGGGTTGCACTCTACGTCCAGGTTGATTTCCCCGCTGAGCACCAGGCGCAGCGCCGCGGCGCTGGCGTCAAAGGAAAGGATGGAAACGTCCCTGCCGGGGGTAAGCCCCGCGGCCTTCAGCGCGTCGATGGCGCCGTAGGCCATGTTGTCATTTTCGGAATAGATCACGTCGAAGGCCGTTTTTTCCCTGAGCAGGGACTCGATGAGTTCCTGCCCTTTGGCCTGGGTAAAATCCCCCGGGGCCTGGAAGACAAGCTCCCAGCCCGGATGCTTTTGAAGTGCGGCCATCAGCCCCTCGGTCCGGCCGATCTGGGCGGAGGAACCGATATTGCCCTGCAGATGGACGATGCGCAGGGTTTCCGGCAGGTTTTCCTCCATCCACCGGGCGGCCGTATCGCCCTCCCGGCGGAAGTCGCTGCCCACCCAGCAGGTAAAGAGGCTCTCGTCCTCTACCTCGATCCGCCGGTCCACCAGGATCACGGGGATGCCGGCGGCCCTGGCTTCCGACAGCACGGTATCCCAGCCGTTTTCCGTCGTCGGGGCCAGGACGATGTAATCGACGCCCTGGTTGATGAAATTGCGGATGGCGGTGATCTGCTTTTCCTGCTTCTGCTGGGCGTCCTCCAGGATCAGGCGGTAGCCGTTTTCGGCGGAAAACGCCTGCACCATGCTGCTGGTGTTGCCAAGCCGCCAGTCCGACTCCGCACCCACCTGGGAAAAGCCGACCACGGTCAGCTGGGCTTCGTCTGGTTTGACCGGCTCCGCCGCGCGCGGGGCACAGGCGCAGAGCAGGACGCACAGGCAGAGCAGCTGGGCCAGCAGGAATCCCTTTTTCATTCGTAGGCCTCCTTTTGCGCTAGGGTCACGCCGTCCGCAGGCAGGAGAATGGAAACGGTGGAGCCCTCCCCGGGCACGCTTTCAAAGAACAGGCCATAGGGCTCTCCACAGTACAGGCGGATGCGCTGGTGTACGTTCCTTAGCCCCAGGCCGCTGTGGTTGTCCTGGTACAGGCCGCTCTGCAGCTTGTTGAGCGTTTCCCCGGACATGCCGGCCCCGTTGTCCCGGACCACCAGGCGGATGCCGTCTTCGTTTTTTTCGCCCGTGATCACGATTCTTCCCCGTCCGCGCCGGTTCTTGATGCCGTGGTACAGGGCGTTTTCGATCAGCGGCTGCAGGATCAGCTTCGGGACGGGAATCTCCTGGATTTCCTCCGGCACGGCGATTTCATAGGTGAGGATGTCGCTGTAGCGAATCTGCTGGATTTCCAGATAGCTGGTGGCCTGGGCGAGCTCCGCCCGCAGGGGGATGACGTCCTCGCCCCCGCTCAGGGACACGCGGAAGAAGGTGGACAGGCTGTTCACCATCTTGACCGCGTCCTCCTCCCGCTGGTTCTCCGCCAGGATGGCGATAGAGTCCAGCGTGTTGTAGAGAAAATGCGGGTTGATCTGCGCCTGCAGAAGCTCCAGCTGGGCCCGGTGCAGGGAGCGCTGGTTGCGGATCTGCTGGTCCATGAGCTCGGTGATGTGGCCGGCCATGCCGCTGAAGCTGCGGTCCAGGATCTGAAGCTCGGAGATGTCCGTCTCGATGGGGGTGTCCGTGTAATCCTTTTCACCGAATTGCTCCGTTTTCTTGGTCAGCAGGATGATCGGGGCGGTGATGCTCCGGCTGATCTTCGCCGAGGACAGGACGATGAACAGCAACAGCAGGGCCATGCCGGCCACGGACGCGCCGATCAGGATCGCGCACTGCCTGCTCAGGGAACTGCGCAGCCGGGCCAGCTCCCGCACCTCGTCGTCCACAAAATTGTGCATGTACTGCTCGATCAGCCGGGTCAGCCCCGTCTCCCCGCGGATGTTCCGGTCCAGCAGCACCATGCGCTGGTCGTAGGAAGGCGTCTGGGCGATTTCCTCCATATACATGCGCAGGTTTTTGCACATGGTCAGCATGCTCTGGGCCCGCCAGCGGTTGTCCGGCAGGGTCGTCGCGCTTTCCAGCTGGCGGAAGACGTCCTCCGCTTGGTCCAGCTCCTGGGTGGGGAGGTCGGCAGCGGCGCTTTCGCTTCTGGGTTGGATCACGTGGTGGTACATGCTCAGGTCGATGTTGTTTTTAAATTCCTGATTAAAATCGGCCGCGGTGTTGACGCACAGGAGGGCCCTTTCATACTGCCGGTTGATGGACAGGAGCATCAGGATCAGAATCACGAGGATCACGGCGGCGCCGACCGCGGCCGTGCCCAGCAAGCGGTTGATCTGCTGGCGGATGCTGCGGCCTCGCGCCGGCTGTTCCCGTCTGAACTTCATCTGCTCCGCCCCCTGTTCCCGCCGTCAAAAATATAAGTTGCTTTCATTATAGCATAAGCGGAGAGCCGTAGAAAGCCCGCCAAAGTTCTTTCAAAAGAAAGTGCGGTTTTTTGAAAAAAATTGCTTTCCATCTAAAAAGCCCTCCCTATTTTCAAAAAAAATTGCTACCCCGATCGAAAAAAAATGAATGTTTTTTCAGTCTGTTCCCCGTATCATGGTAATCAGAAAAAAGATCCCACGCGGATCAAAAAAATGAGGAGGTTTTCTCATGAAAAAATTCATCGCTATGCTGCTCGCCCTGGCGCTGACCCTGGGCTGCGCCGCCGCTATGGCCGAAGGCACCATCAAGGTCGGTATCGTCAACAATCCTCCGTCTGAGTCCGGCTACCGCGAAGCCAACGTCAAGGACTTTGAAGCCGTGTTCGCTCCCGCCAACGGCTACGAAGCCAAGACCTTCTACAGCATCAAGAACGACGAACAGCTCAGCGCCGCTCAGGGCTTCATCACCGAGGGCGTCGACTATCTGCTGATCTCCGCCGCCGAGACCACCGGCTGGGACGAAGTGCTGAAGGCCGCCCAGGAAGCCGGCATCCGCGTGTTCCTCTTTGACCGCATGATCGACTGCGATCCGGAACTGTTCGAGGCCGCCGTAGTCTCCAACATGGCGGACGAAGGCGAGACCGCCGTCAACTGGCTGCTGAGCCTGAACCTGCCGGAATACAACGTCATCCACATCCAGGGCGCGATGGGCAGCGACGCCCAGTTGGGCCGCACCGGCGCTTTGGACGCCCAGTTTGAAGCGGGCAAGATGAAGAAGGTCGTCCAGCAGACCGCTACCTGGGACGAAGCGGAAGCCAAGAAGATCGTGGAATCCGTCATCAACTCCGGCGAAGCCTTCAACGTCGTCTACGCTGAGAACGACGGTATGGCCCGCGGCGCTGTGGCTGCTCTGGACGAAGCCGGCATCACCCACGGCCTGAACGGCGACGTGGTCATCATGGGCTTTGACTGCAATAAGTGGGCCCTGCGCGAACTGCTGGCCGGCAACTGGAACT
>DGRV01000075.1:0-16193 GCA_002391225.1 Christensenella sp. UBA4379
CTCGCGTCTGCTCCAGGGCTGCCGGCCCGTTCTCGCTGAAAGCATGCCACAGGCCTGTTTTCCGGGCGCTGCGAACCCCGGGCGGCAAATCTGCAAGGTATGTATTTTTGCTCCCGCAGAAGTGAAGGAGGTTTCACTTCCCAGGGTTTATTCTGCTCCGCAAAAAAACTCCTCGCGGTGTACATGCCACCGCTGCGGATTACCATCAGGGGGAAGAATCCCCCTGATCACCCCCTCTGCGAAGCAGCGTATCTGCTATCAAAATTGATGGAATAAATAACAGCAAATACAAAATATACAGAAAAAGTAAAAAGATCCTGTATTCTGTGGCGGATAGTTTCTTTTGGTGCTATGATATATGGAAGAAGAACCGGGAAGGAGGGAGCGGTGTCGGCATGGTGATGAAGAAGAAGGTTCTGATATGGACGCTGGCGGCGGCCCTCCTTTGCCTGCCCGCATTGGGCGGCGCGGAGGGGTTCACCCTGCCCTCCTCCCTGCAGACGATCGAGGAAGAGGCCTTTGCCGGGACGGCGATTGAGAGTTTGGAATTCCCGGCCGCGCTGACGGACGTGGGGGACCGGGCCTTTGCCGACATTTCCGCTTTGGAATCGGTTACGATTCCGCCGACGGAGGGGCTGACCATCAGCGACACAGCGTTTGAGGGCAGCGACGTGCTGATCCGCGGGGAAGAGGGCAGCTATGCCCAGGAATGGGCGGAGCGCAACGGGGTGCCGTTCCTGTCGGTCTCCGACCGGCCCACCGCCCTGGTGATTGGGCAGATGAACTACCAGACATATGAGCCCCTGCCCGGATCCCGGAACGACGCGGTGGCCGTGCGCGGCTTTCTGACCGGCCTTTCCCACCGCTTCAATCCGGTATACGCCGCCAACCTGACCGCGGACCAGATGAAAAGAGCGGTCCGCAGCGCCTTCAGCGGGGCGAAAACCACCGACGTGTCCCTTCTGTATTACAGCGGCCACGGCCAGTCGGATTATGGCGGGGCCAACCACGGGGCCCTGGTGGGCGTGGACGGCAGTATGCTTTCTTTCGCCGAGTTGGCGGGCGTCCTGAGCGATGTCCCCGGCCGGGTGATCGTCATTCTGGACAGCTGCTACAGCGGGGCGGCCATCACCAGTAAGACCACGCTGAGAAGCAGCGGCGACCCGCTGGACGCCTTTTTGAAGGACGCGGTTTCGAGCTTTTCCGGCTATACCTATTCGCCGGATGGGATCAGGAAACGTTCCGCCGAGCTGGCGGTGCCTAAATTCATCGTGATCGCGGCGGCCCGGTATACCGAGCAGGCGGGCGAAGGGCCCATCGACGGATACCGCTGCGGTGTGTTTACCTATTCGATGCTCCAGGGGATGGGCTGCGTGTACCCGGCGGGAGCGTACCAGGGTTCCATGCCGGCGGATAACGGGGACCTGCGGGTGACCCTGAAGGAAATCTACGATTACGCCAGCGCTAAAGCGACCAGCATCTGGAGCCAGCAGCACGCCGTTTACTACGGCAACGATACCGAAGTCCTGTTCCGAAGGGACTGAAAAAACGAAAAGGCGAGAAAATTCGTAACATCTGAAATAAATCAAGGCGTCATTCACAATTGCGCAGAAGGCGGCCGTTCCAGGGAGGAACGGCCGTTTTTTAAAAAAACACTAAGGAAACAAAAGTTTTTCGGGTAGGGAAGAAAGGGAGACAGTCCGGAAAGTATTACAAAACCGTTACGCAATTTTAAACAAAAGATAAAATGTCTTAAAATGTGAAGAATAAATGAACAAAAATGTTTGCAAATTGATGAATTAGGTATATAATGTTTTTGCCGTGGAAAAGAGGCGTTTGTTTCTGTATGTCAAAACCGGCTGGAGTTCCGCCGGGGCTTGCGCCGTTTTTTTCCACCGGAAAGTGAAGGAAAGCAATCGGTTCTGTGGCAAAGAGACCACGGTCCGTTTTACTGATGATTTTCCATCGGATAGAGTATTCCGCCGGGGCCGCCGGGCCCACTACAGAGTAGGGGAAAATGCCATGAAGAAACACTTCAGCCTGATCCTGGTCTTGACCGCTGTGGCGCTGTGCGCCATGTGGACCTGCGGGGGCTTTTTTGGGAACAACGCTCTGGCCGAGCCGGGGAGCAGTTCCGCCGGCTATACGGTTGATTTCAGCTTCCAGGGCCAGACCTATTCTGTGCGCGGGCAGAGCAGCTGCGCGCTGGACAGCATTTTCTACCGCCTGGGCATCGAAGGGGACATCGGGGAAGCCCGGCTGGACCTTTCCGCCGGGGAGGACATTGAAGGCGCGCTGGACCTGACCAGGGAAGCGGGCGGCTGGTATCTGACCAGCCGGGTGCCCTTTGACAGCGCCTATACCCTGACGGCCGACGTGGCGGGCGAAACGGTGTCCGTCCGCGTGACGGACTCGAATCCGGAAGCCCAGAACGCAAATCTCCTGAAAAAATACGGCAGAATCCCGGTGACCCTGATCTGGGAGGACAGCGACAACCAGGACCGCTCCAGGCCGGCCAGCGTGACGCTGGGCCTGTTTAAGGAAGGAGCGCAGACCAGCGCTTCTCAGCTCACCCTCTCCAAAGAGACGGACGAGGACAACTGGACCGACAGCTTCTACGCTCAGACGGAAGATGAAAACGGAAACCCGGTGCCCTACACGGTCAAGGTGATCGGGGTGGCGGATGCGGAAGGAAATACGCTGAGCGCCTCCGGCGACAGCTTCAACACCGGATTCCAGAATGATTATCAGGTCTCCTGCGTCCTCACGCAGGACCGGGGCCTGGTGGTGACAGCCTCCTACGAGCCGGAAAAGACCAGCTATTCCCTGATCAAGGTCTGGCGCGACGACAGCGACCGCGACGGCGTCCGGCCGGAAAGCGCCACCGTACAACTGTACGCGGATGGAGAACCCTGCGGGGACGCGGCAGTCCTTCAGGGCGGCAGCACGGAGCTTCGCTGGGCCTATACCTTTGAGAACCTGGACCGCTTTAAGGACGGAAAGGAAATTACTTATACCGTGCGGGAAACCGCGCTGGAGGGCCTGACCTGGCAGGGCGGGGCCGCTGCCGGCTGGTATCAGGGAAACAATCGGGTGTATACCTCCTGGTATGACCGGGGCAGCAAGCTGGTGGAGGGTCAGAATCAGATCGTCGACCAGCACGAACCGGAAATCGTGACCGTCGTGGCCGGCAAGCGCTGGGCGGACAAGGACAACCAGGACGGCGTGCGGCCGACCTCCATCACCTTTACGCTGTACGCGGACGGAAGGATCGTGCCGGAAAACGACAGCTGCGTGACCATCACCCTGGACGGCGAGCCGGACACGGGCCTCAAAGCGCTGGACCGCGGTGAAAAGGCGGCCTGGCGGGCCTACTTTACCGACCTGCCCAGGTTCAGGGACGGCGGCGTGCCCATCGTCTACACCGTAAAGGAAACCGCGATGAAGACCGGCTCGGACCGCTGGGTCAGCATCGACGGCGGCAAGACCTGGAAGAGCGAGATTTCCAAGAACCCCTACATTTCCTCCGGCCTGGCTTCTGCGGATAATAATTACCTCATTACCAATTCCCATCAGCCCGGTGACGTGACCGCCGCCGTGGCCATCCGCTGGGACGACAGCGAGAACGAAGCCGGCAAGCGGCCGGCGGAGCTGGCCATCACCCTGCTGGGCAACGGCGAAGCGGTGGAAAGCTTCACCCTGAACGAAGAAAACGGCTGGACCGCCGTCCGGGCGGATCTGGAGCCCTTTGACGGCGAAGAAAAGGTCGAGTATACCTGGCAGGCCACCGAGCCGCTCAACTACCGGGAGCCGGAGGACAGCCGCACCGTGACGGCGGACCAGAACGGCACCAGGGTCACGACGATCACCTACCGCTACGAATCGGCGACGGTGCAGCCCTCCGCCGTGGTGGTCTGGGTAGAGGACGGCGCCCCGGCAGGGGTCCGGCCCGACCAGGTGAACGTCCGGCTGCTGGCGGACGGCGAGCTTGTGGAAGAAGCGGCCCTTTCGGAAGGGGAAGACGGCTGGCGTCACACCTTCAGCGAATTGTCCCGGTATAACGGCGAGGGCGAGCGCGTTGTCTACACTGTTACCGAGGACGAGGTGCCCGGCTACCGGACCGAGATCACCGGAGACGCCGATCAGGGCTTTGTCATCACCAACACCTATTATCTCGCCAACGGCAGCGTCCGCCTGAGCGCGCGGAAGCTGGTATCCGGCGAAGCGCCGACGGAGCGGGACGAGACCTTCTCCTTCGAGCTCTACATCGCCGAGGTGGACGAAGCGGCCATGAAGCTGGTGAACGCCGGCGAATACCCGATGGCCATGGTCAACAACAGCGGCAGCTCCGTTCTGTTCCCGGAGATCAGCTACGACGTCAGCGAAGCCGGCAGGACCTACTGGTTCCTGGCCAGCGAGGTGGTGCCGGAAGGCTCTGTGAACTATGTGTACGACTTTACCCGCTATGTGGCCGGCGTCACCCTGACGGACAACGGGGACGGAACCCTGAACACCCAGGTCGCCTGGTACCGGCTGGACGAGGCCACGAAGGCCCTGACGGCCGCCCCCGAAGGCGCGGTCTTCAACAACGAGCGGGAGGATCCCGATTCCCTGTCGATCACGATGACGGTGGTCGGCAACAGGACGTCCAGGCACTTTGATTTCAGCCTCATCTTCAAGGATGAAAACGGCCAGCCGCTGACCGGCGAATATCCCTACCTGATTCAGGACGGCGACGGCAAGGTGCTCGAAGAGGGAACCTTCAACCTGGACAACGGCGCTATTACCCCGAAGGGGACGGACGGCGGCGTGATCTTCCGCCTGGGTGACGGCGAAATGATCGTCGTCAATTACCTGCCCATCGGCTCCACCTATTCGGTCAAGACCAAGAATACCAAGGCGTACATCACCTCCACCCAGGAGAACGGCCAGACCAACCAGGTGTCCGGCGACATCGTGGAGGGCGGCGCCCATGTGGACTATATCAACACCGAGATCACCACGGACTTTACCGTAACCAAGAAGTGGGAAGGCGGCGACCCGGGCTGGTCCATCAGCCTGACGCTGGGTACCGTCGACGAAGGTTTCACCGGCCGGGGAACCATGACCAACGGTGATTTCATCTCCCTGTACCCGCAGCCCGCTTACACCCGCGAGGGCAACAAGTACATCTTCAAGGACCTGCCCAAGTACGACGAGAACGACAACATCATCGTCTATGCGGCCAAGGAAGCGCCCATTGCCAACTACGGCCTGATCAAGTACAGGAGCACGAACAGCAACGTCAGCGCCTACGTCCTGGATGGCGGCACGATCACCAACTCCAAGTCCGCGACGCTTACGTTCTGGAAGCAGTGGGTGGGATTCGAAAAGGAAGAACTGCCCGCCTCCATTACGGTACGCTTGTGGTACCTGGCTGATCCTGAAACCGGTGAATTGGAACAATATGGCGAGGATAGAGAACTTCGCTGCACGAAACCTTATGAAGCGTATCCTCTCTCTGTGAACCCCGGCAAGGTCTATTATGTAGAAGAGCTTGTGCCGAAGAACTCCAATTATGTGGTATCATATGTGAACGACGCCAAATCTGTGGTGACAAAGTTCGCAGAGAATGGCGGAACGATCATCAACAAGAAAATCCCCAAGACCGGCGACAACGACCCGGTCGGCCTGTGGACGATGATGGTCCTGACCGGCCTGATCGGCCTGACGGCGCTGGCGGTCCTCCGTGCCCGCAGGAAGCAGGAAGGCTGATAAAAGAGCATAACAGAAGAACCGGAGCGCTGAAGAAGCGGCTCCGGTTCTTTTCCTGTGATGATGGGTTTATTGATCTGTTCCCAAATGCAGGCAACGCATATAATCGCTACGGCCGAAGAGGACCCGGTCGATCAGGAGAACGTCATTTTCCAGCCGGTAAAACGCCAGGTATGCTTTGAATACAACAAAATAATACCCGGTGAAGCTGTCCTGATAGTAGAGCGGTGAGCCGGACTTTGGAAAATCGGCCTTGTCTTCCACCCGGTCCAGCAGATCGTTTACATATTGTTCGGCGGTTTCAGCGCTTTTGGAGGCTTCATAAACCTCCGCCCACACTCTGTCGAGGTCCCGGATCGCCTGTCTGGAATAACGAACTTTGTATTTCATGGCCGTTTCCTGTGAAAGTATGCCCGGACGTCATCGGAAGAGACGTATCCTTCCTCTTCCCCGGAGCGTCTGCCTTCATTCAGTTCGCACATCAAGCGGAGCATCGCTTTTGTTTTTTCAAATTCTTCATCTTCCGAAATGTCGCGGATGGTGTACCTGCCTCTGCCGTTCACCGTCAGATAAACGGGGGAACCGACGGAGACCTTTTCGAGTACCGTGTTATAATTCCGCAAATCTGATACCGGGGCGATGTTGGCCATGGCTGGTCCATCCTTTCGTCTTCGTTTTAGACAGGAACAGCATAGCAGAAAAAGATGATTGGCGCAAGATGCTGCGTAAAATGTTTCGTAAAATTTATCCCGGCCGATCCTGCTTTTCAAAATTTTTCTTGCGCAAAGGCCCTGTTTTCGATATAATGCTGAAAATTCTACCCAAAGGACGGGAGGTCGGGCGTATGATGGGCGGCGGAATGCGGGGCGGCCGGGGTTTTATGACCGAGGAGGAAAAGGCCAACGCGCCGAAGGTGACAAAAAGCCTGCTGAAGCGGGTCTTTTCCTATCTGATTCCCTACAAGGGGCAGATGGGGCTGGTGGTGGTCTGCATCCTGCTCAGCGCGCTGCTGTCCACCCTGCCCAGCATTCTGACCGGGCGGATGATCGACGAGGGCTTGATCGCCGGGAACCTCCCGGTGCTGGTGCGGCTGATCCTGCTGTCCCTGGGGGTGACGCTGGGGGCCAACCTGATCGGCGTGGGGCAGAGCTATCTGAACACGTGGATCGCTCAGCACATCACTTATGACATGCGCTGCCAGATGTTCCGCCATCTGCAGCGGATGAGCCAGCGGTTTTTTACTTCCACCAATCAGGGGGAGATCATCACCCGCATGACCGGGGACATTTCCGGCGTGGAGTCCGTGATCACCAACACCTTTACCAGCATTCTGTCCAACGTCTGCACCCTGGTGGTGGCGGTCGTGGCCATGTACCAGAAAAACTGGATCCTGGCGACCATCGGCATTCTGGTGGTGCCCCTCTTTGCGATCCCGACGAGAAAGGCCGGCCGGACCCGCTGGACGCTGACCCGGGAGGCCCAGGCCTGCAACGACGAGATCAACGGGATTTTAAACGAGACGATGTCCGTCTCGGGCCAGACGCTGGTCAAGCTCTTTACCCGGGAGGATTATGAGTTCGGCCGCTACCAGGAAGCATCCCAGCGGATGATCCGCCTGAACATCAAGGAAAGGCTGGCGGGCCGCTGGTTCATGGTCGTGGTGAGCACCTTTGCCAGCATCGGGCCGCTGCTTTTGTACCTGGTGGGCGGCATCCTGATGATGCGCTACAACGCGGCGCTGACCGTGGGCGACATCACCGTGCTGGTCACCCTGCTGGGGCGGATGTATGGGCCGGTCAACCAGCTGCTGAACCTGCAGGTGGACTGGATGCGGTCGATGGCCATGTTCTCCCGTATTTTTGATTATTTCGACATGCCGGTGGAGATTCAGAATCCGGAGCATCCGGTGACGCCGAAGGAACAGAACGGGGCCGTCCGCTTTGAGCACGTGGACTTTTCCTACGACGGAAGCCGGAAGATCCTGGAGGATGTGTCCTTTGAGTTAAAGCCGGGCCGGTCCATCGCCATCGTGGGGCCCAGCGGGTCGGGCAAGAGCACGCTGGTCAACCTGATCCCCAGGCTCTACGACGTGAGCGCCGGAACCGTGTATTTCGACGGGGAGGACGTGCGGAAGCTGGACCTGAACTTCCTCAGGGGCAATATCGGCGTGGTGACCCAGGACACCTACCTGTTTAACGGCACCATCCGGGAAAACCTCCTCTACGCCATGCCCGACGCCACCGAGGAGGAGCTGCTCGCCGCCTGCGAGCAGGCCAACGTCCTGGACTTCCTGGAGAGGCAGGAAAAGGGCCTGGACACCGTGGTGGGCAACCGGGGCCTCAAGCTCTCCGGCGGCGAAAAGCAGCGGCTGAGCATCGCCCGGGCCCTGCTCAAGGACCCCTCCCTGCTGATCTTCGACGAGGCGACCAGCGCCCTGGACTCCATTTCGGAAAGCAAGATTCAGGCGGCCATCGACCCCCTGATCCAGACCCGGACCGCCATCCTGATCGCCCACCGCCTGTCCACAATCCTGGAAGCGGACGAGATTCTGGTGCTCAAAGACGGCGGGATCGCCGAGCGCGGCACCCACGAGGAACTGGTCAAGGCCGGCGGCGTGTATACGGAGCTGTACGAGACCCAGTTTAAGCCAAAAGGAATTACCGGAGAGACAGATTGACAATTATGTAATAAAAACGTCCCCCTGCGCAGTATGAGCGGCAGGGGGACGTTTTGCGGTAAGTCAGTTGTTGGCGTTTCGTTGGATAAGCATGCCGGCGATCGTCAAAGCGACCGCGGCGGTATACAGCACGATGGCCAGCCATTGGGGAAGCGGGTGGATGTGGCGGTCGGTGACGATGACGCCGGCTCCTAACAGGATGCCGATCATGGTGAGAATGTTCATTTCCGGTTCCTCCTTGCTTTGTTCAGCAGGCGAATTTTGAAGGCCTGGATTTTCATCAACGCGCCGCTGGTGTACAGAATGCCGAAGATCATGGCGATCAGGGCCAGGGCGAAGGTGGCTCCCTTTAGGAAGCTGATCCAGAAGCCGTCATTAAGGTCCATCAGGTTCATGGCCGCGTTGACGGTCAGCGCGGCGATGCCCAGGATGAAAAAGATGCGTACGGTTCTGGCGGCGCGCTGCTTCTCCTCGGCGCTGTACTCTGCCACCTGGAGGATGGTTTCTTTCATTTCTTCATTCATCTGCCTGTTTTTCCTTTCTCCGTCGAGCAGTTCACGCAGTTCCACCTGGTAGAGATCGGCCATCTCCACCAGGAGATCCAGGTCGGGCAGGTTGCTGCCGGTCTCCCAGCGGGAAACGGTTCTCCTGGATACGTTCAGTGTTTCTGCCAGCTGTTCCTGGGTGAGCCCCTTTTCTTTGCGGAGCTCCTTGAGAAATGTTCCGATTTTCGGAAGGTCCATGGTGTTTCCTCCTTACGTGAATCACTTTACCCCAAACCGGTGACAGAAAACAGGACACAAAACAAGCAAATGCAGGTTTTTCGTGGATGGGACACAGCATGTCCCGCCCTTTTTTGCTTTTATCGGAAAATCAGCCGGCCGCGGATGGCATGATCCGCGGCCGGTTACCAGGATGGTCGGTCTTTTTTCAGGCGGCCTGATCGGGGGCCTGTTCCGCTTCGGGCGCTAAAGTCGCTTCCGGGGCGGGCTCGGCGGTGGCTTCCGCTGGGGCTTCGGCGGCTTCTTCCGCGGGGGCTTCCGGAGCGGGTTCAGCGGGGGCTTCCTCAACCGGTGCTTCCGCTTTCGCAGGCTGTTCCGCGGGCGCTTCCGCCGCGGCCTCCGCCGGGGCGGCTTCCTCGGCCGGGGTTTCCGGGGCGGCCTTGGACAGGATGCCTTCGGTCAGGGTGAAGAGGGACAGGACCTCCGTCAGCTTTTCCTTGACCTGGGCCAGGGAGGCTTCCAGCTGTTCCTTGGCGGCCTGGGCGTCGTTCAGCTGGACGGTCAGGTTGTCGATGATTTCATCCGTCCCGGCCAGGCGCACGGCCAGGTCCGATGCTTCGGCGGATTTTTCAGCCAGCTGCTCGGACAGGGAGCTGAATTCCGTCTTCAGGGTTTCCATCTGGGCGTTGGTCTGGTTCAGGGCCGCTTCCGCGGTTTCGGCCCGGACCAGGGCTTCTTCCGCCTGGGTGTTGGCCTGGGCCAGGGCGGCCTCGGCCGTTTCGGCGCGGGTGACGGCCGCGGCGGCCTGCTCCTCCGCGGCGGCGAAATCCGCCTGGGCGCGGACGGAGCTTTCTTCGTTCTGGGCCGCCTGCTCGCGGGCTTCGGTCAGCTGGAGGGTCAGGTTTTCCATTTCAGTGTCCAGCTCGGACAGGCGGGTGGTCATTTCCTCGGACTGCTGCTGGACGGAGGTTTTTTCATTGGTCAGGGCTTCCAGGGAGCTTTGGGCCTCGGTGAGCTGGGCGGTCAGGCTGTCCAGCTGGGCCTTGAGGGCGGCGGCGTTTTCTTCCGCGGCGGTGCGGGCCTGGGTTTCAGCGTCCAGGCGCTGGGTCAGGGTGGCGGAGTTTTCCTTTTGGCCGTTCAGGTTGCCAAGCAGGATGCAGAGGGCCACCACGGCGACAACCAGGCAGGTGCAGACGATAATCAATGATTTTTTCATGGATGGTTCTCCTTTGGACAAAAAGTATATGTATTTGATGTAATGATTATATCATAGGATGGCGGAAAATCGGAGGTTTCAAATTCTTAAAAATGTGTTACAAGGACGCAGATCCTTTTTTTAGTAAATTCTTGGCCGGGAGCGTTGAAACCTCCCACAGATTGAGTATATAATGGAAGGGACGTACATCATGAATTTGACGCGATCAAACGACAGGCGGTGAACAGTATGCGAATCCTGGAGCTGACGAGAAAGGAATTTGGCGGCGGACGGCTGACGTACCAGTACGATTCGTTCGGGTACTACGCCGTTTCGGCCAGCGTGGCGGGAGAAGGGTTTTCCGTGACGGCGGTGCCGAAAAACGCGGCCCGGCGGCATGTGGAGTTTACGACGGAGATCTTTTCCCCGGCCCTTCAGGACCCCACCCTGTTCATCCTCATCGACAACGCGGGGGAGAGGGCCGGGTACCTGGAAACCTGCCTGGAGGCGGAGGGAAAGGTGCTGCGGATCACCAACCTGATGGTGGAGGACGGCAGCCGCCGCAGGGGCTACGGCTCCCTGCTGCTGAGCCGGGCGAAGACGCAGGCCCGCTCCCTGGGCTGCAAGGGCCTGTTCGTCCGGGTCCCCGCCGGCAACTTCGGCGGCATCCGCTTCCTGCTGGGCCAGGGACTGACACTGACCGGCTACACCGCCCTTCCATGCGCCCCCGGCGCGGGGGAGAACGAGCCGACACTGGAACTGGGAACGACGTATTAGGGAGGAAGAAAAAGGTAGGAGGGAGGAGGTAGGAAGTAGGAGGTAGGAGGTAGGAAGTAGGAGGTTAATAGTGGCGAATGCGTAATGCGTAATTCGTAATGCGTAATTATTTGCGTGGCCTCTTCTTCCGATTCTTTCCCATATACCGTTAAAAAGGTAGAGGGGGAGGAGGTTGGAAGTAGAAGGTTTGAGTTAGCCAGGGCCAGATAAAACGAGCTGGCCGGCAGCAAAATTACGCATTACGCATTAGGCATTACGCATTAGCTATTCCCCCATCTCACCGACCATCCACCTCCTCCCTCCTCCTTCCTACCTCCTACCTTCCCCAAAAAAGAAACGCCCGGGAGTGAGTGCATGGTCGATGATGAAAGTTCCTGAAAAAAGGGCGTTTTCAGGAAAATGTAATAAAATTTTCGTGAAAAAAGGGCGAAAATCATTGAAAAAAGTCTTGATTTTTTTGTGTACTGTTGATAAAATAGGCATGTTGTCTGTTTATGGGAAGAAGCGGTAAGTTGCCGTTCTGGCCGGAACGGGTAATTATCGTGGACCAGGCCTGGAAATCAGGCGAACGGACTCTAAGCCGCGAAATGCGGCGCCCGCGGGTTTGCCCGCAAGGCGCGCGTCAACGGCGCGCCGGGGCCGGAAGCATCCTGCGAGGCTTCCCCCCACACGGGCGATATCTCCCCCCGCAGGAACAGAGTGTCGAACAAGGAGGAAAACCTATGGCCAACCAGAAGATCCGCATCAAGCTCAAGGGCTACGAGCACAACCTGGTCGATCAGTCCGCCGAGCGCATTGTGGAAACCGCGAAGCGCACCAACGCCCGCGTGTCGGGACCTATCCCGCTGCCGACTGAGAAGGAAATCGTCACGATTCTCCGTTCTCCCCACAAGTACAAGGACTCCCGCGAACAGTTTGAGCGCCGGACCCACAAGCGCCTGATCGATGTGTACAACATCAGCCCGCGCACCGTGGACGCCCTGACGAAGCTCGACTTGCCCGCCGGCGTCGATATCGAAATCAAGCTGTAAGGCAGGAGGGTATCATGAAAAAGGCAATTATTGGCAAAAAGCTGGGCATGACCCAGATTTTCCTGCCCGACGGCCGTCTCGTCCCGGTGACGGTCATCCAGGCAGGCCCCTGCAAAGTCGTGCAGAAGAAGACCGTCGAGAAGGACGGCTACGAAGCGGTTCAGTTCGGCTTTGAGGAACTGACCGAAAAGCGCGCTGAAAAGCTGCTGACCCAGCCCGTCAACGGGCACTTCAAGAAAGCGGGCGTCGCTCCCCAGCGTCACCTGCGCGAGTTCCGGCTGGATGACAGCGCCTCCTACGAAGTGGGCCAGGTCGTCGGCGCGGACGTTTTCGAAGAGGGCGAAGCGGTGGACGTCACCGGCACCACCAAGGGCCGCGGCTACACCGGCGCCATCTATCGCTGGAACCAGCACACCGGCCCCATGGCCCACGGTTCCAAGTATCACCGCGGCGTGGGCTCCCTGAGCGCGAACTCCGATCCTTCCCGCGTGTTCAAGAACAAGCATATGGCCGGTCATTACGGCGTAGAGCGGGTCACCATCCAGAACCTGTCCATCGTCAAGGTGGATAAAGAGCGCAATCTGCTGCTGGTTCACGGCGCGGTGCCCGGCCCGGACAAGGGGCTGCTTCTCATCCGTAATTCCTGCAAGGCCTGACAAGGAGGAAACAAGACATGCCTAATATTGCAGTAGTAGACATGCAGGGCAAGTCGGTCGGAACCATGGAGCTCAGCGAAGAGATTTTTGCCATCGAGCCCAACACCGCCGCCATGCACCTGGTTGTCCGCTCCTATCTGGCCGCCCAGCGTCAGGGCACGCAGAGCGCCCTCACCCGCGGCATGGTCCGCGGCGGCGGCCGTAAAATCTATCGCCAGAAGGGCACCGGCAACGCCCGGCACCACAGCAACCGCGCTCCCCAGTTCCGTCACGGCGGCGTGGTGTTCGCTCCCCAGCCCCGCGATTACGTCATCAAGGTGCCCCGCAAGATTCGCCGCCTGGCGATGAAGAGCGCCCTGAGCGCCCAGTTCAACGACGGCAACATCATCGTGGTGGACGAGATCAAGCTGGCGCAGGCCAAGACCAAGCTGGTCGCCCAGATGCTCAAGGCCCTGAACGCGGACAAGAAAGTCCTGCTGGTTGTTCCCCAGGAACAGAAGGACGTCGTCCGGGCTTCCAAGAACCTGCCCAAGGTCAAGGACGCCTACGTCAACACCATCAACGTTTACGACCTGCTCAAAGCCGATAAGGTCGTCGTGGCCAAGGCGGCCATGCAGGCCATTCAGGAGGTGTACGCATGAAAGACCCGCATGATATCATCCTGCGTCCTGTCCTGACCGAAAAGGGTTACGATGGCATCGCGGACAAGCGTTATGTATTCGAAGTGGATATCCACGCCAACAAGAGCGAAATCAAGAAGGCCGTGGAAGCCTGCTTCAAGCCCGTCAAGGTCGCCCGCGTCAACACCCTGCGCACCCTGGGCAAGATGAAGCGCCAGGGCCGCTACGAGGGCCGCACCGCGGAAGTCAAAAAGGCTTACGTGATCCTCACGGAAGATTCCAAGCCGATCGAATTCTTCGAAGGCATGATTTGATAAAGGAGGACAAGGTAAATGGGTATCAGAGTTTATAAACCGACCTCCTCTGCCCGCCGCTTCATGTCGGTACTCACCTTCGAGGAGATCACGAAGAAAACGCCCGAAAAGTCGCTGACCGAGCACCTGAAAAAGCACTCCGGCCGCAACAAGCAGGGCAAAATCACCGTCCGCCAGCAGGGCGGCGGCAACAAGAAGACCTACCGCATCATCGACTTCAAGCGCAACAAGCGGGACATCCCGGCGAAGGTCGCCGCCATCGAGTACGATCCGAACCGCTCCGCCTTTATCGCCCTGCTCCACTATGTGGACGGCGAAAAGCGCTACATCCTGGCCCCGCTGGACCTGAAGGTCGGCGATATGGTCATCGCCAGCGAAACCGCTGACATCAAGGCCGGCAACGCCCTGCCGCTCAAGGCCATCCCGGTCGGCACCCTGATCCACAACCTGGAGATCAAGCCCGGCAACGGCGGCCAGATGGTCCGCTCCGCCGGCATGTACGCCCAGCTGATGGCGAAGGAAGGCGCGTTTGCGCAGGTCCGTCTGCCCAGCGGCGAAGTCCGCAAGTTCCCCATGGACGCCTGGGCGACCATCGGCACCGTGGGCAACACCGATCATGAGAACGTCCGCATCGGCAAGGCCGGCCGCACCCGTCACATGGGCATCCGTCCCAGCGTCCGCGGCGTCGTCATGAACCCCAACGACCATCCGCACGGCGGCGGCGAAGGCAAATCCCCCGTCGGTATGCCTGCCCCTGTTACCCCGTGGGGCAAGCCCGCGCTCGGTTACAAGACCCGTAAGCACAAGAAGTATTCGAACCGTTTGATCGTCAAACGCGCGGGCAAGTAATCCTGCGTAAAGGAAGGAGGACATACGCATGAGCCGTTCCGTCAAAAAGGGACCTTATGTTGAAGAAGCGCTTATGAAGCGCATTATCGCGATGAACGAAAGCGGCAATAAGACCGTCGTAAAGACCTGGAGCCGCGCGTCCACCATTTTCCCGGACTTTGTCGGCCACACCATCGCCGTGCATGACGGCCGCAAGCATGTGCCGGTATACATCACCGAAGACATGGTCGGTCATAAGCTGGGCGAGTTCGCCCCGACCAGGACCTTCCGCGGCCACGCCGGCGAAAAGTCCGCCGGCGGCAAGTAAGAGGAAGGAGTAAAGCAATGACAACGAATGCGAAAAAGAGGGCCGAGGCCCGCGCCGCAGAGCGTGCCGCCCGGATTCCTCAGGCAACTGCCAAATACATCCGCATCTCCTCCCGCAAGGCCGGCATCGTGCTGGACCTGATCCGCGGCAAGGACGTGCAGCAGGCGCTGGCGATCCTGGAGTTCACCCCCAAGGCTGCTTCTCCCGTGATCTACAAGGTTTTGAAGAGCGCTATTGCCAACGCGGTCAACAACAAGAGCATGAACGAGGACGAGCTGTACGTGGCCCAGGCTTACGCCAACCCCGGCCCCACGCTCAAGCGCTACGTAGCCCGCAGCAGGGGCAGCGCTTCCCCGATGCTCCGTCGGACCTGCCACATCACCGTGGCGGTAGACGCAAGAAAGGCGAAGGAGGATTAATATGGGTCAGAAAGTTAATCCGCATGGCGCGCGCGTTGGCGTGATCTATGACTGGAGCACCCGCTGGTACAGCGATAAAAAGGAATTCCCCAAGCAGCTGAAGGAAGACTTCGAGCTGCGCAAGACCCTCAAGGAAAAGTTCTACGCCACCGGTATCAGCCGCATTGATATCGAGCGGAGCGCCAACCGCATGACGGTCAACCTCTTCACCGCCAAGCCCGGCATGATCATCGGCCGCGGCGGTAAGGGCATCGAAGACCTCAAGGCGGAAGTCGAGAAGGCCGTTGGCCATCCGGTGAACGTCAACGTCATGGACGTTAAGTCTCCCGATACCGACGCTCAGCTGGTCGCCGAGAACATCGCCCAGCAGCTCGAAAAACGCATTTCCTTCCGCCGCGCGATGAAGCAGAGCATTCAGCGCTCCATGAAAGCCGGCGCCAAGGGCATCAAGACCAGCATCGCCGGCCGTCTGGGCGGCGCCGATATTGCCCGCACCGAGCAGTATCACGAAGGCTCCATCCCGCTGCAGACCCTGCGCGCGAACATCGATTACGGTTTCGCAGAGGCGAAAACGACCTACGGCCGTCTGGGCATCAAGGTCTGGATCTATAAGGGCCAGGTGCTGCCGGCTGCCAAGAAGGCGGCCAAGCCGGCCCCCGCTACCGAAGGAGGCAGATAACCTATGCTGATGCCAAAGAGAGTCAAGTACCGCAGGGTACACCGCGGCCGCATGAAGGGCGCCGCGCATCGCGGAAATTTCATTGCCTACGGTGACTGGGGCCTGCAGGCCACCGAACCCTGCTGGGTGACCTCCCAGCAGATCGAGGCGGCCCGTGTCGCGCTGACCCGTTACACCAAGCGCGGCGGCCAGG
>DGRV01000075.1:16251-34236 GCA_002391225.1 Christensenella sp. UBA4379
TGGATCAAGATCTTCCCCGACAAGCCCGTCACCAAAAAGCCCGCTGATACCCGCATGGGTTCCGGTAAGGGCGCGCCCGAATACTGGGTCGCGGTCGTCAAGCCGGGCCGCGTGATGTTCGAGATCGGCGGCATCGACGGAGCCATCGCCAAGGAAGCCCTCCGTCTGGCCGCGGGCAAGCTGCCGCTCAAGACCAAGATCATCAACAAGGAAACACAAGAAGCGGGTGGTGAAAGCAAATGAAGGCCAGCAATTTTGAGTCTATGACCAACGAACAGCTGAAGGCGAAGATCGCCGAGCTCAAGGAAGAGCTGTTCAACCTTCGTTTCCGGCTTGCCACCGGTCAGCTGGAAAATGTGATGCAGATTTCTTCTGTCCGCAAGGATATTGCGCGCGCCATGACGGTGCAGCGCCAGAAGGAACTCAAGGCCGACCGATAAGCCGTTGAAAGGAGGAAACACCGATGTCTGAAACGAGGAATCTGCGCAAAACGCGCACCGGCATCGTGGTCAGCGACAAGATGGACAAAACCATCGTGGTCAAGCTCTCCACCCGGGTCAAGCATCCTCTCTATAAAAAATTTGTCCAGAAGACGACCAAGATCAAGGCGCACGACGAGAACAACGAGTGCGGGATCGGTGATACCGTCAAGGTCATGGAGACCCGTCCGCTGTCCAAAGACAAGCGCTGGCGCCTGGTCGAAATCATCGAAAAGGCGAAGTAAGACGCGTTTGCGCTTACCCAATCTGGTTTACGACCTCTCATGGGCGAAGTCAGCCGCATGAAGAGGAATCCATAAAGGAGGAAATCCCGTATGATTCAGCCGCAAACGCGACTTAAGGTAGCCGATAACTCCGGTGCCAAGGAAATCATGTGCATCCGTTGTTTGGGCGGGTCTTATCGTCGGACTGCCTCGATCGGCGACATTATCGTTGCGTCCGTAAAGAGCGCCACCCCCGGCGGAGCGGTGAAGAAGGGCGACGTGGTCAAGGCCGTCATCGTCCGCTGCCATCAGCCCAAGCGCCGTCCGGACGGAACCTACATCCGCTTTGACGACAACGCCGCCGTTCTCGTCAACGACGACAAGACGCCCACTGGCACCCGTATCTTTGGGCCTGTGGCCCGTGAACTCCGTGAGAGGGACTTCATGAAGATCGTCTCCCTCGCTCCGGAAGTACTGTAAGGGGGATGAAACGAAATGTTTGTAAAGTCTAAAGACACCGTCGTTGTCATCTCCGGCAAGGACAAGGGCAAGCAGGGCAAGGTCCTGACTGCTTTCCCCAAGGAAAACAAGGTCATCGTCGAAGGCGTGGCCATGGTCAAAAAGCACCAGAAGCCCCGCATGCAGGGTCAGCCCGGCGGGATCCTGGACAAGGAAGCCGCCATCGACGCCAGCAACGTCATGCTCTACTGCCCCAAGTGCGGCAAGGGCGCCCGGTTCGGCCACAAGGTGACCATCACCGAAAAAGACGGCAAGAAGATCCGCAACGTCGCCCGCGTGTGCAAGCGCTGCGGAAACGCTTTGGAATAATGGAGGGTTCAGAGAATGGCTACCAGACTGCATGATCGTTATGTCAACGAAGCCGTACCTGCCCTCAAGCAGAAATTCGGCTACAAGAACCCCATGGAAGTGCCCAAGCTGTCCAAGGTGATCATCAACATGGGCCTGGGCGACTGCAAGGACAACAGCAAGGCCCTCGAAGCCGCTGTCGCCGAGCTGACCCAGATTTCCGGCCAGAAGCCCCTGGTGACCAAGGCCAAGAAGTCCGTCGCGAACTTCAAGGTCCGCGAAGGCCAGAACGTCGGCGCGAAGGTGACCCTGCGCGGCGACCGGATGGAAGAGTTCATGGACAAGCTGGTCAGCATCGCGCTGCCCCGCGTCCGCGACTTCCGCGGCGTGTCCACCAAGGCCTTCGACGGCCGCGGCAACTATGCCCTGGGCGTCAAGGAACAGCTGATCTTCCCCGAAATCGAATACGATAAGGTCGAGAAGATCCGCGGCATGGAAATGATTTTCGTCACGACTGCCAAGACCGATGAAGAAGCCAAGGAACTGCTTCGTCTGCTGGGCATGCCGTTTGCAAACTAAGGGAGGAGAACGAACATGGCAAAGACCAGTATGAAGATCCGTCAGGCCCGTCCGGCCAAATTCTCCACCCGTGCTTATACGCGCTGCACGCTGTGCGGCCGTCCGCACTCGGTGCTGCGCCGCTACGGCATCTGCCGTATCTGCTTCAGAGAACTGGCTTACAAGGGCCAGATTCCCGGCGTCCGCAAGGCCAGCTGGTAAGGAGGAGGGTAAAATATGGTTATCAATGATCCCATTGCCGATATGCTGACCCGTATCCGCAACGCGCAGGTAGCCCGGCATGATACCGTGACGATGCCCGCGAGCAACATGAAGAAGAGCATCGCCAAACTGATGCAGAACGAGGGCTTCATCAAGTCCTACGAAGTGATCGACGACGGCCTGCAGGGCGAGATCAAGATCACGCTGAAATATCTGGACAAAAAGCAGCCCGTCATCGTCGGCCTCAAGCGCATCAGCAAGCCGGGCCTGCGGGTCTACGCGTCCTGCGAAGACCTGCCCAAGGTGCTGGGCGGCCTGGGCGTCGCGATCATCTCGACCAGCAAGGGCGTCATGACCGACCGGATGGCCCGCAAGGAAAACCTGGGCGGCGAAGTGCTCTGCTACATCTGGTAATCACGAATCTACAGGAGGGTACTCAATATGTCTCGTATCGGAAGACAACCGATTGCTATTCCTGCCGGCGTGACAGTTCAGGTGAGCGAGAGCAACCTCGTAACTGTCAAGGGCCCCAAGGGCACGCTGAGCCAGCAGGTCAATCCGGATATCAAACTGGAAATGAAAGACGGCACGCTGACGCTGACCCGTCCTTCTGACAACAAGGAGCACCGCGCGATGCACGGCCTGTACCGCGCCCTGGTCCACAACATGGTGGTCGGCGTGACCGACGGCTTTGCCAAGACCCTGGAAATGGTCGGCACCGGTTATCACGCGGAAGCCAAGGACAACGGCAAGAAGCTGGACATCGCGATCGGCTTCTCTCACCCCGTGATCCTGGACGCCCCCGAAAACGTCACCTTCGAAACCCCCAACCAGACCACCATGGTCATCAAGGGGATCGACAAGCAAGTGGTCGGCAGCCTTGCCGCGGATATCCGCGCGATCCGTCCGCCGGAACCCTATCTGGGCAAGGGCATCAAGTATCAGGGCGAGCATATCCTGCGCAAGGAAGGCAAGGCCGGCAAGAAGTAAGGAAGGGAGTGAACGCATATGTTCAAAAAACGCGACCGCAATGAAGTCCGCGTGATCCGTCACGCCCGCGTTCGCAAAAAGATCAGCGGCACCCCCGAAATGCCGCGTCTGTCTGTGTATCGCAGCAATAAGTCCATTTACGCTCAGATTATCGACGATACCAAGGGCGTGACCCTGGTGTCCGCCTCCACCCTGGATCCCCAGATCAAGGGCCAGCTGGGCGACGTCGACAAGAAGGGCGCAGCCAAACTCGTTGGCAAGCTGATCGGCGAGCGTGCGCTGAACGCCGGCCTCAAGAACGTGGTGTTTGACCGCGGCGGTTACATCTATACCGGACGTGTCGCCGAACTGGCAGCCGGCGCTCGTGAAGCCGGGCTGAACTTCTAAGGGGAGGATAAAGCACATGTATCGCAAGGAAGAACCCCAAAGTGAATTCAAAGAACGCCTGGTTTCCCTGAACCGTGTTACCAAGGTCGTTAAGGGCGGTAAGAACTTCCGCTTCGCCGCCCTGGTGGTCGTCGGTGACGAGAAGGGCCGCGTTGGCTGCGCCATCGGCAAGGCCATGGAAGTCCCGGAAGCCATCCGCAAGGCCTCTGAAAGCGCCAAGAAGCACCTGGTGAACGTCGCCATGACGGGCACCACCATTCCTCACCGGATCGACGGCCTCTACGGCACCGCCAAGGTCGTCCTGATTCCCGCTGAGGAAGGCGCCGGCGTTATCGCCGGCGGCGGCGCCCGCGCCGTGCTGGAGCTGGCCGGTGTCAAGGACATCCGTACCAAGACTTTCGGCACCAGCAACCGCATCAACACCGTCAAAGCCACCATCGACGGCCTGAGCCGTCTGCGCGACGCCGAAACCGTCGCCAAAATGCGCGGCAAGACCGTGGAAGAGATTCTGGATTAAGGAGGATTGACTCATATGAAACTGAAAATCACATTGGTCAAGTCTCCCATCGCCAGCCTGCCCAAGCACAAGGCCAATGTCAAGGCCCTGGGCCTGCGCAAGGTCGGTCATTCCGTCGTTCACAACGACTCCCCCCAGATCAGGGGTCAGATCTTCGCCGTCAAGCACATGGTGAAGGTTGAAGAAATTGAAGAATAAGGGAGGGCCCTCCAATGAAACTGCATGAGTTGAAGCCGGCCATCGGCTCGACGACTGCCCCGAAGCGCCTCGGCAGAGGCGTAGGCTCCGGACTCGGCAAGACGTCCGGTAAGGGCCACAAAGGCGCCAAAGCCCGCTCCGGCGGCGGTAAGCGCCCGGGATTTGAAGGCGGTCAGATGCCTCTGACCCGCCGCCTGCCCAAGCGCGGCTTTACCAACATCTACCGCAAAGAGTATGCGACGGTCAACGTCAGCGCGCTGGAGTGCTTCGAAAACGGCGCTACCGTGAACGTGGAAGCGCTGGTCGAGGCCGGCCTGATCAAGAAGACGCTGGACGGCGTCAAGATCCTGGGCGGCGGCGAACTGAGCAAAAAGCTCACCGTGAATGTGGATAAGGTGACTGAGTCCGCTAAGGAAAAGATCGAGGCAGCCGGTGGGAAAGTAGAGGTGAAGTAAGCGATGTGGGAAACCCTGCAAAACGCATGGCGCGTCAAGGATATCCGCAAAAAGCTTCTTTACACTTTCGGGATGCTGATCCTGTTCCGTCTGGTCAGCGTGATCCCCGCTCCCGGCATTGATTCCGCAAAAGTCAGCGAAGCGATCAGGGGCTACGACGTCCTGAACCTGGTCAACATGATGACCGGTAACTCCTTCGCTCAGATGACCATCATGGCGATGGGTATTACGCCTTACATCAACGCCTCCATTATCATGCAGCTGCTGGCAGTCGCCATTCCGGCGCTGGAGCGGCTGAGCAAGGACGGCGGCGAGGAAGGCCGCAAGAAGATCAACAAGATCACCCGGTACGTCACCGTGGCCTTGGCGATCCTCCAGTCCGTCGGCATCATCATGACGCTGAACCGCTCCATGCAGGTGCTGAATCCGGACTACAACAACTTCTGGGGCTACACGCTGATCGCCCTGGTCATGGCCGGCGGTACCGCCCTGGCCATGTGGATCGGCGAAAGAATCACCAAGAACGGTATCGGCAACGGTATCTCCCTGCTGATCTTCGTCGGCATCGTCAGCAACCTGTTTAACGGCATTCTCCAGGCGATCCTCGGTCTGTTCACCGACAACGCGAGCCAGGCCTTGGTCCACCTGATCGTCATTCTGCTGACCACCATCGTCATCGTGGCGCTGGTCACCTTCGTGGATATGGCGGAGCGCCGCATCAAGGTGCAGTATGCCAAGCGGGTCGTCGGCCGCAAGATGTACGGCGGCCAGAGCACCCACATCCCCATGAAGCTGCTGGCCGTGGGCGTTCTGCCCCTGATCTTCGCCTACTCCTTCATGTCCTTCCCGGGCACGATCATGGCGATGATCAACAGCAACTCCGGCGCTTACAAGTGGTGGGAAGCCAACATGAACCAGTCCAGCTGGCTGTACGCGGTCATCTGCGCGCTGCTGATCATCGGCTTCAGCTATTTCTACACCGCCATTACCTTCAACGCTGAGGACATCTCCAAGAACGTCCAGCAGCAGGGCGGTCACATCCCGGGCGTTCGCTCCGGCGCCGCGACCACCATGTATCTGAACCGGACCAGCAAACGGCTGACCCTGTTTGCGGCCCTGTTCCTGGCGATTCTGGCCACCGTGCCGACCTTTGTCTGGAGCGCCGCGAAGGTGACGATCCCCTTCGGCGCGTCTTCCATCCTGATCGCCGTGCAGGTGGCGCTGGAAACCATGCGTCAGCTCGAGGCCCAGATGGTGGTCCGCCACTACAAGGGATTCCTCTGATAAAGGAGAACATACCGCTACGGTCCCTGTTCAGACATCCCACCTTCCCCCTCAAAAGGGAAGGTGGGATTGTGTGGCTATAAGTCCAACGTTCAGAAAAGGAGTTCAAGGATGAATATCATCTTTCTGGGCCCTCCCGGCGCGGGAAAGGGCACGCAGGCTCAGCTGCTGACCAAGGAACTGGGCATCCCCCAGATTTCCACCGGCGACATGCTGCGCAAGGCCATGCGGGAAGGGACCAAGACCGGCCTGGAAGCCAAGCGCTATGTGGAATCCGGCGGCCTGGTGCCTGACGAGGTCGTGATCGCCATCGTCAAAGAACGGCTGGCGGAGGACGACTGCAAGAACGGCTACATGCTGGACGGCTTTCCCAGGACCGTGTTCCAGGCCGAAGAGCTGGCCAAGTTCGCCAAGATCGACGTGGCGGTGGACCTGGATCTGCCGGACGAGGTGATCGTGGAGCGGCTTTCCGGCCGCCGCGTCTGCCCCAACTGCAACGCCACCTACCATGTCTCCCAACTGGGCGGCAGCACGGTCTGCAAAAACTGCGGGGCGGAGCTGATCCAGCGCAAGGACGACTCGGAGGAGACGATCCGCAACCGCCTGAAGGTCTACACGGAGCAGACCGCTCCGCTGATCGACTATTACCGCCGCCAGGGCATCCTCCGCACGGTGGACTGCCAGGGCACGGTGGAAGAAAACTTCGCGCTCGTTAAGCGCGCGCTCGAGGCCTGATCCTTCATGATCATCATCAAAAATCTGGAGCAGATCGCGCTGATGCGGTCTGCCGGACACCTGCTGTACGACGTGCTGCAGTACCTGGCCGGCCAGGTGAGGCCCGGCATCACCACCGAGGATGTCAACCGCATAGCGGATGAAATGATCCGCAAGCACGGGGCCATCCCGACGGAGCTGGGCTACGCCGGCTATCCCAAGTCCATCTGCGCGTCCATCGACGACGAGGTGGTGCACGGGATTCCGTCCCCGAACGTCAGGCTGGAAGAAGGCCAGATCCTGTCCATGGACCTGACGCTTTCCCTGAACGGCTGGCAGGCGGACAGCTGCCTGACCGTCCCGGTAGGGGAAATCAGCCAGAAAAAGAAGGACCTGATCCGGGTGACGGAGGAGTGCTTCTGGACGGGCTATCACCAGGCGGTGAACGGAAACCGCATCGGGGACATCAGCTCCGCCGTGCAGCGCTACGCAGAATCCCGCGGCTACGGCGTGGTCCGGGATCTGACCGGCCACGGCATCGGCCGGGAGATGCACGAGGATCCCAGCGTCCCGAACTTCGGCACCGCGGGTCACGGGCCCAGGCTCCGCCCTGGGATGACGATCTGCATCGAGCCCATGATCACCGCCGGCACCTGGAAGGTGCACGAGCTGGCGGACGGCTGGACCATCGTGACCAACGACCATCAGCCGGCCTCCCACTACGAGCACACCGTGGTGATCACCAAGGAAGGCGATCCGGAGATTCTGACCCTCCCGGACGGCGGGAAAGGCAGGCAGCTCCTTTGAAGGCACCGATTGAAAAAGGAAATTTGGTAATTTCCAAAAAAGGACGTGACAAAGGGCGGCTGTTTGTGGTATTATATTCGTTGGACGCTGATTACGTCTTTCTTTGTGACGGCGATCTGCGAAAGGTGAGCCATCCGAAGAAAAAAAAGCGTCTTCATCTGGCGCCGACGGCCCACGCCTGCCCCGAGCTGACCGCCCTGTACGAGAGCGGACAGCTGCTGGACAGCGACGTGCGCAAGGCGCTTGCACCGTACCAAACAGTTGCAGCCGATTGAGGAGGGTTTAGCGATTTGTCCAAGGACGATGTAATTGAAATGGAAGGCAAAGTGGTCGACGCTCTGCCCAACGCCGTGTTCCTGGTGGAGCTGGCCAACGGCCATCAGATCATGGCGCATATCTCGGGAAAAATGCGGATGAACTTTATCCGGATCTACCCGGGGGACAAGGTGACCGTGGAACTCTCCCCTTACGATCTGACCCGCGGCCGCATTACGTGGCGCAGCAAGAATTAACGAAGCATCCGGGCTTCGGCCCGTTTGTTCAGACCGGCGGTTGACTGCCGGTGACCACCCCTTGGAAGGAGGGAAACCGAAATGAAAGTTCGTCCGTCTGTCAAGCCTATGTGCGAAAAGTGCAAGGTGATCAAGCGCAAGGGCCGCGTTATGGTGATCTGCGAGAATCCCAAGCACAAGCAGCGTCAGGGCTGATCAGCTTTTAGCTGATACTTTGACAGCAGGCGGCACAGCGCCGCCTGCCATTCAAGCGCGTCCGATGGACGCGCTGCATCTGCGGACCGGTCCTGGCCCGCAGATGCAGCGTGCCGGTTGGCACGTGTTCTTCTGTCTGTGATCTTTTTTTCCGGACAGGGGACCCGGGAAGCATTCTGCTTCCATCTTTCTTTCGTCATGGACGGCGGCGTGGGCGGCTGCCCGGCGGCAAGGGTTGCTTGCTCAAGGGACCACGTGTCATGCCGTACCATATAAACAAAGCCCGCGGCGGGAAACCGTCCTTGCGGGCGCCATCCGCCCCCGGCCCCGCAGCAGTGTCTCTACGCTCACCATCCCGGGTGCCCGAAGAGCGGCGGAAGCAACCAACATTTTGGAGGTGTAGACTATCCATGGCACGTATTGCGGGTGTTGACCTGCCCAGAGACAAGCGCGTCGAAGCCGGCTTGACTTACATCTACGGCATCGGCCCCAGTATCTCCAAGAAGATCCTCGCAGACACGGAAATCAATCCTGATACCCGCGTCAAGGATCTTTCCGAGACGGAGATCAGCAAGCTGCGCGAGTACATCGAGCACCACGTCAAGGTGGAAGGCGATCTGCGCAGAGAAGTTTCCTTGAACATCAAGCGCCTGGTGGAAATCGGCAGCTACCGCGGTGTCCGTCACCGCCGCAACCTGCCTGTCCGCGGGCAGCGCTCCAAGACCAACGCCCGGACCCGCAAAGGCCCCAAGCGCACGGTCGGCAACAAGAAGAAGTAAGCAGGCTTGTGAGCTAAAAACGACTGTTCCCCGTTCATGGGGAATCTGGAGGGAATAAAATGGCACCCAAATCGAAGCTGAAGAAGACGTCCCGCAAGCGTCGCGAGCGGAAGCTTGTCGAGCGCGGTGTGGCGCACATCAAGTCTTCTTTCAATAACACCATCGTCACCATCACCGATCCCAACGGCAACGCTCTGTCCTGGGCTTCCGCCGGCGGCATGGGCTTCCGCGGAAACAAGAAGTCCACTCCTTTCGCCGCTCAGATGGCCGCCGAGACCGCCGCGAAGGCTTCTCTGGATTACGGTCTGAAGTTTGTGGACGTGATGGTCAAGGGCCCCGGTTCCGGCCGTGAAGCCGCGATCCGTGCGCTGCAGACCGCCGGCCTGGAGGTCACCATGATCAAAGACGTGACCCCCATCCCGCACAATGGCTGCCGCCCGCCCAAGCGTCGCCGCGTGTAATGAAGGAGGAGTGTAAGGATGGCAAACAATAAACAGCCGATCGCCCGGAGATGCCGTGCTCTTGACATTTCTCCGGCCGTTATGGGCTATGCGAACAAGAAGTCTCATCGGAACCCCAACGGCAACCGCCGCAAGAAGGTTTCCGAATACGGCGCCCAGCTGAAGGAAAAGCAGAAGGTGCGTTTCATCTACGGCGTGCTGGAAAAGCAGTTCCGTCACTATTTTGAAAAGGCGTCCAACATGAAGGGCGTTACCGGCGAAAACATGCTGCAGCTCCTCGAGCTCCGCTTGGACAACGTCGTGTACCGTCTCGGCCTGGCCAAGACCCGCCGCATGGCCCGTCAGGTGGTCGGCCATGGCCACATCCGCGTCAACGGCAAGAAGGTCGATATTCCTTCCTATCAGGTGAAGGCCGGCGACGTGATCACCCTGCGTCAGCGCTCCATGGAAAGCGAAATGTTCAAGAGCCTGCGGGAAGGCACCAGCGTGCTGCTGCCCAAGTGGCTGACCTTTGACGCCCAGAACCTCACCGGCACGGTGGCCGCGCTGCCCAGCCGCGAGGATATCGATTACGAAGTGCAGGAGAACATGATCGTTGAATTCTACAGCCGTTAATCATGTCGCTGCATGATTGCTGCCATTTGGAATAGAAACGACGGTACCTGACAGGAGGGTTGGACCCAGTGATCGCAGAATTTGAAAAGGCGCACATCGAATGCACGGAGCTTTCTGAAAACAACCAATTCGGACGCTTTGTGGTGGAACCGCTCGAGCGCGGCTTCGGCCATACGCTCGGCAACGCCCTGCGCAGGGTGCTTTTGAGCAGCCTGACCGGTGCAGCCGTGACCTCCGTCCAGATCGACGGGGTACAGCACGAGTTTTCCACCATTCCGGGCGTCAAGGAAGATGTCACCGAAATCATTCTCAACTTCAAGGAACTGGCGCTCAAGCTCTTCTCTGACGGCACGAAAAAGATCGAGATCGACGTGGTCGGCCCCTGTGATTTCACGGGCGGAGACATCAAGACGGACGACGAAGTGGAGATCATCAACACCGACCTTCACATCGCCACGCTGGACGACGGCGCCCGCCTGCACATGTTCATCACCCTGGATCACGGCCGCGGCTACGTCCAGGCGGATAAGAACAAGGATCCCCAGAGCCCCATCGGCGTGATCCCGATCGATTCGATTTACACCCCGATCCGCAAGGTCAACTACGCGGTGGAGGATACCCGTGTCGGTCAGATTACCGACTATGACAAGCTGACGTTGGAAGTGACGACCGACGGCACCATCAACCCCGAGGAAGCGATTTCCTCGGCGGCCCGCATCCTGACCGAGCAGCTGTCGCTCTTCTGCGGCCTGACTGAACAGGCGATTCCCGCCCCGGTCGCCGAGCCGGAGGAGACCAAGAGCGAGCGTCTGCTGGACATGACCATCGAAGAGTTGGATCTGTCCGTGCGTGCGTATAACTGCCTGAAGCGTGCCGGCATCAACACCGTCAACGAGCTTGTACAGAAGAACCAGGAGGACATGATGAAGGTCCGGAACCTGGGCAAAAAGAGCCTTGAGGAAGTGGAGCAGAAGCTGCAGGCCCTTGGCCTGGGCCTGCGCGCCACGGAAGAATAAATAGGAGGAAACGACATATGGCATTGGAGCGCAAGCTGGGCCGCACCGCGAGCCAGCGCAAAGCCATGCTCCGCGGACTGACCACGCAGCTGCTGTGGAACGGCCGCATCGAGACGACCGAGGCCCGCGCCAAGGAAGTCCGCAGCATCGCAGATAAAATGATCACGCTCGCGGTCCGCGAATATGACAAGACCGTGGATGTGGAAAAAGAATTCACCAACGATAAGAAGCAGATTGTCAAGGAGACCGTGACCAACGACCTCCCCAGCAAGCTGGCTGCCCGCCGCATCATGATGTCCTACCTGTACGAGGCGAAGCTCCCCAAGGAAGACGACGAGAGCAAAAAGCTGTACCGGGACCGCACGAAGGACAACAAGCACCCCGTGGTGGAAAAGGTGTTCCGTGAGTACGGACCCAAGTACCGCGCCCGCAACCAGGAAAAGGGCTGCGCCGGCGGCTACACCCGCATCATCAAGAAGGGCCCCCGCCGCGGCGACGCCGCCGAGATGGTCATTCTCGAGCTGGTGTAATATACGAATTCAGAAAGAACCGACCTGTGGGCCGGTTCTTTTTTTCCAAGTTCAGTCTTCGACTGAACTTGGATCGCATGGGGGTCTTGCGACCCCCCTACGGAACCCCCCGACGGATTTGCCTCTCGTTCCTACGGAACTCCCGGGCGGCAAATCCGCAAGGAATGTATTTTTGCTCCGCAGAAGGGATGGGGTTTTCACTTCCCAGGTATTATTCTGCTGCGCAAAAATACTCCTCGCGGCGTACATGCCGCCGCTGCGGATTTCAATCAGGGGGAAGTTTCCCCCTGATCACCCCCTCTGGCAGGCGTGAGATCTGCAATAGTATCGAGTAGATTGAAGACATACGTTTTTTTATATACCATCCTGGAGGATAATCAATGAAACGCTTGACCGTTTTGTGGACGATTTTGGTGGCTCTGGGACTTGCGGTGGGGGCTGCGGCGGAAACGAAGGTGATGGCGGTGACGGACATTCATTATCTGGCGCGGCCGCTGTATGAGGACAGTGAAATCTTTGTAGAAATCCTGAAGGGCAGCGATGGGAAGCTGACCCAGTACGGGGACGAGTTGCTGGACGCCCTGTACCGGGAGATCCAGGAGGAAAAGCCGGATGCCCTGCTGGTGACCGGCGACCTGAGCTTCAACGGGGAGAAGCAGAGCCATCTTGACCTGGCGGCCTGGTTTTCCAAGGTGGAGGCGTCCGGCGTCCCGGTCTGGGTGATTCCCGGCAACCACGATATGAACACCCGCCCGGCGGGCTTCAGCCGCAGGAGCTATTATACTACGGAAAGCGTGAACGAGGAAGAATTCAAGGAAATTTACCAGGATTTCATGTTGCCCGGCGGGGCGGGCTGTTCCTATATCGCCCCGGTGAGCGATGAGCTCTGGGCGCTGATGACGGACGTCACTTACTGCCCCCAGGCCTTCGGCGTTTTTATGAAAGCGCACGCGGACTGGCTGACAGAAGCCCTCCGTCAGGCGAAGGCGTCCGGCGTCCGGGTGATGACGGCGACCCATCAAAACTTAGTGGCGCATACGGAGTTTACGAAGGACAACTATCTGATGTTCGGCAACGAGCAGATGCTGGACCTGCTGGCGGAGGCCGGGGTCCCCCTGAACCTCTCCGGCCACATGCATGTGCAGAACATCGACTCTGAAAAAGGCGTAACGGACGCCGCGTCCGGGGCGTTCTCCGTCTGGCCCCACCGCTACGCGGTCGTGACCCTGTCGGAGGAACAGGGCTTTCGTTACGAAGCCAAAAGCCTCCGGGAAGCGTTCCTGCCCGAAGGCCTGCTGGAGCTGAGCCGGAACTGGTTTTCCGATATCGTGCGGACCATGGCTTCCGCCGGCCTGGCGGCCGTCCCGGAGGAACCAAAGAAGCTGATGCTGGACTACGCCGCCCGCTTCAACCTGGCGTACTTTTCCGGCACCTATCAGAAGGCGGATCCCTCCTGGCGGGAGGACGAGGCCTACCGTCTCTGGGCCGAGAGCGGGGACCAGCGCTTCTGGGCCTATATGCGTTTTGTGATGGACGAAGGACCGGATACCGAGGTGAGCCGTCTGGTCTGGGAGGAAAAACGGTAAGGCGCCTGGCGGAAGGATGAACCGGAGAAGAAAAGGGGAGGAAATGCCATGAAAAAGAGGATGTTTTACCTGCTTTTATGGACGTTGGTCCTGGTGATGCTGCCCTGGTGCGCCGCTTTGGCGGAATGGCAGAGCGGCCGCCTGGTCCTGACGCCGGCGGACGCGGACGAATGGATTCAGACCTTTCTGGGGGATCACCCGGAAGCGCTGGACGGGGCCTGGGCCATGACGGCGCAGATGAAGATGGCCACCCTTTTGTCCGGCGGCATGAAGGGGCTGGCCCAGTCCCTGGCTTCCCTGGGAAAGGCGGAGCAGATCGGGGCCGCCTATGCCGGGGAACTCAAGGGCTATCAGGTGTTTTACATTCCGTGCGTCTTTTCCGTGATGCCGGTGGACCTGATCCTGGTCACGGAGGAGGGGGAAATTGCCGGTCTGCAGACCGGCCCCTATACCGGCGGCCGGGAAGAAGAGGCGGCTTCGGACAACCTGGAGAGGAAGGCGCTGGCCCTCCCGGTGCCCGCCCTCGGCGGGGAGCTGCCGGGGACGCTGACCCTGCCCAAAGGCGACGGCCCTTTCTCGGCCGTGGTGCTGCTCCAGGGCTCCGGCCCTAGTGACCGGGACGAAACCATCGGCCAGCTGAAGCCCTTCCGGGATTTGGCGGAGGGACTGGCCGAGCGGGGGATCGCGGTCTACCGCTTCGATAAGCGGACCTATGAATACGGCGCGGAGCTGGCTGGTAGGAAGGATATTTCGCTGGTGGATGAAACCATCGAGGACGCCGTTCACGCGGTGCAACTCCTGGCGGGGCAGGAGAAGATCGACCCGGCCCGGATCTATGTGCTCGGCCACAGCCTGGGCGGCAACGCCGTGCCCGCCATCGCCCGGGAACTGGAGCAGGTCCATCAGGCGGTCAGCGGCTTCATCATGATGGCCGCCTCGCCCCGGCCGATGGAGGAGCTGATGCGGGAGCAGTACGACTTCCTCTACTCCCTGCTGCCGCAGGTCACCGCGGAACAGCAGGCGGAAAAGGATGCCCTCTTCGCGGAGCTGGACAGGCTGCGGGGTCTGGATTCCCTCACCGAAGACGATATGGTTGCGGGCGTCTATTCGTCCTACTGGAAGTGGCTGGCGAATTATGACATCCTGGAGGCCGCCAGGGAAATCCGGCAGCCCGTCCTGCTGCTGCAGGGGGAAGAAGACTACCAGGTGACCATGACGGACTTTGACATGTGGAAGGAGGCCGTCGGGCAAAAAGAAAACTGGCGGCTGATCTCCTATCCCGGCCTGACCCATTGCTTTACGGCCGGACAGAAATCGGAGGGCGCCGCCGCGTACGCCCGCCCCGCCAGGGTTGACGAAGGGGTCCTGCGGGATATTGCAATGTTTATCACGGGAAATAGTGGAAAATAAGCAGCTGCTTTCGCATCATATAGTGTTAGAAGCCGTGTGAAAATCGCATGATATTTTGGAAACGAACAGCCCCGGCGCATCTGATCAGGTGCGCTGGGGCTGCTGTGCTGTGCGCGGGACCCATGGACAGCGGGAAAGGAAGACGCTGCCAATCCGGCCTCGCGGTTAAAAAATAAGATTTTTCTTGTTCTTTACTGCCATCTCCCTTAGGCCCTGCGTATCAATAAGTGTCCGGGATGAAACAGAACGCCCGGTGAAAACAGAAAGAAACGCAAAGCGTAAAGGAGATAAAGACCATGGAAATCAAGGAAATGAACGTGAACGAGCTCAACGTAAACGAAATGGAAGATGTGGCCGGCGGCGTCGGCGGTTCCCGCAAAGTGCTGCCTGTCAAGAGAAACTGCCTGATCTACCGGATCCAGAAGGGTGACACCCTGAGCTTCCTGGCCAGCAACAACAGGACCACCGTCAAGAAGCTGATGGCCCTGAACCCCAGCATCAAGAACGCGAACGACATCACTGCGGGTTATTACATCTACCTGCCTATCTGATAGAAAAACTAAGAAGTAACGCCTCCTCCTTTTGCCGGATTGCGAAAGCAATCCGGTTTTTTCATGTCCGCAGCTTCTCCAGCTCCAGCCAGAACCGGGCGTCCTCGATCGCTTCCCACAGGGGATAGGGGCTTTCCCCGCCGTTCAGATAGTCGGCCATGTCCAGCAGGAGGGTGGCGATGGCGAATTCGTCCTGCACGGTATCCGGGGCGAGCTCGGCGGTCCAGTTCCGCCGCCGGTCCCGCAGGGCCTGGGTGTCGAGGCAGTGGTAGCGTTCGGACAGGACCGGCAGCAGCATTTTCCGCTGGGGTTGGTTGTCCTCGTCCAGGTAGAGGACGGCGGTGTCCGTCCATTCGCCGCGGCTGCCCCGGACGGTCAGGTGGCGGGAGCGGATGTAGGAGCGGTATTGCAGGGGAGAAAAATCATAGATCGCCTGCTTTCCGGAGGAAAAGCAGATGATGGCGGCGGTGCGCTCGGCCAGGTCCATCCGCCCGTCATAAAAGGCCCCGTATCGGGAATCGGTCTGGGCGGCGGGGGCCCGCTGAACGGCCCCGCTTATCGTATAGGTTTCGCCCTGCCTGATCTGCAGCGCGCGGCGGATCAGGCCGGCGGCGTGATAGTCGTGCAGGAGAGAGATGTACAGGGAAGACGGCGTTCCGATGGTTCCGGCTTCGATCTCCCGCAGGCCGGCGGCCAGGATGGGCTGGCGCGGGTACTGCTCGCAGCTGACGATCTTTGCCCCCTTCTGCCCAAGGGCCTCTATCTGCTCCAGCTGGGCGTAGGTGGAGGCGACAGGCGTCTCCGAGACGACGGGAAAGCCACGATTTGCCCATTCCTCGATGACGTCTGCCATGTGCCCCCGGTCCACGGCGACAACGACGAAATCCGGCCGGAAGGAAAGCCCTTCCGCCAGGGAGGTGGTGGCGGCCGCCCCGGTCCGCTCCGTCATCAGAGCGGCCTTTTCCTGCGAGCGGCAAAGAAACATGGCCCGAAACAGGTCCGGGTATGTCCGGGCGACCCGCCCGAAATATTCAGCCCGGTAACCGGACCCGACAATCAGATAAGAAAGCATACGGCATTCCCTCCTATGGATTAAGAATATGAAAAGCGGACTTGGTTGTCAAGACGCAATATCAACAGAGCGTGCTCACACACCGTGTGAACACGCTCTGGCGCAAATATGCACGTTGGGGTATAGGGGGAGTCCCCCTTACGACGGCTTCAGCCCTGAGAATCTCCGCCCATGAGATCATAAATAAGTTCAATACCATTCTCCCGCTCCAGCAGGATCTTGCCGTTGCTCACCTGGGAGAAAATCAGCTCGGTGGGGGTTTCGGGGTCGTTCGGGATCGTTTCCGCGACGTATTCGCCGGCGGCGTTCTTGGTGTAGACGGTCACCTGGCCGGTCACGGTCAGCTTGCCGGTGGCGGCATCATACAGTCCGTGCATGCTGTATTCGGCGTAGGTATCTTCTCCCTCGTCATGGAGAAACACGTTGTAGCCGTAATCGTCGCCCTCTTCGGAATCGCACCAGGAGATGTCGGCGTAGGTTTTTCCGTCCTCGCTCTTCCAGAAGCCCTGGAAAGCGCCGATGTTGGCGAACTGCAGGTCCGCGCCGTCCTGGCCGCGGCCGTCCTTCCAAAGCAGGAAGCCTTCCTGGTCGATGGTGAAGACGGTGGTCTGGTCCGCGTTGTCGGTTTCCTGGTATTCAAAGGGGCCGCGCTGGAGGTCGCCGGTCGCCGGGTCCTCGGTGTAGCTGTTCTTCGAGGAGGAGATGGACAGCAGGGCGTCCTGTTCCTCGTTGTAGGAGCAGGAGTATTCCCACTCGGTGCCCTGATGCTGCTCGGGATCGGAGGACTTGATGTAGACGCGGTAGCCTTCCTCTTCGTAGTGGATTTCCACGGTCATCCCGAAGATGGCCCAGTTGGTTTCAAACTTCTTTCCGCCTTCGGGCTGCGGGTATTCTTCCGCGCCGGCAGAGACGCACAGCAGCGTCATGGCCAGGGTGAGGGCCAGGAAAATGCTTACGATCTTTTTCATTGTATTGGTTTCCTTTCTGTTAATCTTTTGCTTTTTGTTCCTGCCGGAACACTGGTTGATACGCACGGCGGTGGGCCGGTGGCAGCGGAACGGCAGAATTCAGCTATGATCAGATTAACGCATCTAAGAGCGATTGTCAACTGTGGGCTCAAAGGAATCGTTGTCAGCCGACCCGCTCCGTGGTATGATAAAGTACGGGGCCGGAAAAACGGACGGACGGAAAACGGGAAGAAGGCGGCACGGATGAAAAACTCCTTTGAGCAGATTTATGAGGTGGTCAGGAAAATCCCCATGGGCAGGGTGGCGACCTACGGGCAGATCGCGGCGCTGGCGGGCAACCCGCGCTGGAGCCGGGTGGTGGGCTACGCCCTGCACGTCAATCCCGAGCCGGGCGTGATTCCTTGTCACCGGGTGGTCAACCGCTTCGGCGAACCGTCTTCGGCCTTTGCCTTTGGCGGGGTCAACCGGCAAATCCTGATGCTGGAGGAAGAGGGCGTCCCCGTCGTCGGCGGCAGGGTGGATTTGAGCCGATACCTATGGGACGGGCACATATAGTTATCGCATGGGGGTCTTGCGACCCCCCTACGGGACCCCCCGACAGATTTGCCTCTCGCCCTTAACAGGGCTCCCGGGCGGCAAATCCGCAAG
>DGRV01000075.1:34297-46182 GCA_002391225.1 Christensenella sp. UBA4379
ATGTATTTTTGCTCCGCAGAAGTGGGGTAGTTCGTCTCTTCCCATGGTACATTCTGCTCCGCAAAAATACTCCTCGCGCCGCGCATGTCGCCGCTGCGGATTACCATCAGGGGAAAGTTTCCCCCTGATCACCCCCTCTGGCGGGCGTTAGATCTGTTATTGATTTTAATTGATTAAATCTCTGACTTCGGAGAGAAAAATGTGCTTGCGGCGGCCCATTGATTATGCTATCATGCAGAAGGAATCGAGTTGTTAAAGGGCGGGACGGTATGAAGAAAGAGAAGAGAATCATCCAGGACCTGACGGTCGGAAGCGTGCCGGGCACCATGCTGCGGTTCGCGACGCCGATGCTGCTGTCCGGCTTCCTGCAGATGGTGTACAACATGGTCGACATGATGGTGGTCGGCCATTTCGTAGGCACGGAAGGCCTGTCTGCCGTGTCCATCGGCGGCGAGGTGCTGATGCTGATCACCTTTGTCGCCATGGGCTTTTCCAACGCCGGGCAGATCCTGATCTCCCGTTACGTGGGGGAGCAGCGCAAGGACCTGATCGGGGAGATGGTCGGCACCCTGTTCACCCTGCTGATGAGCCTGGCCGTGGTGATTTTAGCGGTGTTCCTGTTGATCTATCAGGACATCATCCGCTGGCTGAACACCCCGCCGGAAATCTGGGAGTACACGCGGCAGTACTGCATTACCTGCGTGCTGGGCGTCGTGTTCATCTACGGCTACAACCTGGTTTCGGCTATCATGCGCGGTATGGGGGACTCCAGGCACCCCTTCCAGTTTATCGCCATCGCCTCGGTGGTCAACGTCGTGCTGGACCTGCTGTTTGTCGGCCCCTTGGGGATGGGCCCGCTGGGCGCGGCCCTGGCTACCGTGATCGGCCAGGCGGTCAGCTTCATTTTTGCGCTGCGCCTTTTGTACCTCAAGCGGGAGGAAATCTATTTTGACTTTCAGCCCCGCCATTTTCGCATCGGGAAGCAGGTGATCCGGCCGCTGGTCTCCCTGGGGATTCCCATGGTGATCCAGTCCGCGGCGGTGACGTTTTCGATGCTCTTCGTCAATTCCTACGTGAACACCTACGGCACGACGGCGGTGGCCGTGACCGGCGTCGCCCGCAAGCTGGAGGGAATGATCGGCGTGGTGTCCCAGGCCATTTCCTCCGCCGGCGGGGCGATGATCGCCCAGGCCCTCGGCGCCGGGAAGATCCGGCGCGTGCCCAAGGTGGTCTGGACGGCTCTGTGGGTGGTGGCGATCCCCGCCTCTGTCTTCGCCCTGATCACCTGGCTGAAGCCCGAATGGCTGTTCGGCATCTTTTCGGACGACCCGGCGGTCCTCGCCATGGCGGTCACCTACGTGCCCATCGCCATGGTGCAGTACCTGGGGGCCACGCTGCGCCCGGCTTCCTTCGCGCTGATCAACGGCTCGGGCCATTCCTTCCTGAACCTGATGGTGGCCCTCTTGGACGGGGTGGCCGCCCGCATCGGCCTGGCCCTGCTGCTGGGCGTCACCCTGGGCTGGGGCATCCGCGGCTTCTGGTACGGCAACGCCTTCGCCGGCCTGGTCCCCTTCCTGATCGGCAGCGTGTATCTCCTGTCCGGGGCGTGGAAAAAACGGGCGTCCCAGGGACAGCCCGCGCAGAAGGAAAAAGAGAACTCCTGACGTTCAATGGGGGATGCCGAGGGCGTCCAGCAGGCGGATCACGGCATCCTGCCCGTCCAGGCAGGTATCCATGAGCCAGCCTGGTTCATTGTCCCACTCAGACAGACCGCGGTAATAGTAGTATTTTTTTGTGTCCTCGATGATAAAGGGAATGATTTTGTGGTGAAGACATTCCTTCAGCGCAATCAGCCGCCCGACCCGTCCGTTTCCATCCTGAAAAGGATGGATTTTTTCAAATTCAGCGTGAAAGGTGACAATATCCCTGATCGTTATGATTTCCAGCTGATGATAATGCTGGAGAAGCGTTTTCATCCGTTCTGGGACGGAGGCAGGCGGAGCGGTTTCATAACCGCCCACCATGTTTGGTTGTTTTTTATAATCACCTACGGCGAACCAGGGAAGAGAGGCGTCCCTGGTATTTTGTTTCAGGATCAGGTGCAGGTTTTTGATTTCCGCCTCGGTGAGCTCTTCTTCCGCAGTGTCGATCACATGGTCCACGGCCCTGAAATGATGCACAGTTTCCAGAATATCGTCTACCGGCAGAACGTCCTCGCTGGTGATGGTATTCGTTTCAAAAATCAGCCGGGTCTGCTTTTCTGTGAGCCGGCTTCCTTCGATATGGTTGGAATTGTAGGTCATCCGTATCTGCAGTTCGTGATACAGGCCGCCGGAAAGGCCGGCCTTCTTTTCGTCCCGGAGCCGCTGAAGAAGCGGGTTGTCGGAAAGCGTTCTGCACAGGTCGGAAATCCCGCAGCCAAGAAAACCGGCCATTTTCTCCAGGATGCGGTCAGATACTTTTTCTCCCCGGTTGATTTTGGCGATGGTCCGGGAGGAAATGCCCAGGGAGGACGAGAGAGAGGAGATGGTGATCCGCTTTTCTTTCAGCAGTCTGTGCAGGCCCTCGTAGGAAATCATGAAGCAAGCCCTCCGGAAAGGTGATTCTTTACTAATTATAAGAAAATCGCACGGGAAAGTAAAGATTTCCCGCGCGATTTTTTGCGAAAAGGAAAGGAATCAGACAATCTCCGTCCATCCGTAGGGATCTTCGGTTTTGCCCCACTGGATGCCGGTCAGGGTGTCGTAGAGCCACTGGGTCAGAGGACCGATCTTGCCGCCGGCGACGGTGTACTTTTCGCCGTCGTAGGAGAGCTCGCCGATGGGGGAGACCACGGCGGCGGTGCCGGTGCCCCAGGCTTCCTTGAGGGTGCCGGCCTTCATGGCGTCTTTCAGCTCGTCCACGGAGAGCAGGCGCTCTTCCACCTTATAGCCGTGCTTCTGCAGCAGCTCCACGCAGCTCTTGCGGGTAATGCCGGGCAGGACGGAGCCGGTCAGCTTCGGGGTGACGATGGTGTCCCCGATCTGGAACATGACGTTCATCGCGCCGACTTCCTCGATGTATTTGCGCTCCACGCCGTCCAGCCAGAGCACCTGGGAATAGCCCTTGAGCTCGGCCTTGTGGCCGGCGCGGTTGCTGGCGGCGTAGTTGCCGCCGCACTTGGCGTAGCCGGTGCCGCCGCGGACGGCGCGGACGTCCTCGGTCTCGATCATGATCTTGACCGGGTTTAGCCCTTCCTTATAGTAGCTGCCCACGGGGGAGAGGATCACGCAGTACAGGGCCTTCTGCAGGGTGTGGAGCCCTAAGAAGGGGTCGGTGCCGATCAGGAAGGGGCGGATGTACAGGGAGGTTCCCGGCAGGGAGGGCACCCAGTCCCGCTCCAGGTCGATCAGGGTCTTGAGGGCCTTCAGGACGAAGTCCGGGTCCACCTCGGGCAGGGTGATGCGCTCGGCGGAGTTGTTCAGGCGCTTGAAATTCTCCATCGGGCGGAACAGCTGGATCTGCCCGTCGGGCCGGCGGTAGGCCTTCATGCCCTCGAAAATTTCCGCCCCGTAGTGGAGCACGGCGGAGGCCGGGCTCAGCTGCAGGTCCCCGTAGGGGACGATGCGGGCGTCGTGCCAGCCGTTTTCCGGGTCGTAGTCCATCAGGAACATATGATCGGTAAAGTAACGGCCGAAGCCGAGATTGTTCTGGTCCGGCTTGGGTTTGAGTGTTTTCGCGCGGATGATCTGGATATCCATCAATACAGCCTCCTTATGTCAATCAGGAAAACCCGATCTCTTTACGTTCATATCATACAACGGAATCAGTGCCTCTGCAAGAAAACGAGTGATTTTTTGGTGTTTTTCTCGTGGGTGATAGATTTCCTGTGCTTTTTCTATTATGTACGAAAAATTCCCCTTGCAGGCTGAAAATGCCTGTGTTACAATGAAACGAGTAAAAAATACACCGTTGCATGAGGATGTATTTCCAATGCAGGAAGGGGCATGACAGATGTTGCAGAATTGCGGACAATGCTTCAAGCAAGCATTATTCTGTCTTGCCCGGTCAAGGTTTCTTTGTGACGCAGTGAAAGGCTGCGTCCTTTTGTGTTTCAGAAAAAGAGGTGCCTTACTCTACAGCAAAGATATGACGAGGCTTCTTTGCTGTGCTGGCGCAAAAACAGGTGTTTTCAGAATACCGCAGAGTGTTACGGCCATTAACGCTGTCGCTTTTAATGGCTGCGTGGAACTGACAGAAGTGATCATTCCTGAAAACGTGCCCCAGATCTACAGCCAGACTTTCGAAAACTGCGTAAATTTGAGGATCGTTCATATTCCGCAGAGCATACAAAGTATATTCGGTTATGCTTTTGACGGCTGCTACAGTCTCGAATATATTTATTATCAGGGGAATTGGGAGCAGTGGAATGCGATGACGGTGGATGAAAGCGGAAACGACGCGTTTTATGGTGCTCAAGTGTCTTATCTAGGCTATAGCATGAATCATGATATTTCCTGGGTACTTACGGAAGGTGGCGAGCTGACCGTTTCGGGTGGGGCGCTTCTGAATCCGGTGCCATGGGATGTTGATTTATACAGGGATCTGGTTCAGCATGTCGTTTTAATGGAAGGAATCACCGTAATCGGAAATAAGGTTTTTGAGGGCTACTCAAATATAACCAGCTTAACGCTTCCGGAAAGCCTGACAACTATTGGAGACAGCGCATTTGCCGCCTGCTCCGGATTGACGGAGATCACGATTCCCGCTGGAGTAACCGTGATAGGATATGATGCGTTCAATTCGTGTTCCGCTCTGACCGATATTCATGTAGATCCCGATAATACGACGTATTCGGATATCAGTGGTGTTCTGTTCGATGCGGGAAAACATGAACTGATAAAATACCCAGCCAATCATCCGGGAAATTCGTATACGATTCCGGATGGAGTCACGGATATCACCGCTGGGTGGCACTGGTATCTAGAAGATTTCAAGATGGGCGATTACGGCGGCGCTTCTGCTTTCATAGATTGTGCTCGGCTGACCAGCATCATCATCCCCTCAGGAGTAACGAAAATAGGAGACGCAGTGTTTGGCGGATGTGAGAACCTCACGGATATTTGGATTCCGATAACTGTAACCGAAATCGGCGGGTATGCTTTTGCTGATTGTCCAAGCCTTGAAAATATTCATTATGCTGGTACATTGGAACAATGGAAAGCGGTGAATGTCAACAAGAACGGCAACGATCAGCTTGATTCTGCAGTGATTTACTACGGAGACTGAAAGCCCGTGTGGATGAGATGGATTGACTGATCAACAAAAAAGGGGAGCGCAGGTTTTGAGCCTGCGCCCTCTGGCTTTTATGAAATTGATTATTTCTATGAGAAAAGTTGAGTGCTCTGTAATTGGATCATGAAACGGCATTTCTGAGCGCCCGTTCCACCGTTTCCCATTGATCCCCCGGATGGGTCAGGAGGGAATAGAGAAAGTTCAGCATCTGCCAGTCGAGGGGGGACGGGGACTGGGTCGTGGTCCAGCCCTGATAGAGGATGCTGGTTTTGTCGTCCCAGTGGTCGTTGGTCAGGCCCAGGGCGCCGACCAGCTCTTCCTGGACGAGGTGGTTTCGGTCCCGCTGGGTGGTCACGTCGGTGGCGATGCCGATGACGGCGGTATGGATCCGGTAGGCGGCGTACTCGTAGTAGAAAAAGCCCCAATTGCCGCTGTCGTAGTCGGGCACCAGGGAGGCCATCTGGTGGAGCGGGCAGAAGTGGATGACGATGCCGGCGTCGCTTTCGCTGTCGACCCGGGAGATGTCGGGCAGATGGGGGACGTTGGTTTGGAGGGCCTTGAGAAAAGCGTCCAGGTTTTCAAGATCCTGCCGGGTGGGGCTGCCGCTGGCGAAGACGCGGAGGGGCTGATCCCAGCGGATCAGGTAATTCCGGCCGTTGTTTACGTATTCGGCCGAAAACGCGCAGGTATGAAACACGGAAAGGGCGCGTTCAAAGGCAGCCCGGTCCGGCTGGCTGTTACCGAAGGTATAGGCGGACGTGCCCGGGGCGAGGGATGGGGCCAGGAAGAAAAGGACGAGCAGGAGGGAAAGCGGTCTTTTCATACATTTTCTCCGGTGGCCGGTAAGGATGATGCAAATACGAGACACATGAACCGAGGATCACGTGTCATGATACCAGAAGAAATGAGACAGGATATATTTCGCGGAGGATTCGGAAGGAGCTCTGGCTTCCAGGAACACAAGATAGTCGCCGGACAGAAAAACATGGAAGATCGAATGATACCCCAGGAGGCCGCCGGGCTGGTAGGCAAAGTGAACGCAGGGCACCGTCCGGCCGTCGATGGAATAAGAGACGAGCTGAGTATCCTGAAGATTCAGATCAGGGCCGTCCGGTTCCACAACGGAAAGGACATATTCCAGCAATTCATTTTCATTGAGTTTCGCAAGCCACGAAGCGTTCCGCCCGATGGAAACCAAAGTGATATAGGCCTGTTCATAGGGATTGGAGGGAGAGGCGGACATCAGGCGAACGGAGCTGTGCCTGTCAAGGACGTCCCTGGCAGGAAGGGACAGCATGGAAGGGTCTATGTCCCAGTTCCTCAGCAGTTCCTCCTGTCCCATGAAACGATAGCCGGGACAGCGGAAGCCGACGCCAAGGATCCGGTTCTGATAGGCGGATGAATCGGCGGAGCCCATCATGTCCTGCAAGGTGGGCTCTCCCTGATGCCCCATCGCGTAAAACATTAAGACGACAGCCAGCAGGGTGATGAAAAACTGTTTCATGAACATCCTCCTTTTCTATCAGATACCTTCAGCGGGAAGACAGAAAACGCTGGATCACAAAGAGGACCAGATAGATCAGCGGCATGAAATCGGCTGTCTTGGTGATCACGGAATGGTAGCGGACCAGCGGGGAGGCGTACGCATCGCAGAGCCGCTCCAAAGCGCTGGCGGGATCAGAGGCGGTCCGGATCGCGTACTGGATGCTTTGCTCCGCCTTCTGCCTGTACAGAAAAGCGGCCAGATATACCGGAAACGAAAAAATCAGCATGCCCCGGAGGATCGGGGAGTTTTTGAGGTCGATCAGCAGCAGGATCAAAAACAGTGCCATGATCAGAAGAAAAACCGCCCGTCCCCAGCCCTTGAGCTCGCGCCCGCCCTTGTCCGGCCCCGCCTTCTTTCGGGAAACCGTTTCACAGCAGCCTTTGATTTGCGTAAGGATCCTGTCCGGCGGCCAGTCAAAATGCGCGGCCAGAAACCGGATGATGTTGCAGCAGTCGTCCTCTTCCAGGCGGACGACGTGGCGGTAGGGGAAAAAGGCCGACCGCTCATGAACCGTGAAAACGGATTCCCAGCAAAAATCACCGGTCTGTCCCGCGGCGCGGCCGTGGAGGCGCAGATGTTCGCGATAGGCATAGGAATCCATCGGCTCACGGAAGGCTTTTTCGCTGGCGATCCACTCGGTCAGCGCGTTTTTCCAATGGGCTTCCACATGGCTTTGATGATCGGGCGTCTGATCTGAAAGGGTCTCGCCGCGCAGCCGGACGCCTTCGTTATAAGCCTCCTGATAGCAGGGCCTGATCATGGGTTTTCCTCCTCTTCCGCCGGGGCCGATACGCCGGTCAGGTCGAAGGGCGGGGTGTATGCCCGGGTGGCGGAGCTTTTTTCCTGGAAGTAACCGGTCAGGCCCAGGTCGAGCAGGTATTGGAAGACCCGGTCATATTCTTCGTCCGTGATCCGGCGGTCCAGGCCCTTGACATGGCACTGCGGCACGGGGCTGTACTGGCGCATGAGGCTCACCGGGGTGCCGGGGGGCAGTTCGTCGTGGATAAAATCCAGCACGCGCATGCTGTCCTTCGTGCAGCCGGGGAGGATCAGGTGGCGGACGATGGTGCCTTTTTGCATCATGCCCGCTTCGTCGTAAGTTGGGGCGCCGGTCTGGCGGCACATTTCCCGGACGGCCGGGGCGGCGAAGGCGAAATAATCCGGCGCGCCGGCGCACAGGGCGGACAGGCGCGGGGATACGTGCTTAACGTCCGGCAGATAGATGTCCACCGCTCCTTCCAGCATCTTGAGGGTTTCGGCCGTCTCATAGCCGCTGGAGTTCCACACGATGGGAACGGGCGGACGGTACAGGGACAGGGCCTCCAGGACCGCGGGCACAAAGTGGGTGGCCGTGACCAGGTTGATGTTGTGGGCCCCTTCGTCCGTCAGTCGGCGGAAAATATCCGCCAGTGCCCGGACGGAGATGGTTTTCCCGAAGGCCTCGTGGCTGATGTCCATGTTCTGGCAGAAGGCGCAGCGAAGCGTGCAGTGGGAAAAAAAGACGGCGCCGCTTCCGCGGGCGCCGGAAATACAGGGCTCTTCCCAGAAATGCAGGGCTGCCCTGGCCAGACGGGGCAGGGTGCCGGCCCCGCAGAAGCCGGAGCCGGTTGCTTCGCCGCGCTCGGCAAAGCATTGACGGGGGCACAGAGAACAGATCATTATATATCGATCTCTTTTCCGTAGAAGCAGACGGCGATGGTGCCGGGGCCGCAGTGAGCGCCGATGACCGGGCCGACGTCCTGCAGCCGGATGCTCTTGATGCCGGGGATGCGGGCCAGGAGCTGGGCTTTGAGCCGCTCGGCCTCTTCCGGCACGTCCGCCTGCATGATGAGAATCTCCTGCTTTTCGGGCTCCTCGATGTAATGGGCCGTCATGTCGATCAGGGTCTTCAGGGCTTTTTTGCGGCCCTGAACCTTTTCGGCCGGGTCGATCTTGCCGCTGCGGCCAACGCAGAGGATGGGCTTGATGTCCAATACGGACGCAAAGAAGGCGGAGGTCGAGGAGACGCGGCCGCCACGCTTTAAATAGACCAGGTCGTCCACCGTCATCCAGGCCTGGAAGCGAAAACGGTTCTGTTCGACCCAGGCGGCGATTTCCTCCATGGACGCGCCGGCCAGGTACATGTCGTGGGCGCGGATGACCAGCAGGGACATCGGGCCGGAGATGCGCATCGTGTCGCAGATCAGCAGCTTGCGCTCCGGATATTTCTGCAGCAGCATCTCCCGGGCTTTGCGGGCGCTTTCCAGCGTGGCGGACATTTTGGAGGAGAAGGCGATGAAGAGAATGTCCTTCCCGCTTTCCAGGATGGGCTCGAAGGCCTCCAGATAATTGTCGGTGTTCAGCGCGGAAGTCACAGGAACGGCGCCCTGGCGCATCCGCTGAAAAAATTCATGGGTGCCGCCGGACCGGCCGTTGTCGTCGTAATACTCCACGCCGTCGATGGCGTAGGGCATTTTGATCACCTGAATATTGCGCTCGTCAGCGATGCGGTAGTACAGATCGCTGTCACTGTCTGTCATGAATACATAATTCTGCGGCATAAACGGACTCACTCCCCGTGCAGTTATTCTAAACATTGAATTGAACGTACAGTACAAAACCGGTTGACCGGTACACCCATTATAGCGGAATTGTGTCAGAAATGCAACAAGGAGAAACAGGTTCTTTATTAAAGAGGTTGTGAAGACCAGGGACAGAGGAAAATTCATAATTTGTAATGCGTAATGCGTAATTGCATAGTGAAATGAAACCACCGCCGGCAGAGCGCTTTGCTTCTGCCGGCGGTGGTTTTATGATGATAATAATGTAAGAAAAAATCGCTTGTTATCCCTCGTTGGAAGGACACCAGGGGCGGAGGGTGCAGGCGGCGCACTCCGGTTTTCTGGCGTGGCAGACGCGGCGGCCGTGGAGGATCAGGCAGTGATGGGTGTCCGACCATTCCTCCCGGGGGAGGAAGGCGGTGACGTCCTTTTCGACCTGCTCCGGTGTCGCCCCGTCCGAAAGGCCCAGGCGGTGGGACAGGCGGAACACGTGGGTGTCCACCGGGAAGGCGGGGATGCCGAAGGCGAAGGCCAGGACGACGTTGGCGGTCTTGCGGCCGACCCCGGGCAGGCTGGTCAGCTCCTCCATGGTGTGGGGTACCTCGCCGCCGAAGCGGCTTTCGATCATGCGGCAGGCGTTGACGATGTTGACGGCCTTGGATTTAAAGCCGCAGCTTTTGACGTATTCGTGGATGGTTTCCGGCTCGGCCGCGGCCATGGCGGCGGGGTTCGGATAATCCCGAAAAAGTGCCGGGGTGACCTCGTTGACCCGCTTGTCCGTGCACTGGGCGGACAGGATGGTGGCCACCAGGGTTTCGTAGGGGTTGGAAAAATCGAGCTCCGGCCGGGGATTCGGATAGAGACGGTGCAGTTCGTCAAAGATCAGCCGGGCGTTTTTGTTCACACGCGCACCGCCCTTTCCAGGTTCTTGCGGTACCGCCAGATCAGCAGCACCGCCAGGCAGTAGATGGGGTAGGCCACCAGGTTCACCAGCAGCCGGGTGCGGATGTAGGCTTCGGACCGGCCGTAGCCCATCTGCCAGGCCCACAGGGTGTTGAGGCCCGCAAAGCAGATCAGGGACACCAGGGCCTGGGCGATCAGGACGAGGACGACGCGGCGCTTGCCCTCCGCCGGCTTGTGCAGGAACAGGCCGTAAAACAGGCCGGTGAGGGCGGCGGTCAGGGTATAGCCGAAATAGAAATCCCCCGCGGAAAAGATGGCCGCGCCAACGATGTCCCCCACGATGCCGACCAGCACCGCGGATACCGGCCCAAACAGCATGCCGGCCACCGCCAGGGGAACAAAGCCGAAATTGAGCTCCAGCACCTTGGGGATGACCGGAAACTTCAGTATTTCAGCGGCGATCACGTTCAGGGCGGCCAGCACCCCCAGCATGGCGACGCGAAACGCCGGATTGTTCTTGTGCATTCTCTACCTCCCCTCCCGTACATCGGGATGGGGGCATTATAACAGAATCCGCCCCCGCAGGCAACGAAAATACAAAGAAAAACCTTGGTTCACGCACAGACGCGCAAGCCAAGGTGCAAGAAATGTCGGGAGGGATAGGCCAATCCCCTTCTTGATCCGAATTACGCATTACGCATTAAGAATTACGCATTCGCTACATTGCTAATGCCTTTTCCAGGGCCTGCCGGCCCCCTGGTCGGTGAAAACAGCACACCGTGCTGTTTTCCGGGCCCTCCCAGCCCTAATGCCTATTCCCTAATCCCTAATCTCACGCCGGCGTCGCCTGGAGCTTATACCCAAAGCGGTAGACGGTGGCGATGGTTTCAGAACCCAGCTTTTTGCGAAGGCGCTGCACATGAACGTCCACCGTCCTGGTCTCGCCCGGCGTGATGTACCCCCAGGCGGTCCGCAGAAGCTCGTCGCGGGAGACGGGCTCGCCGGGGTGCTGGGCCAGCTCGCTGAGAAGGCAGTATTCCTGCTCGGTCAGCGGGTAGCGCTTTCCGTCCACGTAGACGGAGCGGTTGGTCTCGTCCAGATAGATCTGGGTGTCGCTGCCCTGCTCGGGCTTGAAAGTAAGCAGATTGCTCATGATGTATCACCTCACTCGCTCATATAAACGAACGGGAAGGGGAATTTGTTTCAATTCTTTTTTCGATTTCACAATTTTGTCACAATTTCCCGGAATGATTCGGGCAGGAATATCTATGGCATCAACGTTTTTTTATTTAAAAGGATAATGAAGAAACGCTTGCCAGAGGGGGTGATCAGGGGGAAACTTCCCCCTGATGGTAATCCGCAGTACCGGCTTTGCCGGCGCGGGGTTATTCGCGCCCGGAAATTGAGCCAGTGGCTCAATTTCAGCGAATAACGGGCCGGTAGGCCCTGGGCAGGTATTTTTGCGGAGCAGAATCATAGCTGGGAAGTGAGAATTCCTCCACTTCTGCGGAGCAAAAATACATTCCTTGCGGATTTGCCGCCCGGGGTTCGCAGCGCCCGGAAAACAGGCCTGTGGCATGCTTTCAGCGAGAACGGGCCGGCAGCCCTGGAGCAGACGCGAG
>DGRV01000061.1 GCA_002391225.1 Christensenella sp. UBA4379
GAGATGGGCCTGTACGCCTTCTCCAGCGGCATCAACCTGATCCTGATCGTGATGATCCTTCTTTTCAACATGATCGTCAACAAGCTGACCGGCGCGAGCATCGATTCGGGAATCGGCGGCGGCAAATAATCCCAGATTGAGAGGTAGATCGATATGGCAAGAATCGAATTGAAAAACGTCACCAAGCGCTGGGGCGGCTACTATGCCGTGGAGCATTTGGATCTGACGATCGGCGATAACGCCTTTGTCACCCTGCTGGGGCCGTCCGGCTGCGGCAAGACCACCACCCTGCGCATGATCGCCGGCCTGGAAACCCCGACCGAGGGCCGCATCACCATCGACGGGGTGCCGGTGTTCGACTCCGACGAGGGCATCAACATCCCCCCGAACAAGCGCCGCGTGGGCTTCCTGTTCCAGAACTACGCCCTGTGGCCCAACATGACCGTATATCAGAACATCTCCTTCGGCCTGTCCAACATCAACGAGCCGGGCGTCTCCGTCAACGAAAACGGCGAGGTCGTCCGGGACGAAAAAGCCACCGGCCCCGCCCGCAAGCTCACCAAGGAGGAGATCAAGCGTGCGGTGGACCGCGTCAGCGCCATCGTCAAAATCGGCCAGTTCATGGACCGCTATCCCAGCGAGCTGTCCGGCGGCCAGCAGCAGCGCGTCGCCATCGCCCGCACCCTGGCCCCCAGCCCCCGCGTGCTGTTCATGGACGAGCCCCTTTCCAACCTGGACGCCAAGCTCCGCCTGGAAATGCGCTCCGAGCTCCAGCGCCTGCACCTGACCACCGGGTCCACCTTCGTCTACGTCACCCACGACCAGATGGAGGCCATGACCCTGGCCACCCGCATCTGCCTGATCGACAACGGCCGCCTGCAGCAGTACGACGAGCCGCTGACGGTCTATAACCGCCCCAATAACCTCTTTGTCGGCGACTTCGTGGGCAACCCCTCCATCAACTACATCGAGGCCAGCGGCAAGGAGGTGCAGGACGGCCTCGCCCTGCGCTTCTTCGACGGCCAGACCGGCTCCTTCCATATCGCAGGCGGCCAGACCGTAGCTTCCTGGTATCAGGAAAACGACCGGCTGGAGGCGGAGGAAAAGCGCCTGGCGGAGGAGGCAAAGAAGCTCCCCGGCTACGTGGAAAAGACCAACAAGGACGTTCCCTTCCCGTATCACATCGCCCGGGTCGAAGAGCCGGAGGTGGAAAAGCGCCCCGCTCCCGGCCGGGAGGATTTCGTCATCGGGGTGCGGCCTGAGTTCATCCGGATCGATCCCAACGGGGCCATCGAGGGCGAGGTCTTCTCCGCCATGCCCACCGGCATGGAGACGACCCTCAAGATCCGCGTCGGCGCCTACCTGCTGACGGCCGTGGTCTTCGGCGGCATGGTCTACAAGATCGGCCAGAAGGTCCGCCTCTCCTTCTCCGGGGAGAACATCATGCTCTTCTCCCGCCAGAACGGCAAGCGGATCGCCAACGGCAGCTTTACAGTGTAACGTGATACGCTCGGACGGTCAGCCCGGCGCGCCCGTAAAAGCACGGGCTCCCGGACTGGCCGTCCGACTGATTAAAAGCATAGGAGAACGATATGAGCAAACCATGGCAGAATGACGAGGAAATGTTTTCCCTGATGAAACAGAAGCTCTACACCCCGGTGGTGGGGGACATCCTGGACCAGATAGGCTATTGCCACCAGTTCCTGCCGGCGGAAATCCGCCCCCTGGCGTCCCAGGTGCCGGCTTCCCTGATCACCCCCGTGCAGGGCACCAAGTGGATGAAGCTGGCCGGCTACGCCTGTACGGTGCTGGAGAACAACGTCTTCGGCACCCCCAAGAAGCCCTTCGGCTATATGACCGAAGCCCTGGACCAGCTCCGCCCGAACGAAATCTATATCGCGACCGGGGCCCATCACAGCGCTCTGTGGGGAGAGCTGCTGACGGCCAGCGCCAAGGCCCGCGGGGCGGTCGGCGCCGTGCTGGACGGCTACACCCGGGACACCGCCATGGTGCTGGAGCAGGACTTCCCCGTCTTCTGCAGCGGCACCTGGGCCCAGGATTCCTCCGTGCGCACCTATGTGTTTGACTACCGGTGCGATATCGAGATCGGCCAGGTGACCATCCACGACGGGGATATCGTCTTTGGGGACGTGGACGGGGTGCTGATCATCCCGCGGGCCGTGGCGGACGAGGTCATCGCCAAGGCGCTGGAAAAGGCCGCCACCGAAAAAACCATGCGCAAGGCCATCGAGGACGGGATGCTGGTCACGGAAGCCTTCGCCCGCTTCGGCGTACTGTGAGGAAAAGATATGGAACAAACCGCTTTTCAGATTCACCCGAAGGACAACGTGGCCACCGCCCTGTCCGCCCTTATCCCCGGCCGGGTCCGGCTGCTGGGGGACGCCCGGACGGACGGGGTGACGGCCAAAGAGGAGATCCCCAGCGGGCATAAAATCGCGCTCCAGGACATCGCCCGGGACGAAAAGATCGTCAAATACGGGGTCACCATCGGCTGCGCCACAGTGGACATTCCGGCGGGAAGCTGGGTGCATCTGCACAACATGCGCAGCCTCTATGACGAGCGCAGCGGACATCTGGACGTCCGCACCGGCGCGCCAAAGGATACTGTCTATGAATGATTTGATCTGGCAGGGCTATGCCCGGAAACATGGAAAGCCCGGCATCCGCAACCGGGTGCTGGTGCTCTATACCGTCAAATGCGCCGAGTTCGTGGCGCAGCAAATCGTGCTTCAGGCAGCGCACCCGGACGTCGAGCTGGTCGGCTTTGACGGCTGTACCGACAACCAGTACGCCGTCAACCTGCTCATCAGCCTGATCCGCCACCCGAACGTCGGGGCCGTGCTGGCGGTGGGCCTGGGCTGCGAATACGTCCAGCCCGCCTGGCTGTCCGACATCGCGGCGCAGGAAGAAAAGCCTGCCTCCTGGATGTTCATTCAGCAGGAGGGCGGCACCGCCCGGTCCGTGGAAAAGGGCCTTACATGGGTGCGGGACACCCTGAGCGCCCTTCGGCAGACGCCCCGGACGTCCATGCGGTTTTCCGACCTGGTGATCGGCGCGGAGTGCGGCGGCAGCGACTCCACCAGCGGCCTGGCCGGCAATGTGGTGGTGGGCTGCCTGTTCGACCGGCTGGTGGACGCCGGCGGCACCGCGATCTTTGAGGAGATCGTCGAAGCCGTCGGCCTGGACCAGTGGCTCTTAAGCCGCGCGGTGGACGAGCGGGCGGCGCGGGAAATCCGCTACACCTACGACAAGGCCCTCGATTACTGCCGCCGGGTCCGCCAGTATTCCGTGAGCCCCGGCAACTTCGCCGGAGGCCTGAGCACCATCGAGGAAAAGAGCATGGGCGCGGTCATCAAGAGCGGGTCCCGGCCCATCCAGGGGGTCATCAAGGTCTCCTGTCCGCCGGAGAGGCCCGGGCTCTGGCTGCTGGATTCCACGCCGGACCCGTACTGGATGCAGTTCGGGATCACCAACCCCAACGACAGCGAGGGGCTGATGGACCTGATCAGCTGCGGGGCCCACATCGTGTTCCTGGTCACGGGCCGGGGCAGCGTGGTGGGCAGCGCCGTGTCCCCCTGCGTCAAGATCACCGGGAACGGGGATACCTTCGCCCGGATGCGGGAGGATATGGACTTTGACGCAAGCCCCGTCCTTTCGGGCCAGTGCGGGATGGAGGAACTGACGGACCGCCTGGTGTCCCTGGTCGTTCAGACGGCCGGGGGAGTGGAGACGAAAAGCGAACATCTGGGGCACCGCGAGTTCTTTATCCCCTACAAATATCAGGAAAAACAGGTGGCGTACACCAAAGCCTGCGAGCAATAGGAGGAAACATACACATGGCAGCATTTACACAGGACCAGCTGAACAACTTTTCCATGGCGAAATGGTACGATCTGACGGGCCGGAACGCCGTCGTCACCGGCGGGGCCACGGGGCTTGGCCTGGCCATCACCCGCTGCCTAGTCAGCGCGGGCGCGCGCGTTGCCGTGCTGGGCCGGAAGAGCGCTGAGGAAGTGGCGGACGTCCTGGCGGAATTTGGGGACCGCGTGCTTTACGTTCAATTTGACGTGACCGACACCGCTCACGCCCAGGAACTGGCGGACCGGCTGATTGCTGAAATGGGCCGGGTCGACATTCTGATCAACAACGCCGGAAACCACTGCAAGAAGCCCATCTGGGAGATGACGGTGGAAGAGTACCAGGCCGTGCTGGACGTGCACCTGGTCGGCGCCTTCGCCCTGACCAAGGCCTTCGTGCCCCACATGAAAGAAAACCGCTTCGGCCGGATCCTCTTTCAGGCCAGCATGACCAGCTACATCGGCCAGCCGATGGTCAGCGGCTACGCCACCGCCAAGGCCGGCTATCTGGGCCTGATCCACACCCTGACGGCGGAGCTGGCGGAATTTGGGATCACCGTAAACGCCATCGCCCCCGGCTGGATTGACACCCCCATGTTCCACAAGGCCACCGACAACGACCCGCCCCGCCTGGCCAAAATCCTCGGCCGCATCCCGGCCAAGTCCGTCGGCGATCCCATGGACGTCGGCATGTGCGCCGCCTTCCTGTGCAGCGACGCCGCCCGCTACATCTCCGGCTCCTGCATCCCGGTAGACGGAGGAGCTTTGATTGGGTTCTGAGCCGAGAAAACCAATCTCCGTTCAGCCCATGTGCTTTTGTGAAACAGAATAAAAGTAAGGGGTTGCTGCAGTTGACTTTCTGCAACAACCCCTTTTCATAAAAGATCAAGCTTATGGGGATCAGCAATCTCTGGGTGGTTTGGAGGGGCCTTGACCAGGGCCTGCCGGCCCGTTGCTCGGTGAGGAAGAGCCACTGGCTCTTCCTCCGGGCCCTCGCAACCCCTCCAAGTATAATCCGCAGCAGCGACATGTGCGGTGCGGGGTTCTGAGCGCCAGGAAAATGTGCCGGTGGCACTTTTTCAGCGAAGAACGGGCCGGCAGGCCCCGGGCAGGAATTTTTGCGAAGCAGGCTTGACCTGCGAGAGTAAAAATACATACCTTGCGGATTTGCCGCCCGGGGTTCGCAGCGCCCGGAAAACAGGCCAGTGGCCTGTTTTCAGCGAGAACGGGCCGGTAGGCCCTGGAGAAGGTCCGAGAGGCAAATCCGAGGGGGGTTCCGATTGGGGGTTCTGAGGGCCCGGAAAACTGTCCGGTGGACAGTTTTCACCGAAGAACGGGCCGGTAGGCCCTGGTTGTGTCCCCCCATCGAGCATTACACTGACCCGTAGATCAGCTGCACGATACCGGTGGTGACCGGCGGTACAAACGTGAACAGGATCAGCACGACCAGCAGCAGGATGTAGAACGGGACCGCTTCTTTGATGAAGGGCTTCGTTTTGCACCCGGTGACCGAGCAGGTGACGAACATCAGCGTGCCCATGGGCGGGGACAGAGCGCCGATGGCGTTGTTGAAGATGTAGATCATCGCGAACTGGATCTCGTTGATCCCGTACTGGGCCGCGATGGGGGCCAGCAGGGGTACCAGCACGATCATCGTGGCGTTGCCCTCGATGAACATGCCGGCGATCAGCACCAGGATGTTCACCGCGATCAGGAACATGTACTTGTTCGGGCAGATGCTGACGATGAACTCGGTCAGCTGCTGAGGCACGCGCTCCTTGGTCAGCACCCAGCTGAACACGGAAGCTGCGGACACGATCAGCATGATGCCGGCCGTGGTGGTCACGGTTTCCTTGCAGGCCTGGAGGATGGAACGCCAGCTGAGCTCCTTATAGATGATTCCCAGGATGATGGCGTAGATGATGGCGACGGCGCCGGCTTCGGTAGCCGAGAACACACCCAGACGGATGCCGCCGATGATGATGATGGGCAGGCACAGGGGCAGCAGGGCCGGACGCAGGGCGTCCCAGAATTCCTTGCCGCTCATCCGCTTGGTGCGGATCGGCACATAGCCGCGCTTCTTGGAGATGAAGTGAACCAGCACCATCATGGCGATGCACAGGGTGCCGCCGACCGCGATACCGGAGGTAAAGAGCTTGCCAATGGAAACATTGGCGATGCAGCCGTAGAGGATCATGGCGATTCCCGGAGGAATCAGGGGGGTGATCATGGCGGAAGCGGCGGTGACGACGGAGGAGAACTCCTTGGAGAAGCCCTTCTTTTCCATCTCAGGCACCAGCATCTTGGCTTCCATGGCGGCGTCGGCCAGGTTAGAGCCGGACAGACCGCCCATCAGGGTGGAGAGCAGGACGTTCACCTGGGCCAGACCGCCGGGCAGACGGCCGGTGATGGCGGAGCAGAAGTTCATGATCCGGTTGGTAACGCCGGAATAGTTCATGAACACGCCCGCGCAGACGAAGAAGGGGATGGCCAGCAGGGAGGAGCTCTCCGTGCCGGTGATGGCCTTCTGACCGAAGATGATCTCTTTGATGCCGGGGTTAAAGAGGAAGTAGATGGCCGAGGCGGCGAAGACCGCCACGAAGACCGGCACCTTCATGAAGAGGAGCACCAGCATCATGACCGCGGCGATGCCCAGGACCACGTTGGTGCCCAGGGCCGTGCCGACGGATTCCAGGGCCGGCTTGATCCAGTGGATATTGACGGCCAGCAGGACCATCAGCCCGGCCAGGACGGAAACCGCCCAGGGCTTTTTCATCACAAAGCGGAGAAGGGAGCAGATCAGGATGGCCCCGACGATGCTCAGGATCAGTTCCAGGGTCACTGCGCCGTCACCTCCTCGCTGTTGTTGGAAACGTCAATGTTGATCTGCTTGACGAACTTGGGCAGATACTTGGCAAGCAGATAGCTGATGATCATCAGGGCGCAGCCGTAGGGGGCGATGCCGTAGATCAGCTCATAGGGGATGCCCAGGATCGGGGTGCCGCGGTGGGTGCGGCCGAAAATCTGGGCGATGTACTGCTGGGATTTGACCATCAGGAAGGTCAGGGTGAAGATCACGATCATATCGACGATATATTCCATGATCCTCTTGCTTTTTGCGGGCAGGGCGTCCACCACCATTTCAATGGCGACGATGGAGCCCTGACGGAAGGCGACGCTCGCGCCCAGGAAAATCATCCAGACCTGACAGAAGGCCTGGGCCTCTTCCTGCCACAGAAGCGGCGTCTTCAGCACATAGCGCATGATGACTGCCGCAAAGGTGACCAGGGTCAGAATCGCCAGGGCGACGCTGGCCAGAAAAAGGTCCAGGTTGCACAGGATCTTGAGCCAACCTTTCTTTTTCAAAGGGTCTCACCTCATTTACTGATCATTGGTAACTATTCAGTCCTCTGAGATCAAAAGGAGTTTGCCTTTTGACGGAGGGGGTGATCAGGGGGAGACTTCCCCCTGATTGAAATCCGCAGCGGCGGCATGTACGCCGCGAGGAGCATTTTTGCGGAGCAGAATATGCCTTCGGAAGTGAAGACACCTTCACTTCTGCGGGAGCAAAAATGCGTACCTTGCGGATTTGCCGCCCGGG